>NZ_JBSGCD010000002.1:0-439142 GCF_053601675.1 Micromonospora sp. NPDC004704 | reverse complement strand
CCCGACCCCGCCAGACACTGGACTGGGCCACCCCAGCCCAGCGCCTGGCACAACTCATCACCGCTTAACGATTGCACTCACCACTTGACCCCAACCGCCGAAAAGTGTCGCTAACTTCATGATCGACGGCGGGTCGGCGGCGGGTCGGCGGCGGCGGGTGTTCGGGCTTTCGCAGCGGTCAGCTTGCCGTTGTTACGCCGGCTCGCTCGGCCCAGGAGCTGCCGGAGAGGTGGCCGCCAGCGGCGGGGTCGTGTGCGGGCAGGACGGCGAGGTTCGGGTACCGGCCGCGCAGGGTGTTGATCGCGCGGGTCGTCTCGCGCAGCCGGGCGCGTTCGCCTACGCCGGGGATGTGTCCGTCCTGCATGAGGTGCACGTCGTAGGTGACGTCACCGACCATCAGCAGCGGGGTCGCGCCGGGCTGGCGTACGAGCAGCGACAGCGAGCCGGGGGTGTGTCCCGGTGTGGGCAGCAGGACGAGGGTGCCGTCGCCGAAGAGGTCGTGGGCGGCGGTGAACGGTGCGACGGCCGGGTCGTTCGTCGCGCGTGGCGTCACCTGCCGCCAGCGCAGACCGGGCAGGTTGATGTGACTGGTGAGCATGCCCCGGTTCTCGGGGTTCGGCTGGTGCAGGTCGTCCCACTCGCGCTGGTCGACGACGATCTCGGCGTGGCGCAGCTCGGACAGGCCGCCGATGTGGTCCTGGTGCAGGTGCGACAGCACGACGGTGTGCACGTCGGCGATGTCGTAACCGATGCTGGCCAGTCGGGCGGTCAGCGTCTGGTCCGAGTCGATCTGGAACCGGGCGAGCCGCCGGTAGATCAGGCCGGTCAGGCCGGAGGTCGGGAAGTAGTTCGGGTCGGTGACCGAGGCCCGGTCCTGCCCGGTGTCGAACAGGACGAGACCGTCCTCCCGCTCGATCACGTAGACGTTGATCGGTCGTGGGTCGGTCCACCGGCGTGAGGTCATCAGCCACCACAGGAACGGGGTGCCGTTCGACCGCACGTGCTGCGGGCGGATGTCCACCGTGCCGGTGCTGACCACCGAGACTGCCTTGATCGGGTTGCTGAGCTTGGGCGCGACCGCCGCGTTCTGTGTCATGACATTAGATTACACAACACATAATCCCTGGCAAGCCCCCGGGCGCACTCATGTAGAGAAAGAGGGGCTATCCCGAGTCGGATAGCCCCTCTTTCTCTACAAAAGCGGGTGTTCTCGGCAGGGGGCGGCGGCCCCCGCAGGTTAGGACGTGGGGAAGTTGTCGGGGGTGCGGGTGCGGTCGCGGATCCAGACGCCGGCGGGCTTGAGTACGGCGGTGCCGGCGTACGTGGTGCCGTTGCAGGTGCCGGTGTTGAAGACGGCACCGGACCGGAAGTCGTCGGAGAAGTTCCAGTTGACCCAGCTGATCTGCTTGCTGGCCATCAGATCCAGGTACGCCTGCGCCTGGGTGAAGTTGTTCGCACCGTCACCGGAGGCGGTCTGGGTGCCGAACTCGGTGACGAACATCGGGATCCGGTCGGCGGCCCTGCTCAGCGCGTTCAGGTACGACGTGCCGTGCGAGGCGGCGTAGAAGTGGAAGGTGTACATGATGTTGGTGGCGTTGACCGGGTTGTTGACCACCTCGGTCTCGCTGGCACCGTCGGAGAGCCCGAGCGAGGACCAGGCGCGGGTGCCGACCAGCACCACCCCGTCGGGGTCCTGCGCGCGGATCACCGGGATGATCTGCTCGGCGTACGACTTGATGGTCGACCAGCCGACGCCGTTCGGCTCGTTCGCCACCTCGTACAGGATGTTGGTCTTGTCCCTGTGCCGGCTGGCGATCTCGGTGAAGAAGGTACGGGCCCGGCTGAGGTTGAAGTTCGGGTCGCCCGGATCGAGCATGTGCCAGTCGACGATCGCGTAGAGGCCCCGGGCGGTGGCCCGCTCGATGAAGTCGTGCACCCGGTCGGTGAAGCCGCGCGGGTCGGTCTCGTAACCGTCCTCCTGGATGTACATCGAGATCCGGAGCACGTCGGCACGCCAGTCGTTGGCGAGCGCGTCGAGGGAGTTGTTGTTGACACACTGGGCGTACCACTGGATGCCGTGCGTGCTCATGCCGCGCAACTGGATCGGGCGCCCGTACTGGTTGCAGAGCTTGACGCCGCAGACCCGGAGCTGGCCGTTGATCGCCGCCGGGGTGGTGCCGCCGCCCCCGCCGGAGGCGGTGGTCGCGGTGACCTGGTTGCTCACCGCCGACAGGTTGCCGGCCGCGTCCCGCGCCCGGACCGTGAAGGTGTACGCCGTCGCGGCGGCCAGCCCGCCGACGGTGCCGCCGGTGCCGGTGACCGTGGTCGCGAGAGTCCCGCCCCGGTAGATGTCGTAGCCGGTCACCGCGACGTTGTCGGTGGCGGCGTTCCAGGCGAGGGAGACACTGGTCGAGGTGACCGAGGTGCTGCGCAGGTTGCCGGGGATGGTGGGTGCCTGGGTGTCACCGCCGCCTCCGCCGCCGGTGCACGAACCGCCGTTGACGGTGCAGTTGGTCGGGGTGCCGGTGCCCGACACGGTGAAGCCGAAGGTGGTGCTCGCTCCGGCGGCGAGGGTTCCGTTCCAGGACTGGTTGACGAAACTGTGGCGGTTACCGGAGGTGGTCCGGGTCGCGTCCCAGGAACTGCCGATGGTCGAGCCGGCGGCCAGGTCGAACTCGACCCGCCAGCCGGTGATCGTGCTGGTCGTGTTGTTGCGGACGGTGAACAGGGCCTCGTAGCCACTGCCCCAGTCCTGGGTCTTGGTGAAACTGGCGGTCGCCGCGTACGCGCCCGGAGCCACCAGCAGGGCTGCGGTCACGGCCAGCGCGGTGGCGGACACCAGCGTCGCCAGCCGACGGAATCTGTTCATCCTGTTCCCCTGACGATCGGATCGACATGACGACACGTATCGATGAAGGAACAGTAAATTTAATTAACAGTCACGTCAACATGACGGCACTTGTCCATATTTGGCGGCACCGGTCGGACGGCTCAGGCGGCGCGGGCGGTGAAGCGGTCCCCGGAGCGTTCGACGGTGAGCGGCAGGCCGAACGTACGGGAGAGGTTGTCCCCGGTGATGGTGTCACCGAGCAGACCCTGGGCGACGATGCCGCCCTCGCGCAGCAGGAGCGCGTGGGTGAAGCCCGGCGGGATCTCCTCCACGTGGTGGGTGATCAGCACCAGGGCCGGGGCGTCCGGGTCCCGGGCCAGTCCGGCCAGCCGGCCGACCAGGTCCTCGCGCCCGCCCAGGTCGAGCCCGGCCGCCGGCTCGTCCAGGAGCAGCAACTCGGGGTCGGTCATCAGGGCACGGGCGATCTGCACCCGCTTGCGCTCCCCCTCGGACAGGGTGCCGTAACGCCGGTCGGCCAGCCCGGCGACGCCGAACTGGTCCAGCAGGGCCCGCGCCCGCGCCTCGTCCACCGCGTCGTAGCTCTCCCGCCACCGGCCGACCACCGACCAGGCCGCGGTCAGCACCACGTCGCGTACGGACTCGTCGCCCGGGATCCGCTCGGCCAACCCGGCCGTGGTGAGCCCGATCCGGGTACGCAACTCGGCCATGTCGGTGCGGCCGATCTTCTCCCCGAGCACGTGCACCGTGCCGCTGGTCGGGTGCGACCGGCCGCCGGCCAGATTGAGCAGGGTCGTCTTCCCCGCGCCGTTGGGGCCGAGCACCACCCAGCGCTCGTCCAGCTCCACCCGCCAGCTCAGGTCCCGCAGCAGGAACGCACCGGTGCGGACCACGTTCACCCCGGCGAGGTCGATCACCAGGTCGTCGCTGGCCGGGCTCGGGTTCGGGCCGGTGGCAACGGCACCGGCGACGTTGTGGACCAGGTCAGTAGGCACCCGTCCATCCAACCACGCACGCGTCGCCGCCCCCCACGGACGGCGGCCTCCCCGTAAGGTGGGGCGCCGTGTCATTGATCACGCTGAACGGACCGGAGGTCCACATGGGCGGACGCGGCGAGGGGGTCGCGTGAGCGCGGTCATCGAGATACACGGGCTGCGTAAGAGCTTCCGCCCCCTGCGGGGCGAGCCGAGGGTCGCACTCGACGGGTTCGACATGCTGGTCGAGGCGGGGCAGGTGCACGGTTTCCTCGGCCCCAACGGCTCGGGCAAGACCACCACCCTGCGTACGCTGCTCGGCCTGGTCCGGGCCGACGCCGGAAGCATGCGGGTGCTCGGTGAACCGGCGCCGGAACGGCTGCCGGCGGTCGCGCCCCGGTTCGGTGCGATCGTGGAGAGCCCGCAGTTCTTCGGCAACTTCACCGGCCGGCGCACCCTGCGGCTGCTCGCCACCGCCGGCGGGGTCGAGCCGGTACGGGTGGACGAGGTGCTCGAACGGGTCGGTCTGCGGGACCGGGCCGAAGACCGGGTCAAGGGTTACTCCCTCGGCATGAAGCAGCGGCTGGCGGTCGCCTCGGCCCTGCTCAAGAACCCGGAGCTGCTGATCCTCGACGAGCCGGCGAACGGGCTCGACCCGGCCGGGATCCGGGAGATGCGGGACCTGGTCCGCGACCTGGCGTCGTCCGGGGTCACCGTCCTGGTCTCCAGTCACATCCTGGCCGAGATCGAGCTGATCTGCGACCACGTGACCATCATCTCGCGGGGGCGGCGGGTTACCTCCGGAACCGTCGGCGAGGTGCTGGCCGGCTTCGACCGGGGCGAATACCTGGTACGGGTCGACGACCCGGAGGACCGCGCCACGGAACTGATCACGGGCGCCGGGCACGACGTGGTCACCTACCCCGACCGTCTGGTGGTCTCCGGGGTGTCCGATCCGGCCGCGCTCAGCCGCATCCTCGGCGAGCAGGACCTCTGGGTACGCGAGCTGACCCCGCTCACCCCGGACCTGGAGAGCGTCTTCCTCGAACTCACCGGAACCGTGCCGCAGCAGGGCAACCCGCACCAGGTCGACGACTCGGTGCTGCCGCAGCGCCCGGACACGGGCCACGGACCGGCGGCGCAGATCGAGCTGGGCTCCACCGCGGATGACGGGAAACCACCGGCCGCCATCGGTGCGGGAGCGCCGGTCACCACCGACGAGGGGACGAAGGCGTGAATCTCATCCAGGCCGAGTTGGAGCGGCTGGGTGCCCGACGTTTCGTCCAGCTCATGCTGGCGGTGCTGGTGGTCGCGTTCACGATCACCGTCGTCACCACCATCGCCGGGTCGCGCCAACCCAGTGCGGGCGAGGTCGAACGGGCGCGGGTCGCGGTGCAGGAGCAGATCGACGCAAACGAACGCTGGCTGCGCGAGTGCCGGGAAGCCCGCGAGGAGAACCCGGAGGAGTTCCGGTCCAACTACCCGGTCGACTGCGACGAGATGTACACCCGTACGCCGCAGATCGAGGACTACCTGACCGGGGTGTTCGTCTTCGAACGGCAGATGCCGGGGCTGGTGTACTTCCTGATCACGTTCCTCGCGCTGTTCGGTTTCCTGGTCGGGGCGTCGTACATCGGTGCCGACCTGAACTCGGGCGGGATGACCAACCTGCTGCTCTGGCGACCGCAGCGGCTCACCGTACTCGGAACCAAGCTGGGCACCCTGCTCGGTGCCGTACTCGGACTGTCGATGGTCTCCTCGGTGCTGTACCTGGGTGCGTTCTGGTTGGTCGGCCAGACGCGTGGCTACCCCGGCATCCTGGACGCGGACTTCTGGAACACGATCCTGACCACCACGGTCCGGGGGTGGTTCCTGACCCTGCTGGTGGCCGCGCTGGGCTTCGCGATCGCGGTTCTGGGCCGGCACACCGCCGCCGCGCTGGGCGTGCTCGCGGGTTACGCGGTGATCTGGGAGGGCGGCGGCCGGATCGTCATGGAGATCATCGACGCCCCGCGCCCGGACGTCCTGATGCTCTCCACCTATGTCGGCGCCTGGGTGCTCGGCCAACTCCACCTCACCGACCAGGGCTTCGTCTGCGACCCGGGCCCCGCCGGCTACTGCCAGGTCACCCAGTACGTGCTGGGTTGGCCGGCGGCGCTGCTGGTGCTGCTGGTCGTGGTGGGCGCTTTCGTGCTCGCCTCGTTCGCCAACTTCCGCAAGCGGGACCTGGTGTGACCGGGGAGGGGCGCCCGGTCTGACCGGGTGCCCCTCCCCTGCTCGCTACTGACCGTGCCCCTGCTGCCGCCCTTGAGATCAGAGGCGGGTGAGGCGGACGGCGTCGGCGATCACGTAACCGGTGCCGGAGGCCCAGCGGCTCACCCCGACCTTGTTGGCGTCACCGGCGGCGAGGGTGAAGGAGCCCAGCGAGCGCCACTGCCCGCCGCCGGTGCGCTGGTTGACGATCACAGTCTGGTTCCCGCTCGGCGTCGCCACCACGTACGGGGTGGAGTCGTTGTAGCCGGGGTCGGCCGGGTACCAGACGTCGACCCGGTAACTCGCCGTCGCCGGCACGTTGAACCTGTACCAGGCGACGTCGCTGGCGGCGACCGGGTTGGCGTACCGGTAGTCGACCCCCTGACGCTGCGCGGAGTACGTCGACACGCCCCAGTTGGCGCTCGCCGTGAACCGGCCCGAGGTGGTGTTGTCCACGGTGGACGCCCAGCCGCCGCCACCGCCACCGGAGCCGGTGACGTACTGCATGTAGGTGGTCCAGTTCCAGTTCGGGCCGGGGTCGGTGTGGGTGGCACCGGGGACCTGGTTGTGCCCGATGATGTGCGACCGGTCCTTGGGGATGCCGTACTTGTCGCACAGGTGCCGGGTCAGCGCGGCGGACGCCCGGTACATCGCGTCGGTGAACCAGGACGCCTGGTTGACGTAACCCTCGTGTTCGATCCCGATCGACTGGGTGTTGTACGTCCAGTTGCCGGCGTGCCAGGCGATGTCCTTGTCGCGTACGGACTGGGTGACGGCGCCGTCGGAGGAGCGGAAGGTGTAGTGGGCGCTCACCCCGGCGGCCGAGTTCTGGAACCAGTTCACCGTGCCGGCGTACGACCCCTGCGCCACGTGGATGATCACGTAGTTGATCGGGTACGCCGACTCGCGACTCGACGCGGTGTAGTTCCCGGAGTACGCCGGCGCCCAGGCGGCCGGGCCGTAGTCGGTGCTGAGGGTGCCCACCCCGCCGGTGCCGGCGTTGGCGGAGGAGCCGAGCGGGGCGACGGTGGCGTACCCGCGCCGCTGCGGCGAGACGGTCCGGGGGGCGACCGAGGTGACGGACGGAGCGCTGAAACCGGTGCCGAGCAGGTCGTACACGGCGTCGGCGTAGAGCCGGGCGACGGCCGGGTCACCGGCGCCGCCGTACCGAACGACCGGGAGGTACCAGTGGTCGACGTCGGCGCGCTGGGTCGCGTCCAACCCGGCGGCGTCGGCGTACGAGCGCAGCACCGCCGCCGCACCGAGGACGTTGGCCGTGCTGTCGGTACGCAGTACGGCCGGCTCGAGGCCGGTGAGCGTCGCCGCCAGGTCCAGGGTGCGCAGTTTCGGGTTGCTGGTCAGGTGCATGACGCCGTACCCGCCGGACGCGCTCGGGGCGCCACCGTGCCCGTCGAGCCGGGTTTCGGCGTAGCCGAGCGCGGCGAGCAGGTCGGCCGGCACCTGGTACCGCGCCGCCGCCCGGTCGAACGCGCCGGCCAGCGGCGACCGTACCTCGGCGCCGGCCACCGCCGGACCGTTGCCGGGAACGTCGGTCGGGCCGGCGGCCAGCGCGGGTTGGCCGGCCGGACCGGCGGCCAGGATCAGGGCGGCGCCGAGCAGGTAGCTCGCACGCCGTGAGGAAAACCGAACAGTCACCGTCACTCCTCCCCAGGGGATCGATGATCCTGGATCTGGATCACCGGATGACGGAACGCTATAGTGCGACGTTCATCGATGTCGAGGGAGCTTGGGTAACCACCGGGTAACTAGCCGACGGTCGAGCCGAACACCTCGTCCCGGACCGCGTCGAGGGCTGTACGCAGCGCGCCGCGCAGCACCGGCTCGTCGGTCAGCTCGGTCACCACCACCCGTGGCGTGACCAGGGTGATCGCCGCGACCTCGTGCTGCACCCGCTCGGCCAGCGCACTGCCGCCGGCCTGACCGACCTCGCCGGCCAGCACCACCAGCGGCGGGTCGAGCACGACGCAGGTGCTGGCCACCCCGAGCGCGAGCCGGCGGGCGAGTTCGTCCAGCAGTTGACCGCCCTCGGTGCCGGCGGCGATCGCGGCGCGTACCGCGTCCGCGGCGGTCTGGGCCCGGAAGCCGTGCTCGCGGGCGACCACCCGGACCGCGTCGGCGGCGGCGAGCTGCTGGAACGCGGGCTTGGCCCGGCGGGAGACGTCACGCGGGATGGGTGCGCCGGGCACCGGCAGGTAGCCGATCTCGCCGGCCGCGCCGCTGCTGCCGTGGTGCAGCTTGCCGTTCAGCACGATGGCCAGACCGACACCGACACCGACCCAGACCAGGACGAAGTCGTCGACGCCACGGGCGGCACCGGACTGTGCCTCGGCGAGGGCGGCGAGGTTGACGTCGTTCTCGAACACGACCGGGGTGTGCAGGTCCTCCCGGAGGGCGGCGAGCAGACCCCGGTGCCAGCGGGGCAGGTTGAACGCGAAGGTGATGTCGCCGGTGGTCGGGTCGACCAGACCGGGCGTACCCAGCACCACCCGCCGTACGCTGCTCAGCGACGCTCCGGCGCTGCTCGCCGCCTGGACCACCGCGTTGTGTACGACGCCGACCGGGTCGTCGGTGTCGCGGGTGGACTGTTCCACCCGGCCGATCACCTTGCCGGTGATGTCGGCGCAGGCGGCGACCACCCGGTCCGGGCCGACGTCCACCCCGATCACGTGCGCGCTGCCCGGCTCGACCGCGTAGAGCTGGGCGTTCGGCCCGCGCCCACCGGCCTGCTCGCCGACCCGGATGACCAGCCCGCGCTCCTCCAGCCGTTCGACGAGTTGGGAGGCGGTCACCTTGGACAGCCCGGTCAGCTCGCCGAGCTGCGCCCGGGTCAGCGGCCCCTGCGAGAGCAGCAGTTCGAGCGCGGCGCGGTCGTTGAGCGCGCGTAGCAGCCGGGGCGTGCCGGGTAGCCGGGTGGAAGCCATTCAGGTCCCCTAATTATTAGTAAAGTTTGTTATTAGATGGGTTAGCCTTTACCGAGTAGCCGTAGCGTAACGGCCAGTCGGTGCTCCGGCGGTAAGCCGACAGGGCACCGGTTGGTCACGAGATGGCCCTGCTTGGTGCGACACTCGGACCAGTGGGGGCCGCGAAGAGGAGACAACGTGGGGACTGATCCAGGACTCCGCCGGTTGGCGCTGCGTACCCTGCTCGCCGCCTTTCCCGGCGACTCGCCGCCCGACTGGGCGCTCGGCCTGGTCGCCGACGGGCTCGCCGGCCACACCCTGTTCGGCCGCAACGTCACCGACCCGGCCCAGGTCGCGACCAGCACCGCCGCCCTGCGCGCGGTCCGCCCGGACGTCCTGATCGCGATCGACGAGGAGGGCGGCGACGTCACCCGGCTGGCCCACGCCACCGGCAGCCCGTACCCGGGCAACGCCGCGCTCGGCGCGGTCAACGACGTCGGCCTGACCCGGCGGGTCTACCAGGCCATCGGTGCCGAACTCGCCGCCGTCGGGATCAACGTCAACCTGGCCCCGACGGTCGACGTCAACAGCGCCGACGACAACCCGATCATCGGCACCCGCTCGTTCGGCGCCGACCCGGTCCGGGTCGCCGCGCACTCCGCCGCCGCCGTCGCCGGCCTCCAGTCGGTCGGGGTCGCCGCCTGCGCCAAGCACTTCCCCGGTCACGGTGCCACCATCGCCGACTCGCACTACGAGCTGCCGACCGTGGACGTACCGCTGGACCTGCTCCGGGTCCGCGACCTGCCGCCGTTCGCCGCGGTGGTCGCCGCCGACACCAAGGCGATCATGACCGCGCACATCCGGGTGCCGGCGCTGACCGGCGACGGTCCGGCCACCTTCAGCCGGGCCGTCCTGGTCGACCTGCTCCGCCGCGAATACGGCTTCGCCGGTGCGGTGATCACCGACGCGCTGGAGATGAAGGGCGCGGCGCTGGCCGCCGGTGGCATCGGCCCGGCCGCGGTCCGCGCCCTGGACGCGGGCGCCGACCTGCTCTGCATCGGCGCCGACGTGGACGCCGCCCTGGTCGAGGAGGTGGCCGCCGAGATCGTCGCGGCGCTGCGCGACGGCCGGCTCTCCACCGAGCGGGTCGAGGAGGCCGCCGGTCGCGCCGACGCCCTCGCCGCCTGGACCCGGGCCGCCGGGACCGCCGAGATCACCGCCGGCAACCTGGGGTACGCCGCCGCGAAGCGCGCGGTACGGGTCGAGGGCGTGCTGTCCGGCCTGGACGATCCGCTCGTGGTGCAACTCGTCTCCAGCTCGACGATCGCGGAGGGGCGGGTCCCCTGGGGCCTCGGACCACACCTGGGCGGCACCGAGCAGTTGCCGCTGGTGGCCGCCGAGACCGACCCGGAGACGCTGGCGAAGCTGGCCGACGGACGGCCGATCGTGCTGGTCGGCCGGCACGTCCATCGGCTGCCGGGCGCGGCCGAGCTGATCGAGGCGCTGGCGGTCGACCAGGCGGTGACCGTGGTGGAGATGGGCTGGCCGTCGACCTGGCGACCGGCGGGCGTACGCGCCTTCGTCACCACGTACGGCGCGAGCCACGCCAACGGCTGGGCCGCCGCCGACACCCTCGGCCTGGCCGGCTGACCGCCTCCGGCCAGCCCGACTGACCTTCGTCGGGTCGCGACACCGACGAACGGAACAAGACTGCGGCCACCTCGCGTTCATACAGTGTTCACCATGGCGGAGCGCGAACGGTCGACGGAACGGTCAGCGGAACCAACCGGTACCGGTACGGGGGCGGGCGGTCCGACGCAGCGCCGCCGTACCGGGAGCCAAGCGGTCCGGCTCTGGACGGCGTTGGGGCTCGTGGTGGGCGGAGCCGGGCTGGTGGGCTGGCTCGCGCCCGGCGGGCTCGGCGACCCGGCGGTGATCAAGGTGACCGACGGCGTCTCGGCGGACGGTTACCGGGCCATCGTCGAGGCGATTGCCGGCACCCCCGGGTGGCTGCACCGACTGGTCGAACTGACCACCGACGCGGCCCTGCTGATACTGCTCGCACTCGTCGCCGGAATCGGCTGGCTCGGACGGCGACGCGACCCGCTCCTGCTGGCCGGGGCGGTGCTGGTCCTCGTCACCACCGGTGCCGCGTACGCGCTGAGCGAGGCGTCGAAGCTGGTGGTGGACCAGGAGCGGCCGTGCCGGGCGCTGGCCGGGGTGCAGCCGTTGGCCGCCTGCCCCGATGTCGGCGACTGGTCGTTCCCGAGCAACCACGCCACCATCGCCGGTGCGCTCGCGATGGGTCTGGCGCTGGTCGTACCCCGGTTGGCCCTGTTCACCCTGCCGCTGGCCGGGTTGACCGCACTCCTGCGGGTGGTGGCCGGGGTGCACTATCCGCACGACGTACTGGCCGGGCTGATCCTGGGCGGGGTGCTGGCCGCCGCGACGGTGACGGTGGCACGCGGGCCGACCGTACGCCTGCTGCGGGTGCTGCGCCTGGCACCTGCGGCGGGACGGGCACGATAGGGGCAATGGGCATTTACCCGTCAAGTCCCCCGAACGGACATTTTGGACGGCTCTCCCGCAGTCTTGAAAGCAACCGCTCGGATTCGTAGCGTTACCACTGGTCGTACCGACAGGTTCGCACCCCATCACGGCGACCCGCCGGCCACCGCCCGCCAGCCATGCGTCGGCGGGCGGCACCGAGGACTTCGGCCTGGGGAAGGATGCGGACCGTGGGCCCGCCGGGGTCCACGGTCCGCGCCACGAAACCGGCTAGCCGAAGTGGAACCGGCGGATTGTCCCGCCGGACAGATCCACGTAGTAAAGGTTTCCCTCCGGCCCGATCTGGAGGTCGACGGGGGTGGCCGCCGTGGCGAAGGGAACGATCGTGGCCGGGTTCGGTACACCGTTCGGACCCGCCAGCATGGCCCAGACGCAGCCGCGCAGGAAGTCGGAGAAGAACAGCGCGCGGGCGTACGTCGCCGGATAGCGGCCTCCGGTCCTCGGATAGAAGGCGAGCCCACTGATCACGGCCCGGCCGACCAGGCACCCGTCCCCCGGAGCAATCACCTGCGTACGCGCGTAGCTGTAGTGCGGCGCGGTGACCGTACCGGCGGGTGCGGCGTAGAGGCTGTCGCAGAGGTTGAGATGGGCCGCCCGGTAGTTGCCCTGCACTGCGGGCCCCTCGTAGCAGGGCCAGCCGTAGTTGCGTACCGGCCCGGCGACCGGGGCCACCACCCGGTCGATCTCCTCGTAGTTGCGCCAACCGACGTCACCGACCCAGATCTCACCGGTGCCCGGCCGGAACACCCAGCGGAACGGGTTGCGCAGCCCGTACGCGACGATCCGCTTGGTGTTCGCGTCCGGGCTCTTCGCCAGCGGGTTGTCGGCCGGGGCCTTGCCCGTGGTCTCGTGCACCCGGACGATCGTCCCGTCCAGGCCGGTCGGATCCGCGGTGGTACGCAGGTCCTGTGACCGTAGCGCCCCACCCTCGGCCGTCGGCGGGGTCATCGGGCCACCGACCGGGGACGGCGGGTCGCCGCACGGATTGCTCGGGGTGCCGAGCTGGCCGTAGTCCATCGTGTTGCCGGACGCCCCGTCGCCACCGGCGATGTAGAGGCGCCCGTCCGGGCCGAACCCGATGTCACCGATCGAGTGGGTGTCGCTCTGCTGGCACCAGTCGTGCAGGAGCACCCGCTCGGTGCCGTTCATCACGTCACCGCTGATGTGCAGGCGGGACACCCGGGCGCTGGAAAGGCAGTTCCCGATCACCGGGCAGGTGTCGCGATGGGTCGGGGCGGTCCCGCCGACAACACCGTCGTAGGTGTAGCCGACGTAGACCCACGGGTGGGTGGTGGGGAAGCCGGGCGGCAGCGCCAGCCCGACCAGGCCCAGGTCGGAATAGTCGTAGACGTTGGTTCGCAGGTCGGCGAAGGTGGTCGGGGTGGGGTCGGACAACCCGTGGAAGACCTTGATGATCCCGTTCTTCTGCGCGACGAAGATCCGGCCGTCGGGTGAGAACACGAGTTTGGTGGGTTGGACGAGCCCGGAGAAGACCACCTGGTCGGTGAAACCGGGCGGGAGCGCGGCGGCCCGTACCGGTTGTGCCGGCCAGGACGGCGGAGCGCCCGCCGCGACCAGCCCGAGGCAGAGCGCCAGTACGGCCGAAACTCCGCGTCGTGTTCCTGTTCTCCTGGACATCGCTGCCCCCTCACATGCTGTGGTTTCGAGTCCGATCGGTGGGTTGATACCTCGCCGGGTTCCCCCCGCACGCTTGCGCGGGAGGAACCCGGCGGTTCGGAAGCGGTGATGCGGCTGCCCGGGTCAGAACCGGATGGCGACAGAGGCGCTGACGGTGCGTCCCCCGAGCGTCAGCCGGTAGCTGAACCTGTCGGTTGATCCGTGTGACGCGTTCGGCGTGTAGAGCACCGTCCGGCGGCTCGTGATCTGCACCGTGCCGTGTGACGGCGGGGTGGCGATGGTCAGGTTCGCGCTGTCGGGCGCGATGTCGTTGGCCAGCACCGGGATGTCCACCTTCCTGGTGCCCGTGGTCGTGGCGGTGTCGGCGTTGGCGATCGGCGCCTTGCTGAAAGCGCCACGACCGTCTCCGATCCAGTGGTTCACCGCGCCGTTGTTGACGTTGGTGGTGACCACGTCGGGATTGCCGTTCCCGTTCTCGTCCTGCACGGCGGCCGTCCACCGGGTGGTGCCTGCGGCACTGCGTTCGAGGTGCACCACCGTGCCGGAGCTGAGCAGCACCACCACGCCCGACGAGGTGTCCTCGCAGCCCTGTTCGTATGTGATGACCGCGTCCATCGTGCCGTTGCGGTCGACGTCGGAGAGCCTGGCGGTCAGGCCGCTGCCGCAGAACCGCATCGGGCCCGGGATGAGGTTGCCGCCGTCGTTGAGAAAGGTGGCAAACGCACGGTCGGCGTTGGACCACTGGTAGATGTCCCGGCGCAGATCACCGTTGAAGTGCCCCGATCCGATGAAGTCGGGGTTGGGCAGTGCGACGAAGCCGTCCGCCGCGCTGAAGTTCTCCAACACCAGCAGGTCGACGTCGGATCCGGCGGGTCGGCCGTTGGACCATCCCACCAGCAGGTCGTTCGAGCCGTCCCCGCTGAGATCGAGGGCGGTGCCGATGTTGGGACAGTCGTCGAGCGTCCCCGCACCCGGCGGGTCGGTGTAGAAGTGGGCGACCGGTAGATCGAAGCGGCCACCGTCCAAGCCCGCTTCCACCACCACACCGCATTCGTCGGGGTCCACGTCGACCAGGGTGACCCGGTCGCTGCGTCCGTCGCCGGTCACGTCGCCGGTGATGGTCTGGTTCGGTCCACCGGCCCGAGCGGTGCCCGTGACCGCGCCCGCTGCGACCATCGCCGTCACGACGGTCATCAGGGCGATGAATCTTCTCCACATGATTCCTCCAATCAGGATCTCGATTTGCGGATTCGCGCGGCCCGAGCAGGACATCGGCGCGGATGATGGCGTCGGCCGCTCATTCACCGTGCGGGCTCGGTGCCCCGTGGTGCCGCCGGGGTGGCGCTCGCCGGTCGCGCGGTCGGTAGCCGGAGCGCAACCGTCACCGGGGCTACGGCGACCTTGCCGTCGTCGATCACCCGGTAGGTGAAGGTGTCGACGGTCGCCGGCGGGATTGCCGGAGGCATGTAGAGCAGGGTCTTCTGCGGCGTGATCTCGACCCGGCCGTAGCGTGGCGGTGTGTCGATCTCCACCCGCACCGCGACCGTCACCACATCGTTGGCCAGCACCGGGATGGGCGTCGGTACGGGCTCGGTGACCACAGCCTCGTCCGCCGCCGGGGTGGGCGCCTCGACGAACCTGACCGGGGGACGGATCAGGTAGTGCGAGACTTCGGAGGTGACGTCGTTGACTGTCTGCACGTCCGGTATACCGTCCAGGTCGGCGTCTACGATCGAGCAGGCCCAGGTGAACGAGCCCCCTGGGTCCTGCTCCAGGTAGTCGGTCCCGCCGTCGCCGAAGAGCACGGCCACTCCGGACTGCGGGGCACCGCAGCGCTCGAAGTACGAGAAGACCACCTCGGTGGCCCGGTCCAGGGTGAAGTCGGCAAGCTGCGGGGGTTGGATGGGGGTGGCGCAGAAGCGTAGCTCGCCCGGGGCGAGGCTGCCGTCGGCCTCGTTCAGGAGGGTGGTGATTCCCTCCCCCTGGTCGGTCCACTGGTAAACGTCCCTGCGCCCGTCACCGTTGAAGTCGGAGACGTCTATGTAGCTGGGTTGGAACAGGCCGGTGGTCCCACCCGAGGGGCGGAAGTCCCGCAGAATCAGCAAATCCTGGTCCACGCCCACCGGACGGCCGGCGAACCATCCCACGACCAGTTCCATGGACCCGTTCCGCCCGAGGTCGACCAGGGTTCCGATATCCGGGCACTGTAGAACGGCGCCAGCTCCGGCGGGGTTCGGATAGGTGTACAACTTCGGCCCCTGAAAACCGCCGCCCGGTCTACCCAACTGCACCAGGACCCCGCACCTGTCGGGTGGGGCCGAGGTGAGTTGGACGCGGTCCGTACGTCTGTCACCGTTCACGTCGCCGAACAGCGTCTGACCCTGGGCACCCGCCCGGGCGGGCACGGCGCCACCCAGCGCGGTCACGGTCACGGCCACGGTCACCACGGCAATGCGTCTTGCCCACATGATGTTTTCCCTTCGCCTCCACACACCCGTTGCGGTGGCTGGCTCATTCCCCGACACTAATTCGCCTATATCCCCATAAGCCAGCAGGTGACCGCTACACGACACCTATCTGACATATCCTATTAATTAGGGCATGAATGGTCCCCACTCCCAGCCCCGGCCACGAGTTGAAAGGAGTTTCATCCGGGACCGGATAACGGTGACAGGAGCGCCTCGCCACCACCGGTCGGACGACAGGAGTCAATGCCGCCCTGGAACGTCATCGACCGCACTGAAACGCGCGGCCCGACACGGAAACGTCGGAGCGGAGCCGGTGCGATCGTTCTGGCCCCGATCGGCGGTCAGCCAAGTGACCGACCCGGCCGTACCCCGGGCCGACGGGTTCCCGGCCGCCCGACCCAGCTCCGGAAACGATCGGAGCGGCGGCCATGTGTACCCCGGCGGGTACGGCGACGATCCGCGGTGCGGCAGACGGTGACCGATGACCGCTGGCAGAAGGGCGTCGATTTGAGACGACTCCCCGAAGTCGACTTCTCGTTCATGTTGCCGTCCTTCTGCCCGACACCAACCCGGAGTGCCGAACGAAGTCGCACAGGAAAACTCGAATCAGTTGTGGTCTCATGTCCACGATGACCGGCCGGTGCCGGGCGTACGGCACGCGGGGCCGGTAACGGGTCGATGAGAGCCGGGTCGGCGGTGCGTGGAAAATGCACGGCGACATTTCCTTAGCGGATCGGTCGCGATACAGATCCTGCGGATCCGGGCACGAACATCAGCCCGGCCCGGGCACACGGCCACGGCGGTGAGCGCTCAGCGCGGAATGGTCCCTAGCACAGATGAGGGGAATTCATACGGGCCCCACCTTTGGTGTGTCGTCCTCGATTGCCAAGGTCTGGGGCAACATCCACTACTGGATGAAACAACGTTATCCCAGGTCAGAGGGGCTGTCAACGGGACCCGACAAAGAATCATGCAGACGGGTGAATGGCAGAGTGAGCCACGGGATGTATCGTTCCCCTATCTCTGTTGATGTCGCTTCCAACCGGCGGCACCTCTCACTAATCCGGAAGGTGCGCCCCAATGATGATGATGACTTCACAGACATACTCCGATCCAAATCGGCAGGCCGGCCGGCGCGTGGTCGAGGCATGACGACGAATCGCCCGGCGGGTCGATGGGTCCGGGCACTCTCGACCATCGCACAACAGGAGAGTCCGGACAACGGAGCCGACAACGTCGCGAACAGTCTGTCCAGAATCTGCCGCGCCGCCTCGCACGAACTCGGCGGATCGGGCGCGGGCGTCACCGTACTCAGCGAGCAGGGTGCCCGAGGTTTCGCCGCCGCCTCGGACGAGACCACGTACATGTTGGAAGAACTCCAGTTCACCCTGGGGGAGGGTCCCTGCATCGACGCGTACGAGACGCGCAAGCCGGTCCTGGTCCCGGACCTCACCGCCGATACGGCGCTGAGGCGCTGGCCGATCTACGCACCAGCCGTCCGCGAGCATGACGTCCGCGCCGTTTTCGCGCTTCCGCTCCAGGTCGGGGCCCTGCGCCTCGGCGCCCTGGACCTCTTCCGCCACCGGACGGGCCCACTGACCAAGGACGCGTTCGATCAGGCGCTCACCTTCGCGGAGATCGCGCTCAGTGTCGTGCTCGACGGTCAGGGCACCGCAACGGGTCGCACCCTGCCGATCGGGGTCGACCAGTCGCCCGGCTTCCGGGCCGAGGTGGCGCAGGCACAGGGCATGATCATGGCGCAACTCGGCGTCACCATTGAGGAGGCGCTGATCCGGCTGCGCGCCCACGCCTATGCCGAGGGGCGGCCACTCCACGACGTGGCGCAGGACGTCGTCGACCGCAAGTTGCGATTCGACCAGACCCAGAAATGAACGACAGCATCCTTAGGAACAGGGGCCAGGAGCTTGTCATGACCGCAGTCTCATCACAACGACTCGCGAGGATCTTCGTCGAGATCTCCGACACCCTCGTGGACGAGTTCGACCTCATCGATTTCCTACAGACGCTCACCCAGCGGGCAGCGGAGCTCGCCGAGGCGGGCGTCGTCGGTCTGGTCCTCGCCAACCACTACAACCAGCTCCAGTTCATCGCCGCGTCCCGGGAAGAGGCCCGGGTTCTCGAGCTGTTCCAGATCCAGAACGACGAGGGCCCGTGCCTCGACGCGTTCCGAACCGGTGCCCCAGTGGTGAACACCGACCTGAGCAGCGCCATGAAGCGCTGGCCACAGTTCGTGCCGTACGCCACCGCCGCAGGGTTCCGCACCGTACACGCCTTCCCGCTCCGGCTGCGTACGCAGGTCATCGGGGCGCTCAACGTCTTCGGCGCCACCGCGAGCGAACCGCTCAACAGCGAGGACATCCCGATCGTGCAGGCGCTCGCCGATCTGGCCTCGATCGCCATCCTGCACGAACGTGCCATCAGCCGGGGCGAGGAACTCACCGCCCAGCTCCAGAACGCGCTGAACAGCCGGGTCACCATCGAGCAGGCGAAGGGCGCCATCGCCCAGCGCAACGGCATCAGCGTGGACGAGGCGTTCGTACTGATCCGCCGGCACGCCCGGTCGACCAACCAGCGGCTGGTCGAGGTGGCCCAGGCCATCGTCCTCGACCTCGCCAACGTTCCCGAACTCACCTGAGGGCGTTACGCCGGACCAGGCTCAGGCCGACGTGCGGTGTTGGGCCGGACTGAGTCCGCGTACGCGTTTGAAGGCGGAGCTGAGCGCGAACGGGCTGCCGTAACCGACCCGCCGGGCCACCGCGGCGACCGTCGCGTCCGGCTCGCGCAACAGGTCGGCGGCGAGGGCGAGCCGCCAGTTGGTCAGGTAAGCCATCGGCGGCTCACCGACCAGTTCGGTGAACCGGCGGGCCAGGGCCGCCCGGGAGACCCCGGTGCGGGCCGCCAGCGTGGCCACCGTCCAGGGCTGCGCCGGTTGGTCGTGGAGCAGCCGCAACGCGGGCCCCACCACCGGGTCGCCGTGCGCCCGGTAGCCGGCCGGGGCCGCCGCCTCCGGCCGGGAGAACCAGGCTCGGAGTACGGCGATGAGCAGCAGATCGAGCAGCCGGTCGAGGACCACCTCCTGGCCCGGCTCGTCCCTGGTCATCTCGTCGGCGAGCAGCCCGACCAGCGGACTGTTCCACGCCTCGCCCGGCAGCACGAGCAGTGGCGGCAGCACCCGCAGCAGCCGTTGGCTGACCTCACCCTCGACCTGGTACGTGCCGCTGAGCAGCACCGCCGTTCCGTCGACCCGCTCGCCCCAGGTTCGTACGCCGAGGTCCATCACCTCGCACAGCTCGTCACCGGCGGGTGTGGTGCTGAGCTCACCGGGATGGATCACCGCCTGCGGCGGGGTCGCCGGATCGTCGGCCACGGTGTACGGCGCCGGCCCCCGCGCGATCGCCACGTCACCGGGGCGCAGCCGTACCGGCTCGCCGCCGTCCGGTAGCACCCACGCCTCGCCGCGCACCATCGACATCAGGGTGAGCGGTGCGTGGTCCTCGATCCGTACCGACCAGGGTGGGTCGAACACCGAGCGGATCAGGAACGCGCCCCGCGCCCTCGGCCCGTCCAGCAGCCCCGCGAGTGGATCCATGCGCCCAAGGTTAGACGCCGGCGCATGCGGTCGAGCGTCTCGACGATTCCCGCCGGCAGCCGCCCGGACTTGACTGGTGGCATGACAGCGAACACGTTTGACGCACCGGTCCTGGTGCTCGGCGGCACCGGCAAGACCGGTCGCCGGGTGGTGCGCCGCCTCACCGCCGGGAACCGGTCGGTACGGGTCGGTTCCCGTACCGGGGAGCCGCCGTTCGAGTGGACCGACGAGCGCACCTGGGACGGCGTACTGGCCGGGGTGGAGTCGGTCTACCTGGTGTACTACCCCGACCTGGCCGCACCGGGCGCGGTCGACACGGTCCGTGCCTTCACCGCGCGGGCGGTCGCCGCCGGGGTACGGCGACTGGTCCTGCTCTCCGGTCGGGGCGAGCCGGCGGCCCAGCTCAGCGAGGAGGTCGTCCGGAACTCCGGGGTGGCGTGGACGATCCTGCGGGCGAGTTGGTTCAACCAGAACTTCAGCGAGGACTTCCTGGCCGACTTCGTCACCGACGGCGCGGTGCTGCTGCCTGCCGGCGAGGTGGCGGAGCCGTTCGTCGACGCGGAGGACATCGCCGAGATCGCGGCCGAGGCGCTGACCGGGGACCGGCACGCGGGGCAGCTCTACGAGCTGACCGGCCCCCGGTTGCTCACCTTTGCCGAGGCGACCGCCGAGATCGCCCGCGCCGCCGGACGGCCGATCCACTACGAGTCGATGCCACCGGAGGGGTACGCCGCCGAGATGGCCCGGTACGACGTACCGCCGGAACTGGTGGAGGTGCTGGTCGACCTCTTCGGTCAGGTGCTGGACGGACGCAACGCGTACCTGACCGACGGGGTGCGGCGGGCCCTGGGGCGCGAGCCCCGCGACTTCGCCGAGTACGCCCGCGAGGCCGCCGCCACCGGCGTCTGGTCCGCGCCGGCACCGGTGGACGCGTCGTGACCTCCGCCCTGGCCGCCTGGTCGGCGGCGGTGACACTGGCGGTGACCGGGGCGATCGCCGGCCTGTACTACGCCTACTCGGTCTCGGTGATGCCCGGCCTGAACGCGGTCGACGGCGGCTCCGCGATCAGGGCCATGAACAGCATCAACGTGAAGATCCAGAATCCGCTCTTCTTCGTCACGTTCTTCGGGCCACTGGTCACGGCGACGCTGACCGGCGTACTGCTGCTGGTCCTCGGGCACCGGCCGGCGGCGGTCCTCTTCCTGCTCGCCGCCGCCGTCTACCTGTTCGGCGCGTTCCTCCCGACGGTGGCGGTCAACGTACCGATGAACGACCTGCTCGCCGCGACGACGGTGCCGGCCGATCCGGCGGAGGCTGCGCGGGTCTGGGCGGAGTACTCGTCCCGCTGGACCGGTTGGAACACCGTACGCGCCGGCGCCAGCCTGGTCAGCCTGCTCCTGGTGGGATCCGGCATCTACCTCTGGCACCGCCAGCGGTAGCGCGAGGGGAACGGGGGGACGCCCGGCGGATCCGGTCACCGAGGCTTGCGGGCCTCGACCAGGATCCGCCGGGCGTGTGCGACGAACGGGCCGTCCGCCTCGATCCGCCGGTGCAGCGCGGCGAGTTCGTCGCGGTAGCGCTCGACGGTGAAACCGGGCACGATCCAGATCACCTTGCGCAGGAAGTGGACCACCGCACCGATGTCGTGGAAGACCGTACGCAGGGACTCCTCGCGCAGGTCGAGCAGTTCCAGGCCGGCGGCCCCGGCCTCGGCGGCGATCCAGGCCGTCCCCCGCCGGGGGTTGGCCGGCAGCGTCCCGGCGATCACCTCGGCCAGCTCGCCGACCGTGCCGGGGCCGATCTGCTGGGAGAGGAAGATGCCGCCGGGGCGGAGCACCCGGGTCACCTCCGGCCACCGGGTGTCGACCGGATGCCGGCTGACCACCAGGTCGAAGGCGGCGTCGCGGAACGGCAGGTCGGTGGCGGCGACCACGTGGGCACCGACCGAGGCCAGGTTGTGCCGGGCGATGTCGACGTTCGGCGGCCAAGACTCGGTGGCCACCAGCAGCGGTGGCGCCTGCGCGATGGTGGCGAGCACCTCGCCGCCGCCGGTCTGGAGGTCAAGAGCGGCGCTCGCCCGGGACATCCTGTCCCCGAGCAGGCGGGAGTAACCCCAGGAGGGGCGTTCCTCGGTGGCCCGCCCGGCGAACCAGGAGAAGTCCCAGCCTTCCACCGGCACGGACGCGCCCTCGGTGACAAGCTCCTCGAACGTCGCCGGCATCGCGCTCATCCGGGCAGTCTCGACCGCCCCGGCCCGCCCCGCAACGGAAAAACCCCTCCGCGTACGGCGGTCGCCGGTGGGTGCCCCATGATCCCGAAGGTTTTGGCTCGCTATGACCGGCCAAGCTCTACGCGATCACGAAAGGCAGCCAGCGGTACGGGGTGCGCCGGCACACCCGTGGGCGCGGGTGTGCCGGCGACTTTCCGTGGTGCCGTACGGTCAGTTGGGGTTGTTCGCGTGGGTCAGGGTCTCCCAGGCGACGAAGAGGTTGTTGGTGCCGGCCGGGCGCTGCTGCTCGGTGAGCCGCTGGGTGTTGGTCATCGCGATGCCCATCCGGGTGTTCAACGCGTTGAACCCGACCTCGGTGACCGGGCCCAGGCCCTTGGTCAGGGTGCCACCGCAGAGCCAGCTCGGGATCGCCTCGCCGAGCTGGTACTTGGAGTGGAAGCCGAGCGCGTGCCGGAGCCGGTCCTGCAACTCCGGGTAGAGGTCCTGGCCCTGGTGACGGGTGGTCTCGGCGACGTGGGCGATGGCGGACAGTCCGTACCCGGTGTGGACGAAGTCCCGGCAGGTCTCCTGGGACAGGCCGTCCACGAAGGTGTTCTGTCCCTGCCAGTAGCTCGCCACCTCGGCCCGGGTGTCGATGGTGCTGCCGGCCGGACCCTTCGGGAAGGCCCCGTCGCTGGTGATGTAGAGGAAGGCGGGCACCCGGGCGCGGAACTTGGCCAGGGCCCGGTCGTAGACCGTCCGGTCCTCCAGGAAGACCGAGATGCCGATGGACGCCTCCATCATGCTCAGTTCCCAGTTGCCGTTGCTGTACGTGTTGCCGTTGATGATCTCCGGCAGGTAGACGTTGCGCAGCATGTTGCCGAACCGGGTGATGCTCGCCGACGACCACCCGGTGTACGTGTACCGGATGATCTCGGCGGCCCGGGGCCAGGACGAGCCCGCCCAGGCGGTTTGCAACGGTGCGTTGCTGTTGGTGTGGTCCTGGATCACCGCCGACCAGGCGTCCATGATCTGGATGGCCTTGGTGGCGTACCGGGTGTCCTGGGTGATGTACCAGGCCAGCGACAGCGTGTACGCGGCCAGCGCGTCCTCCCGCTCGTCGGTGCACCCGTTGTTCGGGTTCGAGTACGACCCGCACTCGACCACCGCGCGGGGCTTCGCGGTCCGGGTCAGGGACGCGTACCGGCTGGCCATCATCTGGTCGTACGCGGCGCGCCACGGCTGGGCGTACGCGTTGACCCGGCCCCGGATGAAGTCGAGCTGTGGCCGGCTGACCAGCACACCGGGGTGGGTGAAGGTGGCCGGCGCGGCGATCACGACGTCACCCGCGGGTGCCGGGGCGGCGCCGACGGTGCCGCTCACCTCTGCGGTGGCGACGGTGCCGCTCACCTGTGCGGTGGCGGCCGGGGCGGCGGTCAGCAGCAGGGCGGTGACCGCGGTGACGGCGAACGCCCACCTGGCGTGCCGGAGTGGATGGGACATCAGGTCCTCCTGGTGGGAGTGGCCGACTGGCTCGGCTCGGCCGGGCAGGCGGGGGTGACCGACACCAAACTGTTAAGAGTGTTAACTACTTCGATATGACCATCTCGGTCGATACGTTGTCAACCCACCACAGCCAGGCTGAACGCAGCCGACCCCCGCGAAAGGCATCCACCACGGTCACTGCCAGCGGTGATTACTCCGAGCGAAAGACCCCGTACGCCGTCCAACCCCGGTTCGGGAAACCCGCCGCCTCGGCCACCCGCGCCGAGGCATGGTTGTCGGGCGCGTGCAGGTAGGTCGGCACCGCACCCTCGTCGAGCACCCGCCGGGCGGCCTGCGCCACCAACCGCCGGGCCAACCCCCGCCCCCGGGCTGCCGGTGTGGTGCCGACCGACAACTCGTGTCCGTACCGGTCGTGGCGTTTGATCCCCACCCCGGCCAGGTACTCGCCGTCGCCGTCGCGGGCCACCAGCACGTCGGCGAACGGACGCAGCCAGGTGGGCAACGCCGGATCGTCGGAGGCGACCCACTCCCCCGCGTCCGGCAGCGGGGCCGGCGCCAGCGAATACCGGAAGATCGCCGGATACGACTGCCAACCCGGATAACCGACCGCCGCCGGCAGCTCGGCGAGCAGGGTGTCGAACGGCTTCCCGGCCAGTTCGCGTACGGCCGCCAACCGGTCCGGCTGCACCGACAGCACCAGGCCACCCGGTGCGCCGACCCCGACCACCGGGTGCACCTGCCCGTCCCAGGCCGGCCGGATCCGCCGCTCCGAGCCCACCACCTGCAACGGCTGCCGGGTGGGCCACTGCCCCAGCCAGCTCACCAGATGGTGGAAGAGGCGTGTGTCGAGCAAGGGGCCCTTCCTAACGCGTCCGGATCGGTGGCTGGCGACAATCGGCAGCGTACGCCGAAGCGGGCGGCGCCGGTCGTGCACTCGTACAGCCGGTCCGGACCGGTTCCGGCCACGGTCGGCGGGGCGGAATGCGAGCGCCCGACCATTACCATCTGTACTCATGACCGTCGCTGCCCGCGCGAACCACCGGGTGGTCGGATACGCCCGCCAGGTCGCGACGGTGCTGCGTACCCTGCCCGGTACCGACCTCGTCGGGCTCTACCTGCACGGGTCTGCCGTGCTGGGCGGTTTCTCCCCGGCGCACAGCGACGTCGACCTGCTCGCCGTGGTCGGTCGGAACACCGGCGAGGCGGGCCAGTACCGGCTCGGCACCGCAGTCGGGCGGACCGTCGACCGCTGCCCCGGACGGGGCCTGGAACTGACCGTCATCACCGCCGCCACCGCCCGCGCCCCCGGCGGTTGCCCGTTCGAGGTACGGGTGGCCGGCACCGCCACCGGCACCCCGCACGTCATTCCCGGCAGCGGCCATCCCGGTGACCCGGAAATCGTCCTGCACCTGGAGGTCTGCCGCCGGTACGGGCTGGCGGTCACCGGCCCACCGCCGGACCGGGTCTTCGGCCCGGTACCGGCGCACCGGCTGCGGGAGGCGATCTGCGGGCAGCTCGACTGGGCGCTGGTCCAGGGCGCGCAGGGGTACGCCGTACTGAACGCGTGCCGGGCGCTGCGCTTCCTCGCCGACGGGAACCTCTGCGCCAAGGTCGAGGCGGGCCGGTGGTACCTGTCCCGGTCCCCGCACCACCCGCTGGTCGCCGAGGCGCTGGTCCTGCACCAGAGCGGCGACCACCGGGAACTCTCCGGTGCCGGCGCCCGGTTCGTCGCCGACGCGCGCGACCTGCTCCTCGCCGCCGAGGACTGACCCGCCTCGGCCCGCCGGCTCAGCGCAGGTACGAGGCGCCGTTGAGGTCCAGGACCGCACCGCTGGCCCAGACGGCCTCCGGTGAGGCGAGCCAGGCGACCGCGGCGGCGATCTCGGCGGGCTCGGCGACCCGCCCGAACGGGCTCTGCGCCCGGATCGGATCCCCGGCCGCCCCGTCGAGCATCGACGCCACCATCTCGGTACGGATGAACCCCGGTGCCACCGCCGCCACACCGATCCCGTGCGGGGCGAGGTCGACGGCGAGGGACTGGGTCAGCGAGTGCACCCCGGCCTTGCTGGCCCCGTACGCGGGTGCGTTCGGCTCGCCCCGGTAGGCGCCCCGGGAGCCGATGTTGACGATCCGCCCGCCGGCCGGACCCTCGGGCCGTTCGAGCAGGTGGTGCACCACGCACCAGGTGACGTTGGCGGTCCCGTGCAGGTTGACGTCGAGGATCTCCCGCCAGTTCGCCTGCCAGTCCGCGTACGAGGTTTCGGTGATCGGCCGTTCGACGTACCGTCCGGCGTTGTTGACCAGGAGGTCGACCCCGCCGAGCGCCTCGACCGCGGTGGTGACCACCGACCGGGCCCGGTCCGGGTCGGCCAGGTCACCGGCGACGACGGCGTGCCCGAGGCCGGGCAGTGCGGCGGCGACCGCGTCCGCCTCGGTGGTGTCCGCCCGGCAGTGCACGGCGACGGTGTATCCGGCCTGTGCGAGTGCCGTGGCGACGGCAGCCCCGACGCCGCGTGATCCACCGGTGACGAGGGCGCGTTGTCCGTTGCTCATCGCCGCACCATAACCGGGGTGCTCCGGCGCCCGCCGACGCGGTACGGCCGCCCACCGGTCCGGTTCCACGGACGGTCCACATCGGACCGGCGCATCCGCGCACAGATCTCGATAAAGATCAACCTGCCGCCGGAGCGTCCGGAGCGGCATGATGGAGGTAAGGACGCCGCTTCGTCGGCACCGACCCCGACCCTCCGGGGGTGTGAGCGCTGCCCGTGGCGCACCGAGGATCGAGACGGTGCGTGGCAGATACCCCAGGTCACCTGGCCGGTACCGGCCCGAGCGGCGAGCCGAACGGGCCAGTATTGCATACGATATTCAGGCTACAGTATTGTAAACACGGTGGCGGTCGGCGATGTGGAGGTGGGATGGCAGTGGACAGTCCTGATGCCTCGGTGAAGGATCGGGTGCGTGCGCTGGTCGCGGCACACCGAGGGGATCGAGGGGCACTGTTGCCGATCCTGCACCGGATCCAGGCCGAGTTCGGGTGGATCGACCAGCAGGTGGTGCCGATCCTGGCCGCCGAGCTGAACCTCTCCCGCGCCGACGTGCACGGCGTGGTCACCTTCTACACCGACTTCCGCTCCGAACCCGCCGGCCGTACCACGGTCAAGCTCTGCCGGGCCGAGGCGTGCCAGTCGGTCGGCGCCGAAAAGGTGGTCGCCCACGCCGAACAGGTGCTCGGCATCAAGGTCGGACAGACCACGCCGGACGGCTCGGTCACCCTGGAGCAGGTCTTCTGCCTGGGCAACTGCGCACTCGGTCCGGCCGCCCAGGTCAACGGGCGCGTCGTCGGTCGGCTCGACCCGCGACGGCTCGACGCCCTCCTGGTCACGGAAACGGTGAACTCATGACCACCACCCACGGAAACGGGGAAACCATGACAACACCGGTCACCGTCTACGTCCCCCGCGACTCGGCCGCCCTCTCCGTCGGCGCCGACCAGGTGGCCGCCGCCATCCAACGCGAGGCCGCCCTCGCCGGGCGCCAGGTCGAGGTCGTACGCAATGGATCGCGCGGCATGCTCTGGCTGGAACCCCTGGTCGAGGTGGAGACCGAACGGGGCAGGATCGGGTACGGCCCGGTCGACCCGGACGCGGTCGGCGAACTGGTCGCCGCCGGCCTGCTCGACGGCGCCGACCACGAACTCCACCAAGGTGTGGTCGAGGAACTGCCCTGGCTGCGCGACCAGACCCGGCTCTGCTTCGCCCGGGTCGGAGTCACCGACCCGCTCTCCCCACAGGACTACGTCGCCCACGGCGGCCTGGCCGGGTTGCGCCGGGCCCTGGACCTCACCCCGGCCGAGGTGGTCACCGAGGTCACCGAGTCCGGGCTGCGCGGACGGGGCGGCGCCGGCTTCCCGGCCGGCATCAAGTGGAAGACCGTGCTCGACACCCCCGGCCCGCTCAAGTTCGTCTGCTGCAACGCCGACGAGGGTGACAGCGGCACCTTCGCCGACCGGATGCTGATGGAGGGTGACCCGTTCACCCTGATCGAGGGCATGACCATCGCCGCCCACGCGGTCGGCGCGCGCGAGGGCTACCTCTACGTCCGCTCCGAATACCCCGACGCGGTCCGTACGCTGCGGCAGGCGATCGACATCGCCCGCGCCGAAGGCTGGCTGGGCGAGCACGTACTCGGCTCGGAACTGACGTTCGACCTGTTCGTCCGGGTCGGCGCCGGTGCGTACATCTGCGGCGAGGAAACCGCCATGCTGGAGAGCCTGGAGGGCAAGCGCGGGATGGTCCGGGCCAAGCCCCCGATCCCGGCGATCACCGGCCTGTTCGGCAAGCCGACCGTGGTGAACAACGTACTCACGCTGGGGTCGGTGCCGGCGATCCTGGCGAACGGGGCGGTGGCGTACCGGGACCTCGGGGTCGAGCGTTCGCGCGGCACCCAGGTGTTCCAGCTCGCCGGCAACATCGCCCGGGGCGGGGTGTTCGAGACCGCCTTCGGCATCACCCTGCACGACCTGATCTACACCTACGGCGGCGGCACCCGTACCGGCCGCCCGCTGCGGGCGGTGCAGGTCGGCGGCCCGCTCGGGCAGTACCTGCCCGCCGCCAACCTCGACCTCCCGATGGACTACGAGGCGTTCGCCGCCGCCGACGCCATGCTCGGCCACGGCGGCATCGTGGTCTTCGACGACACCGTGGACATGGCCTCGATGGCCCGGTTCGCGATGGAGTTCTGCGCCGAGGAGTCCTGCGGCAAGTGCACCCCCTGCCGGGTCGGTGCCGTACGCGGGGTCGAGGTCATCGACCGCATCGTCGCGGGTGAGGACCCGGACGGGAACCTGGCCCTGCTGGGTGATCTCTGCGAGCTGATGACCGAGGGATCACTGTGCGCCATGGGTGGGCTGACGCCGAACCCCGTACGCAGCGCGTTGCTGCACTTCCCCGACGACTTCACCGCCCGCTACGAGGAGGCCAAGCCATGAGCCTGTTGAAGGAACCCGACCTCGGCACCCCGGCGAAGGCCGGACCCGCGACGGTGTCGATCGAGGTCGACGGCCTACCGGTGACGGTGGCCGAGGGCACGTCGGTGATGCGGGCGGCGGCGCTGAGCGGGATCGACATCCCGAAGCTCTGCGCCACCGACAGCCTGGAGGCGTTCGGCTCCTGCCGGCTCTGCCTGGTGGAGATCGACGGCCGGCGCGGCAGCCCCGCCTCGTGCACCACCCCGGTCGCCCCCGGCATGAAGGTACGCACCCAGACCCCGAAGCTGGAGAAGCTCCGCCAGGGCGTGATGGAGCTGTACATCTCCGACCACCCGCTGGACTGCCTGACCTGCTCCGCGAACGGCGACTGCGAGTTGCAGGACATGTCCGGTGCGGTCGGCCTGCGCCAGGTCCGGTACGGCTACGAGGGCGCCAACCACCTCGACGCGCCCACCGACACCAGCAACCCGTACTTCGACTTCGAGTCGTCCAAGTGCATCGCCTGCTCCCGGTGCGTACGGGCCTGCGGTGAGGTGCAGGGCACGTTCGCGCTGACCATCGAGGGGCGCGGTTTCGGGTCCAAGGTCAGCGCCGGTGCGGGCGAGCTGTTCATGGACTCCGAGTGCGTCTCCTGCGGTGCCTGCGTACAGGCCTGCCCGACGGCGACCCTCCAGGAGAAGTCGGTGATCCAGCTCGGCATGCCGAGCCGGAGCGTCGTCACCACCTGCGCGTACTGCGGGGTCGGGTGCTCGTTCAAGGCCGAACTGCGCGGCGACGAACTGGTCCGGATGGTGCCGTACAAGGACGGTGGGGCCAACGAGGGGCACTCCTGCGTCAAGGGGCGGTTCGCGTTCGGCTACGCCACCCACCCCGACCGGCAGATGTCCCCGATGCTCCGGGACAAGATCACCGACGAGTGGCAGAAGGTCGACTGGGACACCGCGATCAACTACGTGGCCACCAGGATGCTCGACATCCAGACCCGGCACGGCGTCGGCGCGATCGGCGGCATCACCTCCTCGCGTACCACGAACGAAGAGGTCTACGTGGTGCAGAAGATGATCCGGGCCGCGTTCGGCAACAACAACGTCGACACCTGCGCCCGGGTCTGCCACTCCCCCACCGGGTACGGGCTCAAGCAGACCTTCGGCACCTCCGCCGGCACCCAGGACTTCCGCTCGGTCGCCAAGGCCGACGTGATCCTGGTGATCGGGGCGAACCCGACCGACGGGCACCCGGTCTTCGCCTCCCGGATGAAGCGCCGGCTGCGCGAGGGCGCGAAGCTCGTGGTCATCGACCCGCGCCGGATCGACCTGGTCCGGTCGCCGCACATCGAGGCGGCCCACCACCTCCAGCTCGCCCCCGGCACCAACGTCGCCGTGGTCAACGCCCTGGCCCACGTGGTGCTGACCGAGGGGCTCTACGACCGGTCGTTCGTCGACGAGCGGTGCGAGGACTTCGACGGGTGGGCCGAGTTCATCTCCCGGCCGGAGAACAGCCCGGAGGCGGTCGAGGAGATCACCGGCGTACCGGCCGAGGACCTGCGGGCCGCGGCGAGGCTGTACGCCACCGGCGGCAACGCCGCGATCTACTACGGTCTCGGCGTCACCGAGCACAGCCAGGGCTCGACCATGGTGATGGGGATGGCGAACCTGGCCATGGTGACCGGCAACATCGGCCGCGAGGGCGTCGGGGTCAACCCGCTGCGCGGGCAGAACAACGTCCAGGGCTCCTGCGACATGGGTTCGTTCCCGCACGAGCTGCCCGGTTACCGGCACGTCTCCGACGACGCCGTACGCACGGTGTTCGAGAACATGTGGGGTCGGCCGCTGATGTCGGAACCGGGGCTGCGGATCCCGAACATGTTCGACGCCGCCGTGGACGGCACCTTCCGGGCGATCTTCGTACAGGGTGAGGACATCGCCCAGTCCGATCCGAACACCAAGCACGTCTTCGCCGCACTCGGCGCGATGGAACTGGTCGTGGTGCAGGACCTCTTCCTCAACGAGACGGCCAAGTTCGCGCACGTGTTCCTGCCCGGCACGTCGTTCCTGGAGAAGGACGGCACGTTCACCAACGCCGAGCGCCGGATCAACCGGGTACGCCCGGTGATGGCGCCGAAGACCGGCAAGCACGAGTGGCAGATCGTCTGCGAGATCGCGGAGGCCATGGGCTACCCGATGAACTACAGCCACCCGCGCGAGATCATGGACGAGATCGCCGCGCTCACCCCGACCTTCGCCGGTGTCTCGTTCGAGGTGCTGGACAAGCTCGGCAGCGTGCAGTGGCCGTGCAACGAGAACGCGCCCGAGGGGACGCCGACGATGCACGTGGACGGCTTCGTACGCGGCAAGGGCCGGTTCGTACCAACCCCGTTCGTGCCGACGAAGGAACGCAGCACCCGCAAGTACCCGCTGATCCTGACCACCGGCCGGATCCTCAGCCAGTACAACGTCGGGGCGCAGACCCGGCGTACGGCGAACGTGGCGTGGCACCGCGAGGACGTACTCGAACTGCACCCGCACGACGCCGAGGTACGCGGCATCAACGACGGTGACGAGGTGACCCTGGCCAGCCGGGTCGGTGCCACCTCGCTGCGCGCCGTCCTCTCCGACCGGATGCCGGTCGGCGTCGTCTACACCACCTTCCACCACCCGGTCACCGGGGCGAACGTGGTCACCACGGAGAACTCCGACTGGGCGACCAACTGCCCGGAGTACAAGGTCACCGCGGTCCAGGTGGGGTTGAAGCACTCCCGTCCCCCGGCGCAGGTCGCCCAGGACGAGGTGCTCCTCCCGGCGCTGGCGGACTGACATGTCACACCAGGGCGTCTCCCCGTCGGTCCGGCTCGCGAACGAGATCGCGGCGCACTTCCACCACGTACCGCCGGAGGTGGCGGCGAAGGAGATCGCCGAGCACATCCGGTTGTTCTGGGATCCGCGGATGCGGGCCGAGCTGGATCGTCGGGTCGGGTCCGAGCCGGACGAGTTGGATCGGCTGGCCCTCGCGGCGGCCCGCTTGCTGGCCGCGAGGTAGCACCACCGCGCAGGCGCTCGGCTCTCCTACGAGAGCCGAGCGCCTGTTCCACGTCTGCCCGGTGGTTACCGGGCGCCGGCGAGTTCCGGTTCGCCGACCGGGTCGCCGTCCCCGGCGGTCGGGGGCAGGTCACGGCTCAGCTTCTCGCCCTCGACGTCGACCTCGGGCAGGATCCGGGCCAGCCAGCGGGGCAGCCACCAGGCGGACCGGTCGAGCAGCGACATCACCGCCGGCACGATCGTCATCCGTACGACGAACGCGTCCACCAGCACCCCGAAGGCCAGGGCGAACCCGATCGACTGGATGAGCACCTGGTCACCGAAGATGAAGCCGCCGAAGACGCTGATCATGATGATCGCGGCGGCGGTCACCACCCTGGCCCCATGGCGGAACCCGGTGACGACCGCCTCCTGCGCGGTCCGGCCGTGCACGTAGTCCTCGCGCATCCGGGTGACCAGGAAGACCTGGTAGTCCATGGCGAGTCCGAACAGGATGCCGATCAGCAGCACCGGCACGATGGGTGCGATCGGTGACGCCTCCTCGACCCCGAAGACCGAGCCGAGCCATCCCCACTGGAAGACCGCGACCATGGCACCGAAGGTCGCCCCGACGCTGAGCAGGAAACCGAGCGTCGCCTTCAGCGGCACCAGGATCGACCGGAACATCAGCAGCAGGATGAGGAACGCCAGCCCGACGACGAGACCCAGGTAGGGCAGGAACGCGTCGTTGACCCGGTCGGAGGCGTCGATGTTGACCGCCGTCGAGCCGGTGACGGAGACCTCGGCCCCGGTCGACGTACGCAGGTCGGACTGCCGGTCACGGATGTCGGTGACCAGGTCGGTGGTGGCCGGGTCGTTCGGCCCGCTCGCCGGTACGACGGTGAGCAGGGCGGTGCCGCCGTCCGGGCTGAGCACCGGCGGGCTGATCGAGACGACGTTGGGCAGCCCCTTGATGGTGCTGGTCGCCTCGGTGGCCGCCGCGCCGACGTCACCGCCCTCGCCGTCCACCACGATGGTGAGCGGACCGTTGAAGCCCGGCCCGAACCCGACACTGAGCATCTCGTACGCCTTGTGCTGGGTGGTCTCGGCGGGCGCCGTACCGTCGTCCGGGAAGCCCAGGCGCAGGTCGGCCGCGGGCACCGCGATCACGCCGAGCCCGATGACGGCCGCGACCAGGACCGGCACCCGGCGGCGGGTGACGAACCGCGCCCACCGCTCACCCATCGGTGCGGTGCCCCGGTCGGACTCGGGATCGCGGGCGCGCCGGCCACCGGTGATCCGCGACCCTGCGAAGCCGAGCAGGGCGGGGAGCAGGGTGAGGGCGACCAGCACGGCGATCGCGACGGTGGCCGCCGCGGCCAGACCCATCGACCGCAGCACCGGGATGCCGACCACGGAGAGCCCGGCCAGGGCGATGATCACGGTCAGGCCGGCGAAGGCGACCGCGGATCCGGCGGTGCCGACGGCCCGGCCGGCGGCTTCGAGGGGGTCCTTGCGTACCGCGACCTCGTGCCGGAACCGGGAGACGATGAACAGGGCGTAGTCGATGCCGACGGCGATGCCGAGCATCAGCGCGAGGATGGTGCTGTTGGAGTTGATGTCGACGAACCCGGAGGCGGCGCTGATCCCGGCCAGTCCGACCAGGACGCCGACGAGCGCGGTGAGCAGCGGCAGGCCGGCGGCGAGCAGCGAGCCGAAGGTGAGTGCCAGCACGACGGCGGCGATCACGATGCCGATGACCTCGGTGATCCCGGTCTCCGGTGACGACTGGAGGGCGTCGCCGCCGATCTCCACGGTCAGCCCGGCCGCGCGGCCGACGTCGGCGGTCTCCAACAGGGCGTCACGGTCCGAGGTGGCAAGCGCCGGTCCCTGTACGGAGTACCGGGCCTGGGCGATCCCGTACCGGCCGTCGGGTGAGATCGCGTTGGCCTGGTACGGGTCGACCACGCTGGCGACCTTCGGTGCGCCGGTCAGCGCCTCGACGACGTCGCCGACGGCCGTACGGTTGGCGGGGTCGGTGAGTTTCTGCCCGTCCGGTGCCTCGAACACCACCCGTGCGGTGGCACCGCTGGCGTTCGCCTGCGGGAAGCGGTCGGCGAGATGGTCGATGGCCCGCTGGGCCTCGGTGCCGGGGACGCTGAACGAGTTGGACATGCTGCCCGAGACGGTGGCCGCTCCCAGGCCGACCAGTGCGAGCAGAAGCACCCAGACTCCGGTCACCAGCCATCGGCGACGGTACGAGAACCGGCCTATCCGGTAGAGAAACGTTGCCACGAGATCCGCTCCAGGACAGATAGGGGACGTCATCCTTGCGCCGTCACGACGTCAAGGCGTTTCGGACATGATCGATAAACGCCAGGTGAAGGCGCTGCCACGGTGTTGCCGGTACGCCCTGAAGCTAGCCGATCGGCAAGGCGAGCACTAGCCGATCGGCAAGTGACACACCTAACGATCGACTAGCTGGCGCCTTGCCGATCGGCAAGCTATCGTCCAGCCGATCGGCAAGGTAAGGACTCTCCGGGCGACCAGCCGTTTCCTTGCTGGTCGGCAAGCTGAAAGCCTGCTGGACGGCAGGTTAGGCTTGACCCTGTCCGCAGCCCGCCCACTGCCGACGCCGAGGAGGAGATATGACCGCGAGCCCCACCCGCGAGACCGTCGCCACCGAGGGCACCCGGGCTCGGCTGCTCGACACCGCGCTGGAGCTGTTCTGCCACCGGGGTTTCGCCGGTACCTCGCTGCAGATGATCGCCGACCAGTTGGGCATCACGAAGGCGGCCGTCTACCACCACTTCAAGACCAGGGACGAGATCCTCGCCTCGGTCATCCGACCGGCCGTCGAGGACATGGCCGCCGTGATCGCCGACGCCTCGGCCCAGCGCACCCCCACCGCCCGAGCGGAACGGATGCTGGTCGGCTGGGTGGACCTCGCGATCCGGCACCGCTCCCTGGTCGCCCTGCTCCAGGTCGACCCCGGCGTGAAGCCGTTGCTGAAGGACCAGGAGAACGCCTCGATCCTGCTCGACCAGCCCTGCGAGCTGCTCGCCGGCCACCTCGGCGGTACGGGCGGCGCCGGGATCAGCGCCCAGGTGGCCCTGTTCGGCATCGCCGCCGCCGCCGCGAAGCCGGAGGGACGCGAGTTGGACGACGACGAACTGCGGGACATCCTGCTCGACGTCGGCCGCCGGATCCTCGGCCTGCGCCGCCCCCGGACGGCCTGACCGCCATGGACATCGACCGGACCGCGCCGGTGATCGTCGAACTGGCCACCATCGTCGACGCTCCCCTCGAGACCATCTGGGAGCTGCACACGAACGTCGACGAGTGGACCGTGTGGCACCCGGAGATCACCCGGGCCCGGCTCACCGGACCGCTGGCGGTCGGCGGCTCGTTCGAGTGGGAAACCGCCGGGCTGGCCGTCACGTCCACCATCGGGGAACTCGAACCGCTGCGCCGGATCGCCTGGGGCGGGCCGGGCCGCGGCATCGACGGGGTGCATGTCTGGACGTTCGAGCAGAACAACGACGGGGTGGCCGTACACACGGCCGAGTCGTGGGCCGGTAAACCGGTGCTGGCCGACCCGGAGGGTCTCCAGGCCGCCCTGACCGCCTCCCTCACCGCCTGGCTGGCCGCGCTCAAGGCCACCGCCGAGTCGATCCGCTGACCCGCCCGCCCGGATCCACCGTCACGGACGGTCACCGGGACGGACGGTCTCCGGCGCGGGCACGTGCCGAGGCGGCTCCCGACTAGGCTTCGCCACCATGACCACACAGGAGGCGCAGCACTGGGAGCGCCCCGGGCCGACCCCCGCGCAGCGCCGGCACGACTGGCAGATCGGGGCGCTGCTGGTGGGTGGCGGGCTGCTCAGCGTGCTGCTGCTCAACAGCTCCGGCACGTTCGCGCTCGGCCACCCACCCTCGTGGCCCGAGCAGCTCGCCTGGATCGTGGGGATCACCGCCCCGATGGCCTGGCGGCGGCGCTGGCCGGAGGCGACCACCCTGCTCACCGCCGCCGTGTTCATCGGCGCCCAGGCAAGGGCCCACGTCGACACCCTGGTCTCGTCCGTCACCCTGTTCGTCGCCATCTACACGCTCGGTGCCTGGGGCCGGGACCGGCGGCGGGCCGACGTGATCCGGATCGCGGTGATCGTGGCCATGTTCTGCTGGCTCGCCCTCAGCGCCGTGCTCGCAATGCCGGACATCCCGGCGGACGCGTTCAGCGGTGCCGCCGGCCCGCTGCCGCCCCTGTTCGCCGTACTGCTCACCTCGGTCCTGTTCAACCTGACGTACTTCGTCTTCGCGTACCTGTTCGGGAACACCGCGTGGCTGTCCGCGCGGCGGCAGCACGAGGTGCAGGTGCAGACCGAGGCGCTGCGCCGGTCCCAGGCCGTACTCGCCGAACGCGCGGTGATCCAGGAACGCGTACGGATCGCCCGCGAACTGCACGACGTCGTCGCCCACCACGTCGCCGTGATGGGCGTACAGGCCGCCGCCGCACGTCGGGTGATGGACCAGAACCCGCCGAAGGCGAAGACCGCGCTCGCCGCCGTCGAGCAGACCGCCCGGACCGCCATCGACGAGTTGCGCCGCCTGCTCGGGGTGCTCCGGCAGGCCGACGCCTCCACCGACCCGCTCACCGAGCAGCCGACCGGACACCGGCTGGACCAGGTGGAGACCCTGCTGAGCGGGGCCCGGGAGGCCGGGCTGACGGTCGACTTCCGTACGTTCGGCGAACCGGTTCCGCTGACCGACTCGGTCTCCCTGGCGATCTACCGGATCATGCAGGAAGCGCTGACCAACACCATCAAGCACGCCCGCGCCAACCTGATCGACGTACGGATCCGCTACCTGCGACAGGAGATCGAAGTGGACGTGGCCGACGACGGTCGCACCCCACCGGAGCACGCCGTACGGCCGCCGTCGGGCAGCGGACTCGGCCTGATCGGAATGCGGGAGCGGGTCGCGGCGCACGGCGGCGTACTGGAGATCGGTGCCCGCGACGGCGGCGGATTCCGGGTACGCGCCAGACTTCCGCTGCACGACGACATCCGGTCGGCCGAGACCGTGGACGCCGGATGAGCGAGGCAGGCGCGCCCGCGCCGATCCGGGTACTGCTGGTCGACGACCAACGGATGCTCCGCGCCGGCTTCCGGGTCATCCTCGAGATCGAGGACGACATCGAGGTGGTGGACGAGGCCGCCGACGGCGCCGAAGCGGTCGACCTGGCCGCCCGGCACCGCCCCGACGTGGTGCTGATGGACGTCGAGATGCCGGTGATGGACGGGCTGGAGGCCACCCGGCGGATCGTCGCCGCCTCGGCCACCGGCGGCGCGGCCGTGCTGATCCTGACCACGTTCGACCGCGACGACTACCTGTTCGCCGCCCTCCAGGCCGGCGCCAGCGGCTTCCTGCTGAAGAACGGCTCCCCGGAGGACCTGGTCGAGGCGGTACGCGTGGTCGCCAGGGGTGACGCCCTGCTCGCCCCGCAGCTCACCAAGCGGGTCATCGCCACCTTCACCGCACCCGGTTCCGGGTCCACGCCGACCACGGATCCGGGCGCGGGCGCGCAGTCCATTCCGCCCGCGCAGCGGTCCGCGCGGGAGGCCGGGGCGCTGTCCGGGCTGACCGAGCGGGAGCACGAGGTGCTCGTCCTGCTGGCCGGTGGCGCCTCGAACGCCGAGATCGCGGCCCAGTTGCTCCTCGGCGAGGCGACCGTGAAGACCCACGTGTCGCGGGTGCTGATGAAACTGCACCTGCGCGACCGTACGCAGGCGGTGGTCTTCGCGTACGAGCACGGCGTGGTGACCCCCCGTACGGCCGAGGGCTGACCGCCGACTCCACCTCGCGTCGGACGGCGGACCCCGCCGTGGCACCGGGGTCCGTCGGGCGACGGACCCCGCCGGCTCCGTCCGGCGCCGGACGCCAACGCCGGCCCGTCCCCCTAGGCTCGTTCACAGGTCACCCGCACCGAACCGGGCGGGGATCACGATCAAGCAGAGGGAGACCGCATGCTCCGCGTCGCGTCCGTAAACCGGACGTTCGGTGATCGCCGGGTGCTGCACGACATATCGTTCGACATCGGTGCCGGCCGGATGACCGGCTTCGTCGGCGCCAACGGCGCCGGCAAGACCACGGCGATGCGCATCATCCTGGGGGTGCTCGCGGCCGACTCCGGCGAGGTCACCTGGGACGGCGCCCCGCTCACCCGCGACCTGCGGCAGGGCTTCGGGTACATGCCCGAGGAACGTGGCCTGTACCCGAAGATGAAGGTACGCGAGCAGCTCGTCTACCTGGGCCGGCTGCACGGGATGACCGCACCGGCGGCCAAGCGCAGCAGCGACGACCTGCTGGAACAGATCGGGCTGACCGAGCGGGCCGGCGACGCGGTCGACACCCTGTCGCTGGGCAACCAGCAACGCGCGCAGATCGCGGCGGCGCTCGTACACGATCCGGTGGCCCTCGTGCTCGACGAGCCGTTCTCCGGGCTCGACCCGATGGCCGTCGACGTCATCGTCCGGGTGCTGCGGGAACGGGCCGCGCGCGGCGTACCGGTCCTCTTCTCCAGCCACCAGCTCGACGTCGTGGAACGCCTCTGCGACGACCTGGTGATCATCGCCGACGGGGCCATCCGGGCCGCCGGCAGCCGCGCCGACCTGCGCCGCAAGCACGCCTCGCCGCGGTACGAACTGGTCGTCGACACCGACGCCGGCTGGGTACGGGACCTGCCCGGCGTCACCGTGGTCGACCTGGACGGTGCTCGGGCGGTCATCGACATCCACTCGCCCAGCGACGACCAGGAGGTGCTGCGCCGGGTCCTGGAACGGGAACCCGTGCGCGCCTTCCGTCCGATCGTTCCGTCGCTCGCCGAAATCTTCCGGGAGATCGCACGATGACGCTCACCAGTCAGACCCAGCCGACCGACACCCCCACCTCCGCGCCCGCGCCGACCCGGCCCGCCACCTCGTTCTGGCAGGCGGTCGGCCTGGTCAGCGGGCGCGAGATCGGGACCAAGCTGCGGGACAAGGCGTTCCTGTTCAGCACGGTCTTCTTCCTGCTGCTCACGGTCGGCTCGACCGTGCTGCCGGCCATGCTTGCCGGCGGTCCGGACAGCGTCGCCGTGGTCGGCTCCGAGGCCGCCGAGGTGCTCGACCGGGCCGGGTTGGACGTACGGACCGTCGCCGACGAGCAGGCGGCCCGGGACCTGGTCCTCTCCGAGGACGTGGACGCGGCCGTTGTCGCCGGCCCGAACGGCGTACGGGTGCTGGCCCTCGACGAGGCGCCGACCGACGTGGTGGGCGCGCTGAGCACCGCTCCCCCGGTGGAACTGCTCGACCCGGCCGCGGTGGACCCGGTGGTGGGGGTCCTGGTGCCGCTGATCTTCGGCATGGTCTTCTTCTTCACCTCGATCACCTTCGGGATCCAGATCGCGCAGAGCGTCACCGAGGAGAAGCAGACCCGGATCGTGGAGATCCTGGTCGCCACCGTGCCCGTACGTGCACTGCTGGCCGGCAAGGTGATCGCCGCCAGCGCGCTCGCGATCGGGCAGATCATCCTGATCGCGGCGGTCGCCCTGATCGGCATGACGGCCACCGACAGCGGCGCGATCATGGACCAGGTCGCCCCGGCGATCGGCTGGTTCATCCCGTTCTTCGTGGTGGGATTCGTCCTGCTGGCGGCGATCTGGGCGGTCACCGGCGCGCTGGTCAGCCGGCAGGAGGACATCGGTTCGGTGTCGATGCCGGTGCAGATGCTGGTGCTGATCCCGTTCTTCGCGGTGATCTTCGGCAACGACAACAGCACCCTGATGACCGTGCTGTCGTACGTGCCGTTCTCCGCGCCGACCGCCATGCCGGTACGACTCTTCCTCGGTGAGGCCGCCGGTTGGGAGCCGGTGGTGGCGCTGCTGATCCTGCTCGCCTCGGCGGTGGCCGTACTCCTGCTCGCCGCCCGCCTCTACGAGGGCTCGCTCCTGCGTACGAACGGACGAACAACCCTCGCCGCCGCCTGGCGCAACCGGAGCAACTGACGTCTCCAGCCACCCCCGCCCCACTTTTGTAGAGAAAGAGTGGCCATTCCCGCGAGGATGGCCACTCTTTCTCTACAAGAGTCTTCTGTCCGGTGGGGGTGGTGGGTGTCGGGGGAGGTCTAGGAGGCCGGGGATGACGACGGCGTCGGAGAGGGTGGGCCAGGAGACCCGGGCGGCGCGGGGGTCGGGGGCCGGGCGGCTGGCGGGAAGGTGGTACCAGGCGGGTGGGGTGGTTTCCCGTCCCGCTATCGGCACCGGCCGGAAGTCCCCGGCGGGCAGTCCGGGGTAGTTCTGCCGGAGGACGTCCTGGTAGAGCGGGTCACTGGTGACGAGGGCCAGGTCGACCTGCTCGTCCTCGGGCCGGGTGAAGGCGGTTTCGAAAACCGGGGTGTGGGCCAGGTCGGTGGCGAGGACAACGCCGGGGCCGAGGAATCCGGTCGCGCCCCGGCCGATGCTTCCGCCCACCAGCACCGCGCGGAGCCGGATCCGACCGGCGGCTCCCGGCTCCCGGTTCGACTCGTAGAGCGCGTGGCGCAGGCCGAGCACCAGCGCGGGTACCACCCGGACCGGATCGACGGCCGGCGGCAGGACCACCACCTGCGCACCACCGCCACCCCGGAGGTCGGCACCACCGCCCCGGAGGGCGCCGCCCGGGATGCTGCCACCGGTGATCCGGCGGATGCGGGCTCTCAGGCAGGCGAACTGGATGATGCGGAGGAGCCGGAACTGGCCGTCCACCTGTTCGGGTGCCGTACGGGAGCCGTGGTCCGGGATGTCGACCACCAGGCAGAGCCGGTCGGTGAACTCCGGGAGGTCGGTCATGGCATCTACCCCTTCTCGTTGTCCGGCGGCCCTCCTCCCTGGGTCGCCAACTTCCGCAGCGCCTCCGGGTCGCGCACGATCTGTCGCCGGTACTCGGACTTGATGACGTCCTGGTCGCGCAGTTCGCGTACCGCTCTCTGCAGGCTCGGCTCGGAGACGCCGATCAGGCTGGCCAGCTCGGGTTGGCTCAGCGGCACCTCGATCCGGATCCCGTCGGAGTGCGGTCGGCCGTAGGTCTCGGCCAGGTAGTGCAGCACCAGAGCGAGCCGGTTACGGACGGAGGCGCCGTTGATGTCGATCCGGTGCCGGGTCGCCCTCCGGAACTTGTCGGCGACGCTGCCGTGGATCGCGCGGGCCGCGACCGGGTGCTCGGCCATGAAGCGGGCCAGGGTCCGTTGCGAGATGGCTCGCGCGACGACGGCGGTCGCGGTGAACACCGAGGCCGACCGGGGCGTGTTGTGCAGCGCACCCAGCTCGCCGACGAGATCACCGCCGATCCGGATCGACAGCAGGATGCTTCGGCCGTCGACCGCGCTTCCCACCACCTTCACACAGCCCTCCAGGAGGACAAACGCGTCGGTTCCCCGGTCATCCTCAATCATCAGTGCCTCACCGACGCCGAATGATCGTTGTGTGCCGAGTGTGAGTAGTGCGGACCGGTCGGCCGGCTGGAGATCGTGCAACAACGTCCCACGCGCCCACCGGACATTTCCAAATCGCGACGAGCCGTCTACAGCCGCCATTGTCGACACGCTCCGAGACCTCGACCCGCTCCGTCGTGGTTGCCTCCAACTGGCCGTCACTCTAAGCGCCGGAATCTGTTGTCAAATCCACCTTCCCGTCAGTGCGGGCGGCTCGTCGGCCGCAATTCCAGCACTGCTCGGAGAGATGAACCCCATCCTGTGATGGGAAGCACGGGTACCGACGTCCATAACATCGTCCCTGACCATCGGTACCGTCCGAAGTGGCTTCACCGAGGGCGGGCCGCCGGCGAGGAGGCGGTCGTGGAGGAAACATTCCGGGTACGGCAGGACGTGCTGACGCATTTCGCCCGGATCATCGAGATGGTCGCACCCGAACTGCCCGACGCCCTGGGCCGGAAGGCCCGTACGGCCTGGGAGCGGCTCGACTCGGGGCAGTACCGGGTGGTGGTCTGCGGCGGGTCCCGGTCCGGCAAGTCGACCCTGCTGAACACCCTGGTCGACCGGCCGGGACTGTTCCCGGTGTCGCCGGACGCCGTGACCACGTCCACAGTGGTCAGCCTCTCCTGGGCCGACGAGGAGCAGGTAGTCGCCCACTTCGACCGGCGCCCCGGCGATCCCGGTCCGCTGTGGCAACCGCTGGAGTTCATCCCGCTCGACCGGCTCGCCGAGTTCGGCACCGAGCCGACCGGCCCGGTCCACCGGCGGGACGTACGCCAGGTGGAGGTCGGGTTGCCCCTACCCCGGCTGGAATCGGGGCTGGTACTGGTCGACACCCCGGGCATCGGCACCACGCACACCGAGGTCGTACGGGCGGAGTTGGCCGAGGCCGACGTCCTCGTCTTCGTCGCGTCGGCGGTCGAACCACCCGGTACGGAGGAGCTGTCCTTCCTGGCCGACGCGGTGGCCTTCTGCCCCGAGGTGATCACGGTGGTCACCTTCCTCGACCTGGTGGCCGACCCCGAACCGGTGATCCGCGAGCTGACCGGGAGGATCGCCGACACGATCGGAATCCCGCCGGAGGAGCTGGTTGTCGTCCCCGGACTGTCGGACCAGCTCGCCGACTTCTGTTGCCGGGTCCAGGTCCTGGCCGCGCTCGACACCTGGGAGGAACTGGTCGACGCGCTGCGCCGGCCGGAGGCCGAACGGCTGACCGCCCTGGTCGACGACGCGCCGACCGGACTCCGGAACGAACTGGCCGACCTGCGTGCCGAGGTCGAGTCGCGGGAGAAACAGCAGAGCCGGCAACTGGCGAGCCTGCCACTGGACCTGGAACGGGCGGCCCGACCGGTCCGGCGACGCCTCGCCGAGGACTTCGACAAGCTCACCGCCGACTTCCGTACCGACAGCTACGGCGAGCGGTGGCAACGGAATCCGGACGGTGTCGCCGGATGGGTCGCCGCGAAGACCGCCGACATCGTCGCGGGTGCCGAACGGGAGTTGCTGGTCACTGCGGGCACCGTCGCCCGGCAGTACGGTCTGGACGCGTACACCGAGGGCGGCATCACCGAGCCGGCCGCCGGCACCGACCCGGAGATCGAACAGCGGCCGGTCGAGCACACACCGGAGGCGGGACGGCCGGCACGGGTTCGCGCGGGGCGGGGCGGGGTCACCGCGTACGGGAGCACGGGTGCGTTCCTGGGGGTCATCGCCGGAACGATCGTGCTACCCGGCGTGGGGACGATGGTCGGGGCGGCCGTCGGCGGTCTGGCGGGGCAGGTCTCCGGTTGGTTCGCGGGACGCAGGGAGGGAGAGCGCCGGCACGAGCTGCGACACCGGCGGGAGGTCGGCGCCCAGTTGCGGGAGCTCGGACTGTCGAAGATCGAATCCGCTCGGCGGGCGGCCGAACGCGACCTGGACAACCAGCAGCGCGACCTGTCCGCCAGCCTGGGCGAGACGCTGGAGGCCAGCCACCGCACCGAGCTGGGGATCCGCACCGACCGGGCGGCCGACCTGACCGGGGCCCTGCTCGAATCCGAGCGGCGGCGTGATGCGGCCCTGGTCGACCTGGAGACCATGCTGGAGCACTACACCCGGTTGCTCGAGGAGTGCGACGCGCTCCGCGACCGGTTGGAGGCCGTCGGCCCCCCGAAAATCGGGCGTACGGGCTGAGACCCGTTGTTCCCGCCCCGATCCGTCAGCCCTGGGCGGTGGGGCGGACGACCAGTTCGTTCACGTCGACGTTGTCCGGCTGCGCGATCGCGTACCCGATGGCGTCCGCCACCGCCGACGCCGGGATGGCGAGCTGTTGCGACGCGGCCCGCACCGCCGCCCGTACCTCCGGGTCGCCGCCGTGGTCGGCAAGCTCCGAGTGGGTGAACCCCGGACTCACCACGGTCACCCGAAGTTCGCGGCTCTCCTGACGCAGACCTTCCGAGAGCGCCCGTACGGCGAACTTGGTGGCGCAGTAGACGGCCGCCGTGGGGTCGACCCGGTACCCCGACGTCGAGGCGACGTTGACGATGTGGCCGGCGCCCCGACCCCGCATGTACGGCAGCACGGCCGCGATGCCGTGCAGGGTGCCGCGCAGGTTCACGTCGATCATCTGGTTCCAGTCGTCGATCCGGAGCGAGTCGATCGTCGACAGCGGCATCACGCCCGCGTTGTTCACGAGCACGTCGATCCGGCCGTACCGCTCGTGGGCGGTGTCGGCGAAGGCGCGGACGCTGGCCAGGTCGGTCACGTCGAGTTCCCGGTGGTCGGCCCGGCCGCCCGCCGCGCGCAGTTCGGCGACGAGGGCCGTCAGGCGGTCCACCCGCCGGGCGCCGAGCACCACGTGGTGGCCGTCGGCGGCCAACCGGCGGGCGGTCGCCGCACCGATGCCGCTGCTCGCCCCGGTGATGAGAACGATCTTGTGATCGACGGTCGTCTGGCTGGTCAAGGGGTACTCCCGGAGGTGGGTGGATTCGCGGCGGGATCACCGCGGGACCAGAGTGCCGCCCCGGTCGGCGGGGAAGAAGGACACGACTTCCTGGGTGTGACGCACCCCGGAACACGCGCCCTTCCGCCGGGTCGCGGTGCCGCACACGATTGACCGACCCGAGTCCCCGATCCCTGGAGAAAGGCGACAACAATGGCAAAGACCAGGGCCATCACCGAACGACAGGTGAAGAGCTGGGTTGACGGTTATGTGAAGGCGTGGACCACCGGCGACCCCGCCGATATCGCGGCCCTCTTCACCGAGGACGCCGAATCGTACGAATGGCCGTACGAGACGGCGTGGATCGGCCGGCAGGAGATCATCGACGGGTGGCAGACCCGCGCCCCGTGGCAGGAGGGCGGCTGGACCTTCGACTGGTCCCTACTGGTGATCAACGGCGACACCTTCGCCGTCAAGGGGACCGGTGTCTACGCCGCACTCGGCACCTTCGACAACCTCTGGGTCGTCACCCTCGACGCCGGCAGGAAGTGCACCACGTTCCGGATGTGGAACAACGAGGTCTGAGTCGCGTACCCGGTCGGGGTCAGGCTCCGGCGGACACGGAGCCCAGGTGGGCGAGGGCTTCGGCGCTGCGGGTGCCGGGCTCCGGCGTACCGACGAGCAACTGCTGGCCGGGAGCGTCGCGGACGTCGAACGTCTGGTACGTCAACTCGATCCGGCCGACCTCGGGGTGGACGAAGACCTTGAACGCGCGGGTGAGCCCGCCGACGGTCTGGTCCTGCCAGAGCGACCGGAAATCCGGCGAGGTACGCAGCATCTCGTCCACGAGCGCCCGGATCTCCGCGTCGTCGGGGTAGTAGCCCGCGTTCAGTCGCAGGGCATGGACCACCCGCTCGGTGAGCATCGGCCATTCGGCGAACACGGCTCGGGCCCGAGGATGCTGGAACAGGACCCGGACCATGTTGGTCATGCCGTCGAAGGGTGAGAGCAGGGCGGCGGCGATGGCGTTCGTCGCGAGTACGTCGAACGCCGGACTCAGCACGTAGGCGGCCGAGGTGGGAAACGAATCCAGCAACCGGAGCAACGACGGGTCCACCAAGTCGCGCGAACTGCCCGGTGTCGGGCGCGGACCCAGTCCGGCAAGGCGGAAAAGGTGACCTCGGGTGTCGCCGTCGAGCTTGAGCGCCCGCCCGATCGCGTCCAGGACCTGCCCGGAAGGATTGCGTTCCCGACCCTGTTCGAGCCGGGCGTAGTAGTCGACGCTGACCCCGGCCAGCACCGCGACCTCTTCGCGCCGCAGCCCGGCGACCCGGCGATCCCCACCGCCGTGCAGTCCGGCGTCGGCGGGTTCGAGCCTGGCCCGATGTGCCCGGAGGAACTCCCCGAGCCTGTTCGCTGAGGTGGCCGGCATGACCACCAGCCTAGTCTCCCCACCTGCGGGATCACGGCGCCGCCGGACAACCGCACCGCCTGGCCGGTTGGCGGTCCCGGACGACGTACGGCGCCCGATTGCCCCGTTTCGCGTCCGGCACGGCGAACGGGCCGTAAAGCGCGGTTCGGGGCTGGCCGGGGCCCTGGAAGCCACCCTTCTCCTCGACGTCGAGCGGAACCACGGGAGCCGTCACCGGTGGCCGGACAGTTCCTCGGACTCGAGTTTCTCGAAGAGCGCCTCGACGAAGCGGTACCTCGTCCGTGCGTTCTCGTGCAGCCACCCGGGCTTCCTGTACATCGCCAGGACCGCCTCCGCGAAGTCTTCGCCGAAGCTCGTCGCGCCGTACGCGGACACCGGCGGCTCCCCTGTGGCGTACGCGGTGCGGCACAACTCCTCCCACGCGTCCCGACCCGACGCCGAGAGCGCCCGGTGGTACATGACGTGGCCGACCTCGTGGATCAGGACGTCGGCCAGCACCTGACGTTCGCCGTCATCCGTCGGATCCGCCGGCCGATCACGGCCGGAACTGCCGTACAACCAGATCGTGGCCGGGGCGCCCGGCGGATCATCCGGGCAATGGGACCGGCCGGCCACCTCCTCCCTCGTCCGGGTAGCGGGCGTGTAGCGAACGCTGTCTATCTCCGAGAGCACCTGTACGGGGAAGTCCGCCAACCCCTTGTAGGCCCCGTGCGTCACCGGGTTGCTGAATCCTATGTACTCGATCCGGTCCAGGGCCGCCTGCCGTCCGCTCATCCGACGATCGTCACGGACCGCCGCCGCGACGGCGCCGCGACCGAGTAGCGCCGTCCCGCCACCCCCGCCGCAGTTCGCCGACGCATACCCGCGTGCCTGCCTGCCGGAGTCCAGCAGCAGCGACGCCGCCCGGCCGCACGCCCTCGCCGCTGCGTCGAACGCCGCCGCGACGGACTGCGCTGCCATCCGGTCACCGACCGCGTTGATCTGCATCCGGGCCGCAAGCTGGGTCAGCTTCCGGGACTGGTCGTCCAACGCGGCGGCCAACGTACCGGTGCCGTCGCCGATGTACCGGACGGCGTCGCACAGCTCACCGAGTCGGGACTGCCCGGTCACAGTGAGGCCGCGAAGCGTCCCGCCGCCGCGGCCGCCGCCTGTAGTGCCCGTACGGCCTCGTCCACCTGCTTCTCGGCCGCCTGCAACGTCGCGATCATGTCCTGGTCGACGCGCTGGGCGCTGCCGCCGATGAGCCCGCCGACCTGGCTGACCGCCTGGGAGAACTTCGGCTTGAAGGACGCCAGTCCCTGCGCCTGGGTACGCGCCTGCTGACCGAGTTGGTTGATCTGCTGCTTGAGCTGGCTGAGCTCCGACATGTGTTCCTCCCACTGGTTTGCGGCCGGTCAGTTCCGGCCGATCGAGAATGCGGCCATGAACAGCGCCACCATGAGCACGGCGACCAGAAGACCGGCGACCACCGGACCGGTTCGGCGCCGACCGCGCGGGACGTCGTCCACACCACCGCCCGCCGGTACGTCCCGGATCACCGCCTCCAGTTCCGCGACCGCGAGTTGGAGTGTGCGTACGGCTTCCGTGACGTCCTCGGCATCCGCGGCGGCAACCCGCGCCGATACGGTCGGCAGTGGCAGCAGGTCCGCCCGACCGACACCCGTCAGCGCCGTCCGCACGGTTTCGAGCTGCCTGGACACCTCCTGACGGAGGCGCCGGTTCCGGGCGAGCGCGGTCTCGGCGTCACCGCGTGCCCGGTCGACGGAGACGTCGAACCGCTCGTCGCGCAACCGGGCCTGCTCGGCCCCGCGCGGTCCCGCCTGGACCAGGTCGGACAGGGCACGAAGGTAGTCCTGGTAGTCCGTCACGAGGGGTCCCAGTCGGTGCGCAGCAGGGCCTGGGCCGTCGCCCGGGTCAGCGGTGCCATCGGTATCACGGTGAGCGGTTCGGGGAACTCGTGCCGGTCGTGCAGGAGCCCCCGGTTGTCCCGCGGATTCCAGGTCACCGTGTGTCCCATCAGGTCGACGATGTCGCGTTGCGAGACCCGCAGGGCGAGCATCGCGTCGATCTCGACGGACGCGTCGAATCCGAGGTGGGTCCGGTACATCCCGACGCTCGACCACCAGGCGAGCAGATGGGTGTGCCGGACCGGCCCGTCGCGCAGGATGGCCTGCAGCGCGTCGAGGCCGGTGACGAGGCTCTCGTCGGCCCGGCTCAACGCCCCGGCCCGGTCCAAAGCAGGCGCGAGGACGTAGTGCGCGCCCGCGTCGGGTGGCCGGTCGGGCAGTCCGGCGGCGATGAGCCTGAGCTCGTCGTCGACCTCGTCCGCGCCGGCCACTCGGAGCGGGAACCCCAGTCGTTCCAGCAGCCAGCCCAGCTCGGACATGCCGCTCTCGACCGACTCGTCCGGGTTGAGGAGATCGAGCAGGGTGAAGGCGGCATCCCCGGACGGATGCTGCAGAGCCAGGGAGATCGCCGCCGCCTGCATCGCCCCGGCGGCGAGGTTGCCGGTGCCCCCGGACTGACGCGGCGACCGCCGGTTGCCGGCCCCGATAATCGCGAGATGCCGCCCGGCCTCCCGGGCGAACACCGGGCCGTCCGCCTGCAACGGCAGGGCGATCGCGACCCCGACCAGGCCCACCCGTCCCGCGTACGGTCGCCGGCCCGCATGCTCACGCAGCCGGCGAAGCTGCTCCGTCGCCGAGGTGAGCAGCGCCGGCCGTCCACCCTCGAAGACCTGTGGAGGTGTCGAGCCGGCGGGTCGACGTGCCCACTCGGTACGCCGTACACGATTCAGATCTTCCTCGACGGCCGCCGCCACCGTGATCCGCCGGTTGGCGTCCCGGCGGCCGTACTCGATGTTGAGGATCGCCTCACCCCGGTACCGGAGGCTGGCGGCGTCCGGGTTGTCCTGGTCGAGTACGGCCCGCGACTCGCCGGCGGAGTTCTTGAACGCGACCCGGATCGGGAACTGCGAGTAGACCCCGTCCTGCTTGCCGAGCATCGTGGTGATCCCGGAGATGGTCTGCGATGCGAGGAGCAGGTGGATACCGTAGGCCCGCCCCTGTCGGGCCAGGCGCTCCACCAGCCGGAGTGCCCGGTCCCCGATGGCATCGTCCTCGGCGAAGAGCATCTGGAACTCATCGACCACGAGGATCAGCCGGGGCATGACCGCACCGGGTACCCGCGACCGGTAGGTGGAGATCTTGTCGCCGTACGGCTTGATCACAGCGGCACGCCGCTCGAACTCCTCGTAGAGGCTCTCCAGTACGGCCACCGCGAACTCGCGGTCGCTCTCCAGCCCTATGACACCCGCCTGGGGCAGCCAGTCGGGGCTGTCCGGAGTGGCCGCGAGGGGGTAGAACGTCACTCCCTCCTTGAGGTCCAGCAGGTAGAGGCAGACCTCGCGCGCCGGGTACCGGGCGGCGAGCCCGTGCACGAAGACCTTCAGGAAGTTCGACTTGCCCTGGCCCACCGCGCCGGTAACGAGCAGGTTGTGCCGCTGCCCGCGCTCGTCGCCCAGCATGATCTCGACGGTCTCGGTACCGGCGCGCCCGACCGGTACCGAGATCCCGTCGGCGCTGGACCGCTGTCCGAGCGTCGGGTTGCCGAGGATCTCCGCCAGTCCCAGTTGCGGTGCCGCTATCCGCTCCGCCGCCGTTGCCACCGCGTCCACGGCGCCGACGAACACACGTGCCGCCGGTACGGGGTCGAGGGCGACGTCGACTCCGGGCAACCGGGACCAGGACGTCGTCTCCGCGAGCGTGATGACCTCGCTCACCCTTGGCAGGTCGTCCGGATCCACCCCCTCCTCGGGCACCACCGCGACGTTGTGCTGGATCAGAAAGCTGACCCCGCAGGCGGGCCCGGACCGCAGCAACGCGTTCAGTACCGCGGCGGTGGCGGGCGTCACCGACCTCGGGTAGTCGACGATCACGACGAGCTGGAACGTCTCGACGGGCTGGCGGGCCGCCGCCCGGAGACCACCGAGGGTCACGGTCCGCCCCCGGCGCAGGTCGTTGACCCGCCGTACATCCTCCGCGATCCGGTCGAGCAGCCCGGCGAGGTCGTCCCCGGTGGTGCCGACGCCGGTGAGAAGGGCGCTACCGGCCCCGCGCAGTGCGGCAAAGGGCGACAGGAGACCACGCAGTTCCGGATCGAAGCCGTGCAGCGTGAGCTGCCCCGGACCGGTGGCGAGCAACGCCCGCCCGGCCACCCCGTGCACCACGCCCAGCACCCGATCGTCGCTGGTCCCGGTACGGAGCAGGAGATTGCCCCGGTCCAGCAGCGGCACCAGCAGCGGTACCTCGGGGTGGCCGGGCACGAGCACCCGGCCCAGACGGACATGCGAGGCCACGGCCATCAGATCCGTGGTCGGCCGCATCGACGACGCCGCCCAATCCGCTCCGGCGGCCCCGGGCGCCAGTGCGTCAACCGACCGGGACAGCGCCGTCCGAGCCCGGGACGCCACCGCGGCGGCCCGTGCTGACGCGTCCCGGCTCTGTCGTACCCGTGCCTCCGTCGCGGCCTCCCGCTGCTCGGCGGCGTGCGCGGTGACCGTACGGTCCGCCGCGTCGATGGCACCCAGTGCTCGGGCGCCGGCCGACGCGACCCGGGCCGCCACGGCTGGCAGCGGCGGCACCGGGTGGACGGTTCTGCTCCGTCGCCGCACGTCCCTACCCGCCATCGGACCCGTTGGTGCTGCGGCCCACCACGACCTGCGCCGGGCGCAGCACCCAGTCGTCGACCAGATGACCGCTCCTGCGCTCGTGGACCACGTATCCGTCGAGGTCGCCGCCGTCCACGGCGACCTGCCCGACCGCCTCGTGGAGCCGGGGGTCGAAGATGAGACCGGCGGTCGGGATGGGCCGCACACCGCGCCGGGCGAGCACCTCGGCGATCTCCTCCTCCACCGACCCGAGCAGGACGGCGGGGTCGGTCCCGGCCCTGCGGGCGGCGGCGAGCCGGTCGGTCAGCAGGAGCAGTTCGCGACAGATCGGTGCGATGAACTGCCGAACCAGATCCGACCTCGCGAAATCCAACTCCTGGTAGAGACGCTCGTAGAGTTCCTGCCGGCGACGATCCTCGAACAGCCGGCGCTGGAACAGGTCACGCAGTTGGGTCACCTCGGTAGCCAGCGCGTCGAGGGACGCCGAGGGGGACGCGGGTTCGGTGCTCATATCCCCCGCCTGACCACCTGGCGGTCGTTAAGGCTGGCCGCCACGTGCTGGTAGACCGGCTTGCGGTGACGCTGCACGTAGAGGTACACGAGTCCGAACGTGAGCGGACCGAGCAGGAACAACGCCGCCGCCACGCCCTCCCCGGTGCCGCTGCCCAGCCCACCGCACAGACCGCAGGACAGGGCGACGAGGGCGAACGCGTACATCTGCCACGCGTTGCTGTGGACCCAGATGACCTTGCGGCCCTCGCTGGCCAACCGCCGGAGTTCCGTGACCGCCATTGCCGCATCCTGGTCGCTGAGGCGGAGTGCCGCGATCCGGTCCGCGTGCTGTTCGAGGCGGAGTACCTGGGCCTCGGAACTGACGATGATGGTGTTGTCGCGCAGCAGCGTGAGCGAGCCCCGCGCGACTGCTTCCAGAGCCGCCCCGAGGTAGTACTTGAAAAACTCGTTGTCCGGGTGCTCCTTCACCACGGCTTCCATGATCTCCAGGGCGCGGGTTGGCTGGTCGGTGTTGAGCAGGACCTGCGCGACCCCGGTACGGGTGACCGGGTTACCCGGCGACAGACGCAGCGCGATCTCGAACTCGCGCATCGCCTGCGGCCACTTCTCCTGCATCACGTAGACGTCGGCGAGGTCGTGGTGGTACTCCGCCTCCTCCGGTGCGATCCGGATCGCCTCGGCGAACTCGAACTCCGCGTCCGCCACCTGCCCCAGGACGAACGACGAGTGGGCGCGGACGAACCACGCCGCGTGGTCGCCGCCACGCTGGTTGGTGGCCTCCCTCGCGGCCCGGTGCGCGGCGCTCGCGTTGCCCATCTCGAGGTACGCACGCGCCCGGTCGAGCCAGTCGGCATCGCCGTCGTGCTGTGTCTCCATCTCCGGCTTCGACCGGCGCTGTTCGGGAAGCCTGCGGTCGTACGCCTGACGCTGGCCCGCGTCGAGCAGCACCCGCTCGGCTTCGTCGATGTGCCGGACCCGCGCCTCGGCCTCGGTCCGGCGCTTGGCGTCGGCGCTCGCCTGCCGCTTGATCCAGATCCGCCGCTGCTGGCTGACCGCGGACTTGATCTGGTCGCCGGTCGAGGTCTCGGGGACCTGGAGGATCTCGTAGTAGTCCACGAACGTTGTCGTTGTCATCTAGCCCACCTCGGTTGAGCGCATCTTCTCGGCCGCATCGGCGACCTGGTCCCTGGACATGTTCGCGACGTTCGGCACCTCGAACGTGCCGAGCGAGGCACCCGCCGTAAGGTCGTTCACCTCGACGAACACCGTCTGGTCGATGTCGTACGCATAGATGATCTCGATTGGTGCACCGGCCGGGTACGGCGGAATGGCGACCCGGAGCGGTTTGTCCCCGGTCACGTTGCGGACGTACGCGGGGTCCTCGTCGTCGCCGACCGTGACCTCGACGTCCACCGCCGGCTGGTTGTCGCGGACCGTCGAGAAGTAGCCCGGTCGCTTGGCCGGAATCTTCGTGTTGTGCGGGATGATGACCGTGTTCTCCACCCGGCCGGTGGTCTGGTTCAGCGCGAAGGTCCCCAGCCCGTGCGAGGTCACGTCGCCGATCTCGACCCGGTGGCCGTTGACCGTCAGGTCACTCGCGGTTCCCCGGCTCGACTCGATCAGCCGTGCCTGGACCGCGGCTCCCAGGGCCACGATCTCGTCGGGGTGGACCCTCCGCTCGATCGGCCGCGCGATCGCGGACTCGACCATCCCCCGGACCATCGGCATCCGGGTGGAGCCACCCACGAGCAACACCCGGTCGATGTCGGTCCACCCGAGGCCGGCGTCGTCCCGGACCATCTCCGCGAGTTCCCGGGTACGGCTCACCAGCCCCGAGGTGACGCCCTCGAAGTCGGCCCGGGTCACCTCGAGGGTCTCCACCTTGGTACCCGCGCCCAGCACCACCCGGGCGCGGGTGACGTTGGACAGGGAGTGCTTGGCCAGCACCGCGCGCTCCCGCAGCGCCGCCTCCAACTCGCCCCCGTCGAGAAGATCCTGACCACCGGTGGCGACGTACCGCTCGTTGAGCAGCGTCATCAGCGCGCCGTCCCACTGGAAGCCGCCGAGATTCCGGTCGCCGCCGGTCGCCACGATGTCGAACGAGCCGTCCGATATCCGCAGGATGGACACGTCGAAGGTGCCGCCGCCGAGGTCGTAGACGAGAACGCTGCCGTTGAAACCCGAGGAGAGGCCGTAGGCGAGCGCGGCCGCGGTCGGTTCGTTGAGCACCCGTACGACGTCGACGCCCGCGATCGTGCCCGCGTCCCGGGTCGCCTGCCGTTGCGCGTCGTCAAAGTAGGCGGGCACGGTGATGACCGCCTCCGTGACCTGCTCGCCGAGCGACTGCTCGGCGTCCTCCTTCAACCTCTTCACGATGAGTGCGGAGACCTCCTCGGGCCGGTAGGTGCGGCCGTCGGTGGCGTCGAACCGCCACGCCGAGTCGCCCATGGCCCGCTTGACGAACTCGACGACGTCCAGCGGTGCGGTCGTCGCCGCACGCTTCGCCATCGTTCCCACCAGCGGTACGTCGCCTTGGAAGAGCACGACCGAGGGCGTGATGGACTCACCGTCCCGGTTGCTGAGGATCTCGGGCTGGTCGAACTCGTTGACGACGGCCGCAGCGGAGAATGTGGTCCCCAGGTCAATTCCAATGATTCGACTCAACTCGTCTCTCCCGACTCCTGATCCTGCTTTTGCGCGCGACTCTGCAAAGCCGGTACCGGACGGCTGTGCCCCGGTACCGCGCTTTCGGGCATGGCGGACCCGCACATGCGTCGACAGCACCATGCGAGTCGTACGGTGAAGAATGCGGCGGCGTGGGCCTGGGCGGCGATATCCGGCGCCACGACGAACAGCGCCTACTCCATCGCCACCGCCAGGCATTGCTGGACGGAAAAGTTCATTGGGGGCGAACCTAACGAGACAATATTGAGCCACAAAGGTCTGACCGGCCAGAATCCTACGGCCGAGGCGGCTTTGCGGCCGATCTTCTTTTGTCGTCAGCCGATCAGGGTGGACAGCATGGATTTCGCGGCAGGTTGATCCGCCGATGAGCCCATGGTTCGCGAGGATCCGTCACCCTGGCACCCCAGTCCTGGGTGAAAACGGCGGGTCCCGCCACACCACAACTGACGCCACTACGGATAGACCTCATGGTCCGCCGCCCGCACCGGCGCCCCCATATCTCGGTAGCTGGCCGCTTTCAGTCGGTAAGCCGACATCATCCCCGACGGCACACTTGGCGAGCCACCCGACCAGTGCCTGTCGACAAAGGACAGCGGTAAGCTTCGATCATGAAGTGCCCCTCTTGTGGAAGTGATCAAACAAGGGTCAAGGACTCGCGACCGTGTGGCGGCGAGACGGTCCGCAAGCGGGTCTGCGCGGCCTGTGGACGGAGGTTCTCGACGGCGGAACGTATTACCGCGGAGTACCTTCAGGTACGAAAGCGCGACGGCCGGACCGAGCCCTTCAACCGCTCGAAGATCCGTAAGAGCATTCTGAAGGCGGCGTCGGGCTCCGACCTCTCGCCGGCCGACATCAACGCCTTTGCCGACCGGGTCGTCCAGGTCCTGAACCCGGACGCGCCCGACCTTCCCGTACCGAGTCGGGACATCGGGAAACTGGTGCTCCAGCAGTTGCACGGCGACAACTCGATGACCGACGTCATCCGGGTCCGGTTCGCCATGGTCTTCCACGGTCGAACGAACCAGGTCGGCGGCGGCTTCCGACGGCTGACGGACCTGCTGACCTGGCTGGAGGAGGAATACGGGCCGGCGAGGGTGGCTCCACCCGACTCGACACCGTGGACCGTACGCAAACGCGGCGGCCCGGTGGAGCCGTTCCAGCCGGAGAAGCTGACCCGCAGTCTCGAGGTCGCGGCCCGGGGACGTGGCTCGGACGAACAGGTCCGGAGCCTGACGTTGCACGTGACCGCAGAGGTCCGGCGTGGACTGAGCGGCCAGGCGCTGGTCACTTCCGAGCAGATCGCGGCCGAGACCCTGAAGGCGCTCAAGAAGTTCGACGCTCTCGCCTACCTGAGGTACGCCTCCAGTGTGAAGCGGTACCGGTCGGTCGACGACTTCTGGCTGGACGCGTTGGGGGCCCTGCTGGAGGAGAAACAGTAACGACGTACGGGTCAGACGGCGTGCTCGCCCATGTTCAGGCCCGCTTCCCGTGCAGCCCGCAGGAACTTTTCCCTGGTCGAGTACATCGCCGCCAGTGTCCGTAGTTTCGTCGCGACCACAGGCGGCAACTCGGCTCGCCAGCCCGCCAGCCTGAGCAGTGCCTCAGCCCGGTACTCGGCGTCGCCGTGCGGCACGACATTGTCGTATTCCCGCAGGTACATGGCGATCCAGTGCATCAGCCTGGCGGTCTGCCACAACGCCGAGTCGCGCGCCTCCTCCAGCTTCATCGCGCCGTGTTCCTCGTCCTCGGGCCACGCCTTCAGCCGCTCCACCGCCATCAGCTCGGCCCGAAGGCCGTAGACGTACTCCCACAGCCGGGAGAGTCGTTCCTCGTACAGGGCGCGGTCGCGGGACGACAGGTGTTCGCCGCGGATGCCGGGGGCGTCGCCGGTCAGCTCCGGCTGCGGCGAGGCCTGCGCCGTCGGGATGTAGCGCTGGCTGTCCGTGCGCAACTCCCGGGCGATCTGGCGCAGGATCTTCGGCACGATCTCCTGCCGGAAGTGGTCCTCGTTGTACGGGATCGCCCGTGCTCCGCGTTCGTAGCGCTGCGACAGGTTCAGCTTCGCCGTCGCCGGCGCCAGCTTGAACAGGACCTCCGCGCCCCGCGCCCAGTCCCGCTCCCGCTGCGGCGGGATCTTGGGGATCAGTCCCGCGAGCAACTTGTTCAACGCCTCCACCCGACTGAGCACGTCATCCGGGTCGTTGGACCGCGCCCAGACCCCGCGCAGGCCGAGCAGTGCCGGATCGGCGGTCTCCTCGGTGGCGGGCAGTCCGTCCCGGAGCAACCGCTCCAGCCCACCAACCAGTGTGTCCACGTCCGGGGGCCGGTCGAACGTCTGCAGCGGCGCGGCTGCCCCGTCCGGGCGTCGACGTGCTGTCACCGGTACCCCCAGTTCTCCCCCAGTCCATCCCCCTGACGGGCCGGGCATGTCTGGCCGAGGCTCATCACAGGGCCGAGATGGCCCACCGGAAACCGAATTCGTCGAGATCGGCCGTCGCCGTGATCGGCACTTCCGGAATCCGGACCATGCCCGACCGGTAGAGCGAGTCGCGTCCTCGTCCGGGTCGACCGATTGGACTCGTCCAGGTTAACCCAGACCGGCGCCGCCGCGCCCGGCCGGCAATCCAGAAAGGAGAGGTGGACCGGTCATGCCTCGAAAGGGCCGTAGCGCGATCGTCGGGAAATGGGTCCGCTACGAGCAGGAGAAACGGGATGAGGAACTCGGGGAACTCGCGCGGGAATTGCACGCCGAGTTCTTCCGGGCGCGCACGCGGGGCGTCCCGGCCGGGCCGCCGCATCTGCGGGTCATCGCCGGGCCGCCGAGCGCGGGAGGGCAGGTAGCGCCCTCGGCCAACAACTGACCACTCGACCAGCCACACCGTCGTGCCGGTGGGCGGCCATCCTGCCGCCCACCGGCACCCCGACCCCTGGGAGGGCCTTGAACTAGGTGAATTTCGCGTACGACCGCAGCACATCGCTCGACGGCGTTCCGCATCCCCCGCCGGGGGCTCTGGCCCCGGTGGACATCGTCCGGCACGGATCAATCCGGTACTGCCGTAACAACAACCGTCGGATTCCGGACATCGACTACATGGCCGTGTCGTCCGACCCTCGAATGGGTGGCCGTATCGCCGTCGCCTACCTCGCCGGGCCGATCCTGGACCCGCTGGCCGTTCCCGCCTACCGCGCCTTCCGGACGGAGACCGCGGCACAGTTCGAATTCCTGACCCGGACACCCGCCAAAGGCGGACTCGGCGTACAGGTCGAGGTCCGGGACGTGGATCCGTACCCGGACGCGATCGCCATGACCGAGGACCTCCGTACGCACGGTCGGCTGGCGGTCTTCGCCACGGCCGGGTCGGGCAGCGAACACCCCTTCCTCACCGACGACGAGAACGACATGTTCCGGGCGGTTCACGACGCGTTCGGGCATGCCGCCATCGGCCGCGGCTTCGACCGGCACGGGGAGGAGGCCGCGTGGGTCAAGCACGCCACCATGTATTCACCGCTCGCCCGGCAGGCAATGACCACCGATACGCGCGGCCAGACCTCCACCTTCATCTACTACTACCAGGGCAGATGCTTCCCGGAACAGAAGGTGATGATCCTCCCGGAGAGGTTCCGGAACATCAGCGGCGCGCACAACCTTTCGGCAACCAGGACAAGGAGGCAACATGCATGCGGTACCAGCGGCGTCGAGGAGTCGGGCGAGCCGACCGGGCCGGTTCCCGCCCGGTCGGGCGACGGGCGGGAGCGGCGGGAGGCGCAACCGTACTCGTCCTGATCCCGCTCGTTGAGGAATTCGCGGCCATCATCGACCCGGTACGGTCCGCCGTCGGAGAACTGCGGATGGACGAGGACGAGCAGGCGGGCCGGATCATCTACCGGGGTGTCCGGCGTACGGCCGGGGGCGCGACACTCGAGCTGGTGTTCGCGATCTCGGGGCGTGGCCAGGAACGGGCGGCGGCGCGCACGGCCGTACTGGTCAGCAAGCTGCGCCCGGCGATCGTGGTCAATATCGGGATCGCGGGAAGCCTCTCGCCCGATGCGTGGGTGGGCGACATGGTCGTCGGTGAGCAGATCTTCGGCTACCTCGCCAACGGCCGCGCGGTGCCGTCCACGCGGGACGGGTTCGGGTTGCGGACGGGGGCGGAGGTGTTCCGCTCGGACGAACTCCTCGTCGAACGCGCCCGACTCCTCCCGGTAACCGCACCCGCCGGCCTCGCCCGGTGGCGTCACCGGATGCGGGCGGATGTCGATCCCCGTCTCGTGGCAGCGATCGGGACACCCCGGCTGGCCGTGCATGTCGGCGCGCTGGCCTCGGGCCCGATCGTGAGCGCCAGCGACGGGTTCCGGCAGTGGCTTCGTCGGCAGCAGCGCGACTACCTGGCGATCGAGATGGAGGCCGCCGGCATAGCCCAGGCCGTACGGACCACCGCCATGCCCCGTCCCGCGCGGTACCTGGTGCTGCGCGGAATCGCCGACATGGCCGACGGGAACAAAACCGCGCTGGAAGCCGGCAGCGGCGGCGCGGCGCGGCGGTTCGCCGTACGCGGCGCCTTCGAACTGCTTCTTGTCCTCCTCGACAACCTGCCGATGACCGCGTTCGACTGATCGGCGACCGCCCGTGGGTGCAGCCCCGGCAACGAGTGCGGGGCGGCACCCACGGAACCCGAACCGGGCCGCACCCGACCCGGCTACTGCCCGGCGAGGTGGGCGCGGAACCGGACCAGCGACAGCAGGTGCAGTACGAGCAGGAACGGCACCGCGAACGTGGGGATGAGACTCAACGGCAGCTCGGCCATGGGCGGGGTGACGAGGGTCCCGTCGGGCAACGCCTCCCGCGCGCCGATGCCGTTCATGATGCCGAGCCCGATCGCGACGACAAAGTCCGCAATACCGAAGAAGGTGAAGCCGAGGAAAACCGGCCGGGCGGCCCGGCCCCGCCGCAGTACGTAGATCGCGACGAAGGGTGCGGCGAGCCCGACCACGATGTCCCCGAGCCCGGCCGGAAGGGCGAAACTGGCCGGCAGCAGATCCTGTGCGTACAGGGCGAGGAACGCGAAACCGGCCACCCGCCAGCACTGGAGGTTGATCAGTACGGTCAGGTCGAGGGTCTGGACCCAGGCCCGGAATCGGCGTACGAGCAGGGCCGATCCGACCAGGACGACCGGCAGACCTGCGGCCAGGCCGATCCGCAGGGGCGGCTCGTCCGGGTCACGCACAATCAGGCCGGCCCACGCCGCGAGCCCGGCCAGCGTCAACCAGACCGCACCGACGACCACCAGCAGGAGGGTGCTGCGCGTCGGTGCCGGCGACGGAGCGGACATGGTGCCTCCACTGTGTTCGGAGCCGATGATGGCCACAACATAGACCACCCTCACTTCCGGCTCCATTCCCCGCAGGGCCGGCGCCTGGTCGGGGCTCCGAAAGCGGTCGACGCCCCGGCCGGGGCGAAAACCCGGGCCAGGGCGTCGATCGGTTCCGTCGCGGTGCGAGGTTCAGCAGGTGGCGTTCAGGCCGCCCCAGTCGGCGCGGTCGTTGTAACCGCCGTCGCCACCGTCACCGACAACCAGGTCGAGCACCCGTACGCCGGTCAGGTCGACGTCGACCTGACGGATGTCGTCACGGGTGAGGACCCCACTGTCGAACAGGACCCGGCCGTCGCCGACCACCTGGAAGGTCGAGGTGGCTCCGTCGGGACCGACGTTGCGTACGGCGTCGTCCAGGCCGACGGTCGCGGTCAGCCGGTCGCACCGGTCGCCGAGGTAGTAGCGGACCGTGGAGGGCGAGGCGACACCAAGGCCGGTCGCGTACACCTGGCCGACCAGACTGATCGGTGACCCGCCGCCCACACTCAGGTCGACCGTCGGGGTCATCCAACCGCTGGTGGCGCTGATCCACGCGTGGTGCGACAGCACAACCTCGCCGGTCGGCGGCGCCGGGGCGATCACCACCGTCGACACCGAGGTCTGGCGCGACTTCCCGTGCCCGATCACCTCGTACGACGTGGTGGCGGTCAGCGCGGCGTCGCCCGGAGCGGCGGTGGCCGGCAGGGTCACCGTGAAGGCGAAGCTGCTGGACTGACCGGGGGCGAGCAGGATCGGTGCCCGGTCGAGCGCCTTGACCGTCCAGCCGGCGGGTGCGGCGAGCGTGACCTGCGGCTTGAGTACGGGCAGCAGACCGTCGTTGCGTACGACCACCTCGACCCGTGCCACGTCGCCACCGCCGAGTACGGGCGCGGTCCCCTCCGGGGTGGCGGCGTTGCCGACCTTCGTGACCTGCGGCAGGCCTGCGGTCACGTGCGGTACACCCGGCAGGCCGCGCGCCGGCCCGACCCGCAGCAGTGCGGCACCGTGCGCCGGAACCGCCGCGCTGATGGTGCCGGCGCTCTCGGTGACCTGGTTGGTCCAGGCGTTCTTCACGGTGAAGCGGGCGCCGGACAGGCCGACCGACGAGGCCCTGGTGGTGAGGATCTTCGAGCTCTCACCCCGGTTGAGCAGCACGACGGCCCGGTCGCCGTTGGCCAGGCGCTTCACCCAGGTCTCGGTCATACCGGCGGGGCCTACCCGTACGGTCTGGACACCAGCCGGGTCCTGGTTGATCGCCAGCGCGTCGGGGTCGGTGAGCGTGTCGACCGAGGTCTGACTGATCTTGCGGATGTCGCTGCCGATCACCAGCGGGGCGGCGGCCACCGACCAGAGCGTCATCTGCGTACGGAATTCCTCCTCGGACATGCCGAGGCCGGGGGCCAGGTAGTCCGGGTCGTTGAAGTGACCCGGTCCGGCGGCCTCGGGGTGCCGCGCGTTCGCGTCGTAGTTACGCAGGACGTCCTTGAACTTGATGTCGCCGACAAACCCCACGTCGGTATAGGTCCGCCAGGACTGCGCGATCGCCGGGGCATAACTCCAGGAGTACGTCGACTGCTGCTCCTCCGGGTAGTTGCCCCAGTCCGGGGAGGTCACCGGGTTGCACAGGTTGAAGATGATGGGCCGCTCGCTGGCATTGTTCCGCAGCGCCCGGGCGAACTCGGTGTAGACGGTCTTCGGGTCCAGGTCGGCGGCGATCCCGCAGAGGAAGTCCACCTTCACCGCGTCGAACTCCCAGGCGGCGAACTGGTCCGCGTCGCGCTGGTAGTAGCCGCCCCCGCTGCCGAGCCCACACTTGCCCGGGATGTACGGCCCCGCGTCGGTGTAGATGCCCGCCTTCAGACCCTTGCCGTGGATGTAGTCGACCAGCGGCTTCAGCCCGTTCGGGAACCGGGTCCGGTCGGCCTGGAGGTCACCGGCGGCCGTACGCGGCTCCGGGTCCTGCCAGCCGCCGTCCAGCCAGACGATGTCGTAGCCGGCCCTGGCCAGGCCACGGCTGACGATCGAGTCGGCGACCTCCCGTACCGACTGCTCGGAGAAGTCGCCACCGAGCCCGAAGTACGTGTTCCAGCCCTGGTACGGCGTCGGGCTGAGTACCTGTTGAGGTGCCGGTTTCCTGGTCGCCGCGGTGTCCTGTGCGGGTGCGGCGTGGGCGGGTGCGGGGACTACCAGCAGGCTGGCCGTGAGGGCGGTCAGGGCGGTGAACAGATGTCGTCTCACATCGGGTTCCTTCGCAGCGGTGGGCGGACCGGTACTCCTGGGTTGTTTCGACCGATCCTGCAAGCCGTTACACCGACGTGTCAATAATATTTAATAAATTATGAGATCGAGGTTCGCCGAGGCGCACGCGCTGATCACGGGGAGCCACGGCCGAGGTCCAGCCCTGGCCGACCCTCAGTGGCGTGCGACAACCCCAGGAGGTGAGACCACTGGCGCCGTCCTGACCCTCACTGACGGCCCCGCTGCGTTCAGCCACGCGAATCCTCTATGGTTGTGGAGAGGTCTCCACTAAGTTTGCGAGGAGAGGCATGGTTCGCTCAGACGCTCGCAGGAACCGCGACCGCATCCTGGCCGCCGCCCGCGAGGCGTTCGCCGAGGACGGCGACACGTCGATGAATCAGATCGCGCAGCGGGCCGGCGTGGGCCCGGGCACGCTCTATCGCAACTATCCGTCACGCGAGGCACTCATCCTGGACATCTATCAGGAAGAGGTCGAGCAGCTCATCGGTTCGGTGTCCGAGTCGCTGAACACGGCGACGCCACTGGAAGCGCTGCGGAGCTGGACGACCGTGCTGGTCGACGCGATGCGCAAGAAGCACGCCCTGGGTTCCGCCCTCACGCCGGGCATCCAGAAGGCGGTCACCGAGCAGACCTACGGTCCCGTGATCGCCGCGATCACCCTGCTGTTCGATGCGGGCAAGGCGGACGGCAGCATCCGCGTCGATGCCGACCCCGGTGACTTTCTGCAACTTACCGGCGCCCTGTGGCGAGCAGCCGAAGACCGTACGCAGCCCATGCTCGCGCTGATCCTCGACGGCCTCGACGCCCGCCGCCGCCCGACAAAGAAGCCAACCGGAGATATCTCCAGTTCTGCTTGACGATGTGGAGACCTCTCCAGTACCGTTTTACCCAACGTGAAACGGACACCCTGGAAGGGCGAAATGTCGGAGATCTTGGTTACTGGCGGTTCGGGGTACATCGGTAGCTGGTGCACGCTGGCGTTGCTGAACGCCGGTTATGCGGTCCGCACCACGGTGCGCGATCTGAGCCGCGAGCCGCAGGTACGCGAGATGCTGCGGCGCGGCGGCGCGGACCCCGGTGACAACCTGCGCGTCGTACGCACCGACCTGCAGGACGACGAGGGCTGGACGGAGGCGGCGGCCGGCTGCGACGGGATCTTGCACGTCGCGTCGCCTACGCTGACCCACGCCCCGAAGAACGACGACGAGATGGTCCGCCCCGCGATCGACGGCACGCTGCGGGTGCTCCGCGCGGCCCGCGAGGGCGGCGTCCGGCGGGTGGTCCTGACCTCCGCGATCGGCGCGATCGCGTACGGCCACGAGCCGCGCGACACCCCGTTCACCGAGCAGGACTGGACGAACATCGACGCGGACGGGCTGCAGCCGTACCAGAAGTCCAAGACCCTCGCTGAGCGCGCGGCCTGGGATTTCGTGAACCAGGAGGGCGGCGGTCTCGAACTCGCCGTGGTCAACCCGACCGGCGTGCTCGGCCCGGTCCTCAGCTCTGACTATTCGCCGTCGCTGGGCGCCATCGCCCGCATGCTCGACGGTGCGATGCCGGCCCTGCTGCCCTTCGCCTCCGGTTACGTGGACGTCCGTGACGTGGCGTCGCTGCAACTGCTCGCACTCACCGAGGACGGTGCCGCGGGCGAGCGGTTCATCGCCACCGCCGGCCACAGCCTCTGGCTGCGCGAGGTTGCCGCGATCCTGCACGAGCGGCTCGGCGAGCGGGCGGCCAAGGTGCCGACCAGGGAAATGCCGGTGTGGGTCGCGCGCGGACTGGCCAAGGTCAACCCGGACATGCGCAACCTGCGCATGCTGCTGGGCCGCAACCTCGACGCCACCTCCGCCAAGGCCGAGAGTCTGCTTGGCTGGAAGACGCGCCCGATCGCGGACACCATCGCCGAGACTGCCGAAAGTCTGCTCGCCCTCCCCCGCTGACCCGGCCGAGAAAGGTTGATCATGGAGCTCTACGAGTACCGGACCGTCGGCCGTTCCGGGCTGCGGGTCAGCCCGCTCACCCTCGGCACCATGACCTTCGGGGACCCCAACTGGGGGTCCGACGACGAGACGTCCAAGGATGTCATCGCGCGTTTCCTGGACGCCGGCGGCAACGTCATCGACACCGCCAACGGCTACTCCGAGGGTCGGTCCGAGCAGATCATCGGCGAGTACCTGGCCTCCCACCCCGGCCTGCGGGACCGGGTGGTGATCTCGACCAAGTACGCCCGGAACATGCACGCCGGCGATCCGAACGGGGGCGGCGCGAGCCGCAAGGCCATTCTCGAGCAGGTGGACGCCTCGCTCCGCCGGCTCGGCGTCGACTACATCGACCTCTACTGGCAGCACTGCCTCGACCAGCACACCCCGCTCGAGGAGTCCATCTCGACCCTCAACGACCTGGTACGCGACGGGAAGATCCGGTACATCGGCATCTCCAACACCCCGGCGTGGGCGGTGTCCCGGATGGCCACCATCGCCGAACTGCGCGGGTGGGCGCCGGTGGTGGCTCTGCAAGTGGAGTATTCGCTGGTACGCCGTACGGTCGAGGGCGAATTGTTCGGTTTGGCAGCCGAGCTGGGCCTGGGCGTGCTGCCGTACAGCCCGCTGGCCAGCGGCGTGCTGTCGGGCAAATACTCCCGGGACAACCGGACGCCCGAGGGTTCCGGGCGGGGCCCGCTGGCCAAGGCCCAACTGGACGGCACCAACGCGTTCGAGGTGCTGGACGTGCTGCGCGAGCTGGCGAAAAGCCTGGACGCGTCGGTCGCCGCGGTTGCCCTGGCCTGGGTCCGGCAGCAGGCGCCGGTCACCTCCACCCTCATCGGCGCCCGCTCGGTGACCCAACTGGAGGCGAACCTCGCCTCGATGCAGGTGACCATCCCGGAGGAGGGCCTGCGGGAGCTCGAACGGGTGTCGGCCCCCGACCTCAACTACCCCTACCCGTGGCTGGCCTCGATCGCCGTTCCGCTGCAACAGTCCGGTACGCAGATCAACGGCATCGGCTCGTCGAGCTACCGCCGGCAGGTATGAGCGTGCGCCGAGGGTGTCGCCGTCTACAACCTCACCGTTGATGCTTCCACACGTACCATGTGGTCGCATGCACCGCATCGATCCTCGTACATCGACGTTTGTGGACGAGACGAGAATGGCGTCGGGAGGAGTTGTATGGCCAGCGGGATAAAGGATCCCGTCGAGGCACTACGGTTTCGGCCCCGGGAAAACTACCTGCGCAAGCCATTACCCTCCGCGAGGGATGATCGGATTACCGACCTGATCGAGACCCTGAGGGATGAGGAGAGCGTAACCCTCGTCGCCGAAGCCGTGGCCACCGTGGAGACGGTACTCAGCCCGTACGTGCAGCGCGTGGCCGCCCTCGCCGTCCGATCCGGCAAGGCCCGTTACCTCCATGCCGGGCTACGGGCCGCGGCTTTGATGGGTGTCGGTGACGACCCACGCGAGGTGGCCGTCGTGCTTGCTCTGTTGTGGCGTAGCGCGGAACTCTTGAACCTCGAACCTCGAACCTGGAACGGAATTCGCCGCCATCGGCGATGTGCTCGGCAGGCACGGGACGTCACTGCAGGCCTTTGTACGGCGTGATGCCCAGGACCGCCTGATCACGGCGATGGGTTATGCGGAGGTCGGCATGGGCGCCGACTTCCGTTACGAGTGCCGGTGGTGAGGCGGGCGATCGGTGAGATGAGGCCGCTGCGCCAGACCAGCCCGAGAGGCACAACAAGCACGTGCCCAGCGAACTCGCACGATGCAAGGGCACCGGGTGGGCAGTACTCACGCGCAACGCACACAAAGATCAGGCCGTATAGCCAAATGGCTATACGGCCTGATCTCAGGTGGTGCGCCGCCAGGGACTCGAACCCCGAACCCGCGGATTAAGAGTCCGCTGCTCTGCCAGTTGAGCTAGCGGCGCTCTCTGACAACGGTGGAAACCCTAGCACGCACCTGGGAGCCGACTCCAATCAGATAGCCCCGGCCACCCGTACGGGCTGCGCGACCGACAAAGGGCCCAAAATCCGCCTCCGGTCCGTCCGGGGCACCGAGTTCTGGTGCGGATGGTGCACGATGTGCCGCAGGATTCGATCGAACGGGGTGGAGATGGGCAACGTCACGCGGGGCTGGGCGATGATCACGGCCCTGGTCATGGTCACTCCACTGGCCCTGGCGGGGTGCGGCGGCAGCGGCGACAAGCCGGAGTTCGTGGGTGCCTCCGCCCAGCCCACCGCCAGCCCCACACCGCCGGCCGAGCCGGTCGTGCTCGCCATCACCCCGGAGGCCGGGGCGGCCAAGCAGCCGGTGAGCACCGAGATCGGCACCACGATCACCGGCGGGAAGATCACCGACGTGACGCTCACCACCGAGGGCGTGAAGGTCGCCGGCAGCCTGCGCGAGGACAGCTCGTCCTGGGTCCCGGCCAACCCCCTGAAGTACGGCAAGAAGTACGACGCCACCGTCACCGCCACCGGCACTACCGGCCAGGTGGAGACGAAGACCACCTCGTTCACCACGATGGCGAAGCCGAGTTCCCAGATCGGCTCCGGGCTGTACCTGTTCGACGACAAGGTGTACGGCGTCGCGATGCCGGTGGTGGTCGAGTTCTCCCCGGGCATCCCGAAGAAGGACCGGGCGGCGGTGCAGCGGCGGATGTTCGTCGACACCGTGCCGGCGCAGCCGGGTGTGTGGCACTGGGTGGACAACGGCACCCAGGCGTACTACCGGGCGCCGGAGTACTGGCAGCCGGAGACGAAGCTGACCGTACGGATCGCGCTGGAGGGGATCCCGCTGAGCAACGGCCGGTACGGCAACGTCGACCGGAAGGCCACCACGAAGATCGGCAACAGGTTCGAGATGAAGGTCGACAACGCGACCAAGCAGATGACGGTCTTCGAGAACGGCAACCTGGTCCGGACCATGCCGGTCAGCCTGGGCAAGAAGGCCACGCCCTCGTCCAGCGGGACCATGGTGGTGATGGAGAAGAAGGAAAGCACCGTCTTCGACACCAGCGACGACCCGAACCCGGCCAACCGCTACGTCACCGACATCGACTTCGCCCAGCGCCTCACCTGGGGTGGCGAGTACATCCACGCCGCACCCTGGTCGGTGGCTCAGCAGGGGCGTACGAACGTGTCGCACGGGTGCGTGAACCTGTCGACGCCGAACGCCCGGTGGTTGTTCGAGAAGACGAAGACCGGTGACCCGGTGACGGTCAAGGGGACCGAGCGCAAGCTCGAGGACGGCAACGGCTGGACCGCGTGGAACCTGACCTGGGCCGAGTTCATCAAGGGCAGCGCGTTGCCCGTACCCGATGCTCTTGCCGCCGGTAACGCGCCGGCCGGTCCGACGCCGAGCACCGGGGCCGCCCCCGGCGCCTGACCAGCGCCGACGTCCGCTCCCCCCGGCACTGCGCGGTCGCGGCCGGTTCGACGGGCCGCGACTTGCACGGACGAACCCGGCAATATACCCACAACTTACCCCCGCTGTCTGCGTTTCTCGCCACGTGGTGAAACCAAAATTTGCCCGGGAGCGTCTTTGGGAGAGGATGGTCGTGGGGACCAGGACTGTGAGGGGCTAATGCGCGCGAGTCGAGACCAGTTGATGGGGCAGACCGCGAAGCGGCGTCGGGCAACCGTGCGCACGCTCGTGACGGTCGTGCTGACCGGGGCGCTCGCGCTCACCGCCGCAGGCTGCAGCAGCGGCGGCGGTAACTCACCGGCCTGGCAGGGCGGCAACAAGGCCCCGGACGGCCCGAAGGCCAGCGCGACGATCACCAGCCCGGCGACCGACGCGAAGGACGTACCCGCGTCGACCGAGATCGCCTTCAGCAGCAAGGACGCGACCACCACGACGTTCGACCTGAAGGACGGCACCGGCAAGGCCGTCGAGGGCAAGGCCAGCGCCGACGGTACGACCTGGTTGCCCAACGGCGCCCTCGAATACGGTACGACGTACACGGCGACCGTGACGGCGACCGGCGACGACGGCAAGCCGGCGACCACGACCAGCAACTTCACCACGATGGCCAAGCCGGAGAACCAGGTCCGGGTGACCAGCTTCCTCGGCGACGGCGCCGTGGTGGGCGTGGGCATGCCGTTGATCGTGAAGTTCTCCCGCGCTATCCCGCAGGACTTCCGGGACGACATCCAGCGGCGGATGACCGTGACCGCCACCCCGGCGCAGGAAGGCGCCTGGCGCTGGATCAGCCCGACCGAGGTGCACTACCGGCCGAAGACCTACTGGAAGGCCAACACCGAGCTGGACTACAAGATCCAGGCCGGCGGGCTGCCCCTGGGTGACGGCTGGTACGGCCGAGCGGACCTCACCATCGACGCCAAGGTCGGTTCCTCGGTGGTGATGACGGTCGACAACAAGACCAAGAAGATGACCGTCACCAAGGACGGCGCGGTGATCCGTACGATCCCGATCAGCCTCGGCGCCCCGGTCACCCCCTCCTCCAGCGGCACGATGATCGTGATCGAGAAGCTGAAGAAGACGGTCTTCGACACCATGGACGACCCGATCCCGACCAACCGGTACCGCACCGACATCGAGTACGCCCAGCGCCTCACCTGGGGCGGCGAGTTCATCCACGCCGCGCCCTGGTCGGTGGCTCAGCAGGGTCGTACGAACGTGTCGCACGGCTGCGTGAACATGTCCCAGGCGAACGCCCAGTGGCTCTTCGACCAGACCAAGATCGGTGACCCGATCACGGTCAAGGGCACCGAGCGCAAGCTGGAGAACGGCAACGGCTGGACCGACTGGAACATGAGCTGGGACGAGTTCATCAAGGGCAGCGCCATCCCGTACGAGGCGCCGGCCGCCCCCGCCCCCAGCGACGTGCCGTCCGCCGACCCGAGCGTCACCCCCACCACCTGATCGAAGCCACGACGCGGGTCGGACCACGGGAAGCTTCCCAACCGGTCCGGCCCGCGTTTGGTTTGCCGGCACACCTCGTCCAGAAACACCGGCACACCCCGTCCGGGAACGAAACAAGCCCCCTCCGAAGAGGGGGCTTGACTGTGGGGTGACTGACGGGATTCGAACCCGCGACCCCCGGGACCACAACCCGGTGCTCTGCCAACTGAGCTACAGCCACCACGTCGACCACACCCGGATCAGGAACCGCCGGGCCGGGCGCCGACCAATAATAGCCACACCCACCCGTACCGCGTCGAGCGGGTTGCCACCCGGTCGGGCACGAACCCCACCGGGTGGCGGAAACCCGTCAGAGCTGGGCAGCGATCGACTTCGCGGTCTCGACGTCCGGGCCGGGCAGCGGGACGAAGACGGTACGCCGGTAGTACTCCAGCTCGCGGATGCTCTCCCGGATGTCGGAGAGCGCCCGGTGGGCCAGCCCCTTCGCCGGTTGGCCGAAGTAGACCCGTGGGTACCAGCGCCGGCACAGCTCCTTGATCGACGACACGTCGATCATGCGGTAGTGCAGGTGCGCGTCCAGCCGGGGCATGTCACGGGCCAGGAAGCCCCGATCGGTCGCGATCGAGTTGCCGCACAGCGGGGCGCTACGAGGGTCCTTGACCAGGCTGGTCACGTACTCCATGACCAGGTCCTCGGCCTCGGCGAGGCTCACCGCGGAGCGGCGTACCTCCTCGGTGAGGCCGGAGCGTTCATGCATTGCCCGTACTATCTCCGGCATCCCCGCCAGCGCCTGTTCGTCGGCGTGGATCACCACGTCGACACCTTCACCAAGAACGTTGAGGTCCGGATCGGTAACGAGAGCAGCGACCTCGATCAGCGCATCCTTGCCCAGATCGAGCCCGGTCATCTCACAGTCGATCCAGACAAGAAGATCAGCCACCGCCACAGACTACGCGCAGCCCAGCAGCCCGCGCCTCAACGCGGCAGCCACAACCGACCGCTAGGGTTTTCCCGTGCCAGCCGATCCCGCCGCATCACCTACCACCGCCGCAGACGACCCGGGTGGCCGCACCGCCCGTTGGCTCGTCGTGGCGGTGGCGCTCGCTGCCGTGGTGCCGGTCATCTACCTGCTCGGCACGCCGCACAACTTCTTCGACCTGAAGATCTACATGAGCGCCATGCGCTGGTGGGCCAATGGCAACCCGCTCTACGACTATGCCCAGCCGGACCGGGTGCAGGGCGAGCTGTACTTCACGTACCCGCCGTTCACGGCGCTGCTGATGCGGCCGTTCGCCGGTCTGCCGCTGGGCGCCACGGTCACCATCTTCACGATCTTCACCGTCCTCGCGGTGATCGTGACCACCTGGTGGCTGGTCATGTCGATCGCCGATCGCCGGGGCTTCCCCCGCTGGCTGGCCGCCGTGGTAACCATCCCGCTCGTCTTCGCCGCCGAAAGTACCCGGGAGACGATCACGTTCGGTCAGATCAACATGCTGCTCGTGGTGCTGATCCTGGGTGACCTGCTGTTCGCCGTACCCCGGAACTCACGCTGGGCCGGCGTCGGCGTCGGGCTGGCGACGGCGCTCAAGCTGTATCCGGGCATTTTCATCATCTACTTCCTGACCACCCGGCGGTGGCGCGAGGCCGCGGTGGCGAGCGCGAGCGCGGCGGTGGCGACGCTGCTCGCGGCGGCGATCGCGCCCGGCGACTCCTGGCGCTTCTGGACCCACGAGCTGTGGGCGACCGGGCGGGTCGGCCGCACCGACTACACCGGCAACCAGTCCCTGTTCGGCCTGTTGAGCCGGATCACGGTGCCGGAGAAGCCCGACCAGTTGCTCTGGCTGGCGCTGGTCGCGGTGGTGGGTGGGTTCGGCCTCTGGCGGGCCAGCCGGGCCGCCAGAGGCGGGGACGAGCTCAGCGGGCTGGCCCTGACCGGCCTGGTCGGCGCGCTGGCCAGCCCGATCAGTTGGACCCACCACGTGTACTGGTTCATCCCGGCCGTCCTGGTGATGGCCGACGCGGGTCTGGCGCAGCCGCCCGGTTGGGAGCCGACCGGGCTGGGGCGACGCCGAAGGCGGGCCCTGCTGGTGCTGGCCGGGGTGGTCTACGCCAGCGTCGTCTACGGGGTGGTCTCGTTCCACGACTGGGGTGTCAAGCCCGTACCGACCGACTCACCGATCGAGTTCGTGCTGCGCAACATGTACGTGCTGCTGGCCGTACTGCTGCTCGTCGTGCTGCCCACCCGGCATCTGGTTCGGGCGGCTCCCACCAACAGCGTCCCCCGCAGCGGTGTCCCGGTGACGCGCTGACTGTCCGGTAGTGGCAGAAGTTGCACCAACTGGACAGATCTCCCCTAGTCATCCCTGTTGGGGCTAATCTACTACCAGCACCTTTAAAACGTTCCTTCAGTACACCGATCCCCCGGTGAGAGTGGCCCTTCGTGTCGGCAGCGCGGAGGGCCACTCGCCGTCTGTCACGAGCCCGTTCCCGGCCCGGAGGCCATCGCCCTACGCCGGGTTCACCTCGTCGAGGCGGCCTCGGCCGGACCACCGCCGCCGGCCGCCGGCCCGGTGTCCGCGTCCGCGTTGCTCACCGCGGACGGCTGGGCACCGGCATCCGCCACCGGCTTGCACTTCTTGGACCGGGTCGTCACCGCGCCGCTCTCCGCCGTACCGGCCGCCTTGGTCCGCCGGGTCGAGGCGGCCCGGGGAGCCGCCGGCTTGGCGGCCGGTCCGACACCCACCACGGGTACGCCGGACGCCTGCGCGGCCGACGACTCGGCCATGCCCTTGCCCGGGTACGCCGGCACGGGGTTGGTGACCCGCTCCGCCCGCGCGTGCACCGGATCAAGAGCGGGCTCGGACTTCGGGGCCGGGTCGGGCCGGGTCGGGGCCGTACCGGCGGGGTTCGTCTCCGGCTCGACCGGCACGGGCGGCACTGGCGGAACCGCCACGGCCCGACCCGTTCCGGGCTGAGCGGTTCCGACCTGAGCGGTTCCGACCTGAGCGGTTCCGGGCTGAGCGGTTCCGGGCTGAGCGGTTCCGGGCTGGGCGGTTCCGGACTGGACAGCCTCGGAATGGGGAGCGACGGGTTGCGCGGGTTCGGGCTGGGCAGCGTCGGGTTGGGCGGCTTCGGCGCGGGTTGGTTCGAACTGGGCGGACCGGACCGGGGCGGTCTTCGCCGGATAGGCCGGTGCACGGTTCGCGGGCTGCTTCGACACCGGTGCCGTCGTACCGGCGGCCCGGGGCGGCCAGTTCAGCACCAGTTTGGCGGGCGGTGGACTGCTCGCCGGCCAAATATGGTCGAGGCTGCGCCCGGAGGCCGACGTACCGCCAGCGGGTTCGCCGTTCGCGGCGACCTCGACGGGTGGCACGGTCGTGCCCGCCTGGGTGCCCTCGGGCGGGCTGAGTACGTCCGCCAGCGTCTCCGGACGGGCCGATGCCGGGCCGGTACGGCGGGCCCGGAGCCCGTTCGCCGACCGGGCGCCCGTGGCGTCGACCGAGCGAGAACTCGTGGTGTCGACCGGACGAGAACTCGTGGTGTCGACCGGACGAGAACTCGTGGTGTCGACCGGACGGGAGCCGCTGATGTCGACCGGGCGGGAGCCGCTGATGTCGACCGGGCGGGAGCTAGTGGTGTCGACCGGGCGGGACGGGGCCGGCAGGTTCGACTGGGTCGGCCAGCCGACCGGGGCCGCCGCCGGAGCGACCGGGGTCGGCACCGGGGACAGTGCCCGAGACCGCACGGGACGCCGGGAGCGCTTGTTGGCGCGTACGGGTTCGCCGACGTCGTCGAGGGCGCGTACGCCGAGCCGGGCGGTCAGTACCGGGAGTTGGCCGGGCTCGACCACGAAGACCACCTCGCGGGGGCGGCTCGGCCAGACCAGGACGGCCATTCCGAGCACCGCGAACAGGACGCCACCGGCGACCAGGCCCCAGGTTGTCGGTTCGAGCCAACCCACCCGCAGTTCGGCGCGGAGGTCGAGCGCGACACCCGGCCCGGCGTCGGGGTACATGACCACGAGGCTGAGCCGCTGTGCGCGCAGGTCGTCGAGGTCGAGGTCGAGGGTGCGGGTTCCCTGACGTACCCAGAATGCCTGTTCGCCGGGCTTCGCCACGAGGGCCTGGCTGGGTACCCCGATCCCGGAGACGGCGGTGACCTGCACCGGTAGCCGGCCCCGGGTCACGGCGACCCGGTCGACCAGCGCGTACGGCATGGCGGCCAGGTAGCGGCCGACCTCGGGGGTCGGGGCGAGGCCGAGGAACGCGGGCCGGGACTCGGTCCCGGCGGCGATCCGCAGGCGGGCCTGTCCGGTACGGGCGAACGGGGCGTCCCGGCGCAGCAGCTCGTCCAGGTCGGGTACGACGATGGCGCGACCGGGTGTCTGGATCCGTTGCAACGTCGCGGTGAACGCGCCACCGGGGTCCCGCTGGTCCGCCACCGTCCACAGTGCACTGCCGACGAGCAGTACCGTCAGCCCGACCGTGAGCAGCAGCACCCCGGCGATGGTGCGTACGACGCGCATCGGCTCTTCCCCCTGATCGAAGTATCTTCCTGACGATACCGACCGAAAGGGGCTTAATACTCTTTATTGCCCGAAACGCCGCTGGCCCGCCGGATCACCGGCGGGCCAGCGGATCGATCCGTCAGACGTCCGACGGGGTCGCCGGGCGGCGGGTACGGGCAAACGCCAGTCCGCCCAGCACCAGACCGGCCAGACCGGCCACCAGCCCGGCGATGCCCAGCCCGACCCCGGCCGAGCCGTCCTCGTCATCGTCGTCGTCGGCCTGCGCGACGGGGGCCACCGACGGGGTCGCCCCGCCGGACGCCGGGTCGGCCGCCTTGGCCAGCTTCAACACCGGCGCCGGGTGCTCCGGCTCCTCGCCACCGGCCGCCGCCGGCTCGTCGATCCAGCGCGAGATGTTGCCGTCCGAGTAGGTCTGGAGCACCTTGAAGACCAACTGGTCGACCTGGGGCAGCGGGCCCAGCGAGACGCCGAACTCCTGGAACTGCTCCGGCTTGACCTCCGCACCCGCGGTGGCGGTCCAGGTGATCTTCGACACCGCCTCGGTGATCTGGCTGCCGTGCACCTCCAGCGGCGGGTCGACCTTGCGCTTCTCCAGCGCCACCGTCCAACCCGGCACCGCGATGGTCGAGACCGACGCGACCGGGGCGTTCTCCGGCAGGTTGACCTCGATCTTCGTGGTGGACGCGGTGTCGCTCTCGTTCGGCACGCGGAAGGCCACCCGGCCGTATCCGCCCTGGGTCGCCTCCTTCGGGTTGACCGTGACGTGGGCGGATGCCGGCAGGGCGACGCCGAACACGCCGACGAGAGCAGCGCCGAGCACGAGAGCGGCCGCGGTCGCGGTACGCCGGGGACGGATCATGGAAGTGCCTTCCTAGTTGATCGGCACGGTGGCGGTCACCGTGGCCTGGTCGATGTCGGAAATCCGGACGGTGAAGCGCAGTTGCCACTCGCCCGCGGTGGGGAGGTTGATCTCACCGGTGGCGTGGTTGTCGGTCAGCGGAAGCAACGGGATCTCGATCGGCTCGACGCCCTTGGACGGCAGCGCGGCGGTGCCGGACCACTCGACCACCGGCTGCGGCTTGTTGTCCGCGGTGTACGCGTACAGGTGGATCGAGTTGCTGCCGGTGCCGGCGGGGTCGACCTCCACCTGGACCGAGAGCAGGTTGCTGGTCAGCGTGGTGGAAAAGAACCCCGCACCGGCGGCCCCGTCGTTGGCCTCGGCGGTCCGCCCCGGCGGGGTCTGTACCAGCACCGCCGAGATGGCGAGGATCAGCGCGGTGACGCCCAGCTCGGTCCAGACCGCCCGGCGCATCCGCCCCGGCTGCTCGGTGGCGAGCCGCCGCTGGACCAGCCGGCGGGAGTACGCGGCGACACCGATCACCAGGCCGAAGAGCACCACCTTCGCGATGATCAGGCGCCCGTACGTGGTGTCGATCAGGGCGCTCGGCGTGGCGACCTCGATCAGTGCCTGGACGATCCCGGCGAGCAGGAGCGCGGAGACGGCCACCGCCGCCCAGCGGGACCAGATCGGCAGGATCGCCCCGAGTTCCCGCTCGTCGGCCCGGCGCAGCAGGAAGGCGACCAGCATCAGCAGACCACCGAGCCAGACCGCCATGCTGCCCACGTGCACCGCGTCGACCAGCACCGACACCGCCGGTACGGGTGACGCCGCCGAGTGTCCGGCCAGCGGCCAGGTGAACAACCCGGCCACCCCGAGTACGGCCAGCAGGATGTGGTCGGCCCGACCGGCGTTGCCGCGCAGCACGGGGCGGAGCAGGATCGCGGCGGCCACCAGGATGCCGAGCCGGACCAGCAGCACCGCGCCGAACGTACTGGCGAGCACGTCGCTCAGGGCGCTCCCGCTGATCGAGAACAGGCCGCCGCCGGTGGTGTATGGGACCTGGAGCCAGATCCCGATCAGGGTCGCCGCGGTGACCAGGCCGAACCCGGTCCAGACCAGTCGGGCCGGGCCGCGCCGGTCCAGCCGCTGCGGCCAGAGCAGGCTGAGCACCAGGACCGGGCCGACGAGCAGCACCAGCCCGGCGTACCCGAGGTATTTGCCGACCGCGACGGCGGCGGTGATCGCCGGGTCGACGGTGTCGTTCTCGGTGTCCGTCGGCGGGCTGGACGGGGCACCGACCGAGTACGTGTATCCCCCGGCCACCGGATGGCTGTCGGCGGAGATCACCCGGTAGCTGACCAGGTAGGTGCCCCTGGGACCGCCCGGGTCGACCGGGATGGTCACCACGGCGCCGTCGAAGACCGGCTCGCCCCGGTCCACCCGCGCCCCGTCCGGTCCGAGCACCCGGATCTTGTCGGGTACGTTCCGGACGCCCTCGCTGAACGTGAGCACCACCTCGGTGGGCGCGCTGGGCAGCACCGCGTCCGCGACCGGGCTGCTGCTGACCAGCACCGCGTGGGCGCTGGCCGGGCTGGCCGGCCCGAGCAGCAGGGCGAACATCGCCAGCAGGAGGCCGAGCATCGCCCCGGCCCGCGATACCCATGATCTTTGTGCGGCAGTCATGCGAGACATGCTCGCCCAGAAACCCACCACGGCGCGACCTCGTGTCACCCGCGTCCCGCCACCACCGCCGCGCCGAGCGGCGGATCGGTACGCCGGGTGACCCGGCCGAGCGCCCAGAGCAGCCCGGCCTGCACCACCGTGGCGAGGTGGCCGATCTCGTGCACCACGGCCGTGGTCGAGTTCACGATGTCGACCACGCTGGTACCGGCGAGGCAGACCGCGAGAACGAAGGCGACCGGTACGAACGCCTGCGCCCGCTCCGGTCGGTACGCGGCGAGTGCGAACCCGACCGCGAGGGCCACGTCGAACGACGCCATCTCCCGGCTGGTGTGCAGGTCGAGGTCGACGCCGAAACCGGCGAGCAGGATGGGCAGGGCGATGGCGAACTGGGCGACGGCGGCCACCGCGACCGCGACCCGGAGGATCTGGCGCCGGCCGTACGCGGCCTGGGCGCGGCGGCGGGCGGCTGCGGCGTTCACCGGGTCGGCGGCCACCGCCGCGAGTACGGTGGCGGTCAGGTCCGGCACCTCGACCGCCTGGACACGGCTCATGACCCGGCCGAGTTCCTCCGCCCGGGCCAGCCACACCTGGCAGCCGGGGCAGGTCACGGTGTGCGCGTCGAGCGCCTCCAGCGGCGCCCGCGGGTCTTCTCCGTCGAGCCGCGCGGACAGCGCGACCCGTACCTCGTCGCAGGTCATGGGGAGATAGTCGATGTCCGGGGCGGAAAAGTTCCCGACCGTGCGCAACCCCACCCAAGCCAGCCAAGGCCGCCCCGCACTCCGGCTGCGCGCGTAACCTCGGATGTCGTGATCCCCGTCCCGCGCGAGTCCGCCCAGGCCAGCGCCACCGTCGACCCACCGCCGGTGGTGACGACCATCACGGACGCCGAGATGATCTCGGTAGCGGGGGTGGCGGCAGCCGATCGGACGTTGGCCCTGGACGACGCGACCCACTGGGCGTTGCGTGCCCGCGACGGGGATCCGTCCGCGCAGGCGGCGTTCGTCCGGGCCACCCAGGCCGAGGTGTGGCGGTTCACCGCCGCCCTGGTCGACCGGGACAGCGCGGACGACCTGCTCCAGGACACCTATCTGCGCGCGTTCCGAGCGCTGCCGGCGTTCGAGGGCCGGTCGAGTGCGCGTACGTGGTTGCTCGGCATCGCCCGGCGGGCCTGCGCCGACCATCTCCGTACGGTGGTCCGGCGACGCCGGTTGGACGAGCGGTTGACCGGGCAGGCGCACACCGATCACCCGTACCCGGATCCGGCCGGGCAGTTCGGTGCGGCGGACCTGCTCCGGCGGGCCGCCCGCCGAGCGGCGCGGCGCGTTTGTCCTCACTCAGCTCCTCGGGCTGTCGTACGCCGAGGCGGCGGCGGTGGAGGGGGTGCCGGTGGGCACCATCCGGTCCCGGGTGGCGCGGGCGCGGGCCGAGCTGGTCGAGGCGGTCGGCGATGCGCTGGCGAGCTGAACCATCCGGGCGGCGGATCAACCGGAAGGGCTGTCGGGAGATCGGCTGGGAGGTTCCTGGGCGCTGCTGGGACTTGGCTGTGAAGCGGAACCGCCCGGCAGGGTCCGGCGACTAAGGAGCCATGACCATGGTGACCTCAGCACGCGCGCGTTGGGATCCCGTCCAACCGTGGCTCGGGCTGGCCGTACGCCTCGGCTTGGCGGCGGTGTGGTTCTGGGCCGGCAGCACGAAAGTCGGTGACCTGGCCGCCGCCGGCCGGGCCGTGAACGCGTACCAGATCTTCTCCTTCGACGTGTCCAGGGTGATCGGGGCGGCACAGCCGTTCGTCGAGATCGCCCTCGGCGTACTCCTGCTCCTCGGGCTGGCCACCCGACTGGCCGCCGGTGTCTCCGCGCTCCTGCTGGTGCTGTTCATCGCGGGGATCGCCTCGGCCTGGGCCCGTGGCCTGGCGATCGACTGCGGGTGCTTCAGCGAGGGCGGGCCGCTGGCCGTCGGCCAGACCCCGAGTTACCTGCCCGAGATCCTCCGGGACATCGGGTTCCTGATCATGGCGGCGTTCCTGCTGCGCTGGCCGCGCAGCCCATTGTCGATCGACCGGTGGATGGCCGGCGGGCAGCGTCTGGAGGACGAGGATGAGTAGCCCACGGGGGCCGGGCCGCCAAGGCGGTTCGGGACGCAGGCCGGACAAGGCCCAGCAGGGCCCGCAGAAGGCACAGGGACCACAGAAGGCACAGAAGGGACAGAAGGCGGCGCAGAAGAAGAGTTCCGCCCGGGTGGTCCGCGAGCAACTGGCCCGTGAGCGCCGCCGCCGACGCACGATCTGGACCTCGCTGATCGCGGTCGCGGTGCTGGTGATCGCCGGTCTGATCGGCTGGAGCGTCTTCGCCAGCCAGCCTTCGACCAGCGACTTCACCGCGCCGGCCAACGCCACCGCCGACGGCAACGCGATCGTGGTCGGCAACGGGCCGGTCACCATCGACATCTACGAGGACTTCATCTGCCCGTTCTGCGGCCAGTTCGAGAAGTCCACCGGCAGCACGCTCGACCAGCTCGTCAGCGAGAACAAGGTGAAGCTCCAGTTCCACCCGGTCGCGTACCTCGACCGGGCCTCCTCCACCAACTACTCGACCCGGTCGTCCGCCGCCTCCGGCTGCGCGGCCAACGAGGGCAAATACCGGGAGTACGCCGAAGCGCTGTTCAACCGGCAGCCGGCCGAGGGCAGTGCCGGACTGAGCGACGACGAGCTGATCAGCATCGGGACCTCGGTCGGGCTGGACGGGGGCACCTTCGGGTCCTGCGTACGTGACGGTACGTTCAAGCCGTGGACCGCGCATGTGACCGAGGCGGCGAGCCGGGCGAACATCAACAGCACGCCGACCGTACTCGTCAACGGCAAGGGCGTGAACCCGAACGCGGACGCCCTCAACGCGGCAGTGGCAGCGGCCACGAAGTGATCCGTCGACTGCTCACCGTGTGCGCCGCCGGCCTGCTCGGCGCGCTCGCGGTGGGCAGTCCGGCGCTCGCCCACGGTGCGGACGCCCCGGACGGCACCGACTACCGGACCTCGGTCACCGCGCTCGCCCCGGCCCTGCCCGGCCTCACCGTACGGGCGGTCGAGGCGGGCGCCCGGCTGGAGCTGACCAACCGGACCGGCCGGACCGTCGAGGTCCTCGGCTATGCCGGCGAGCCCTACCTCGAGGTCCGCCCCGACGGGGTGTACGAGAACCGGAACTCCCCCGCGACGTACCTGAACCGGACCCTGGACGGGGACACCGAACCGCCGGCCGGGACCGACCCGACCCTGCCGCCGTCCTGGCAGCGGATCGGCACCGAACCGGTGGCCCGGTGGCACGACCAGCGCACCCACTGGCTGGAGGAGGCCCCACCGGAGCAGGTACGCGCCGACCCGGACCGGACGCACCGGATCCGGGACTGGACGGTCCCGTTGCGCGACGGTGTCACCCCGATCGAGCTGCACGGGACCCTGGACTGGTTGCCGCCGCCGAGCCCCGGACCGTGGTGGTTGGTGAGCCTGGTCGGCGCGCTCGCCCTCGGCACGCTCGGCCTGCTGCCGGCCGGTACGCGTACCGGTCGCCTGGTGACGGCAACGCTGGCCGGGGGCTTCGCCCTGGCCGGGGCGGGTGCGGTTGCCTTCGCGGTGGCCCGCGAGATCGACGCCGGGGCGGACGGGCTGGGCGGGGTGACGCAGGGCCTGCTCGCCGGGCAGATCTGGCCGCTGCTCACCGGACTCGGTGCGCTCGCCGCCGGGGCGTACGCGTTGGCGAGGCGCCCGGCCGCCGACTTCGCCCTGGCCCTGTCCGGGGCCTGCCTCGCCCTGTTCGCCGGGGTCGCGAACGCGGCGGTGTTCGGCCGGTCGGTGGCCCCGGTGCCCTGGCCGGGGACGTCGGCGCGGGTCCTGGTCGCGGCCGTGATCGTGATCGGGGTCGGCGGCACGCTGGCCGGTGTGCTCCGGCTGCGCGCGGTGGAACGCGACGCCCCCGGCGCCGGTGGCGTCGTGCACCGGGACGCGGCGGCGGGCGATCAGCCTCGGGCGGCTGCCGCGACGGGGTCGAATCCGTAGGGCAGTTCGAGCCGGTGCCGGGCCAGCAGGTCGGCGTCGGCGAGCACCTCGGCCGTGCCGCCGTCGGCGACGATCCGGCCACCGTCGAGGATCACCGCCCGGTCGCAGAGCTCCAACGCGTACGGCAGGTCGTGGGTGACCATCAGCAGGGTCACCGGCAGTTCGCGCAGGATCTCGGCCAGTTCCCGGCGGGCGGCCGGATCGAGGTTGGACGACGGCTCGTCGAGCACCAGGATCTCCGGGTGCATGGCGAGTACGGTGGCCACCGCGACCCGGCGACGCTGGCCGAACGACAGGTGGTGCGGTGCCCGGTCCCGGTGCTCGCTCATCCCGACCGCGGTCAGTGCCTCGTCGACCCGGGTGGCCAGTTCGGCACCGCGCAGCCCGAGGTTGGCCGGGCCGAACGCCACGTCCTCCGCGACGGTGGGCAGGAAAAGCTGGTCGTCGGGGTCCTGGAAGACGATGCCGACCCGGCGACGGATCTCGCCCAGGGTGGCCCGGTCCCGGTCCACGGTCAGCCCACCGACGGTGACGGTTCCCTGCGCCGCGGCGAGGATCCCGTTCAGGTGCAGCACCAGCGTGGTCTTGCCCGCGCCGTTCGGCCCGAGCAGGGCCACCCTGTCCCCCTTGGGCACGGTCAGGTCGACCCCGTGCAGGGCGACGTGACCGTCGGGGTAGGCGAAGCGCACGCCGCGTACGTCCAGCGAGGGGGCGGTTTCCACAGCATCGATCATGACAGCCTCGTACTGGTGGCGTCGACGCTGGTCAGGCCGGTGCGGGCGGTGCCCGTCCGGCCACCGGTGCGGCTCATCCGAGGACCAGGGCGGTGACGGCGATGCCGGCGGCGGCGAGCGGTACGGCCGCACCGGCGACCCAGTGCCCGGCGGTCGCGGCTCCGGTGGACTGCCACACCGCCGGCATCCGTCCGTCGTAGCCACGGGCGAGCATCGCCAGGTAGACCCGCTCGCCGCGTTCGTACGCGCGGAGGAAGAGCGCGCCGATCCCGGCCGCGAAGCCCCGCAACTGCCAGAGGAAACGTGGGTCGTCGCCACGGGAGAGTCGGGCGACCCGCATCCGCCGGGCCTCCCCGGCCAGCACGTCGAGGTAGCGGAGCATGAAGGTGGCGATCTGGGTGAGGACCTGCGGGCAGTGCAGCCGGTCCAGGCCGAGGATCAGGTCCCGCATGGTGGTGGTCCCGGCCAGCAAGAGCGAGGCGAGTACGCCGAGGGTGCCCTTGGCAAGGATGTTCCAGCCGCCGTACAGGCCGTCGACGGAGAGGCTCAGGCCGAGCCAGCTCACCCGCTCGCCGTGGCCGAGAAACGGCAGCGCGAAGGCGAAGAAGACGAACGGCAGCTCGATCAGTGATCGTTTGAGCAACCAACCGGGGCCGATCCGGGCCAGCGCCGCCACCACGACCACCAGTACGGCGTACCCGCCGAACGCCCAGAGCGCGTGTCTCGGGGTGGCGACCACGGCGATGCTGAAGGCCACCATCGCCGTGATCTTCACCTCGGGGGCGAGCCGGTGCACGGGCGAGTCGCCCTCCCGGTAGAGCACGTGCGCGTGCCCGGCGCCCATCTACTTCGCCGCTTCCGAGCCGGCCGGAACGCCGGTCACGGCGGTCGCGTCGGCGGTGTCGCCGGTTCCGGCGGGTCCGCTCGTGGCGGTGCCCCGGCGGCGGGTCAGCCAGAACAGGCCACCGCCGAGGGCGAAGGTGATCAGCACCCCGGCCACCCCGGACAACCCGGTGGACAGGTACGAGTTCCGCACGCCCTGCACCCCGTAGTCGGCCAGCGGGCTGTCTGCCAGCTCGTGGTCCTTGGTCTGCTGTGCCGGGCAGCTCCCGCCGGTGATGTTGTCGTCTGCGTCGAAGGTGCAGCCCTCACGCAGCGAGGAGTCCAGCCCGTCCGGGTGGGACGAGGCGAAGTTGCTGACCACCCCGGCGAGCAGCAGGGCGACCAGCAGCCCGCCGACGAGGAAAGCCCAGTTCCGCTGTTTCATCGCGTACCTCCGGCGATCGGGTCGGCCAGGACCGGCACCGGCCGCAGGCCGCGCAGGGCGTAGACGAGGTCGGGTCGTACCTTGGCGACGGTGACCACGGTGGTGGCGGTGATCAGGCCCTCGCCGATGCCGATCAGGAGGTGGGCGCCGGCCATGGTGGCTGCCAGCCCACCGAGCGAGTCACCGAGGTCGGTGGTCCCGCCGAGCCAGTACTGCAGGATGAAGCCCTGCGAGGCGACCACGACGCTGATCATGGCGGAGACGAACCCGGTCACCGCCAACCCGGCCGGCGTACGCGGCAGGACCCGGAGCAGGAGCGCGATCAGCAGGTAACCGACGGCCGTACCGAGGATCGCCATGTTGGTGATGTTCAGCCCGATCATCGCCACGCCGCCGTCGCTGAAGACCAGCGCCTGGACGACCAGCACCACCGACACGCAGAGCGCGCCGACCCACGGCCCGACCAGGATCGCGGCGAGCGCGCCGCCGAGCAGGTGTCCGCTGACCCCGGCGGTGAAGATGGGGAAGTTCAGCATCTGGACGGCGAAGATGAACGCGGCCACCAGGCCGGCCATCGGCGCCAGCCGGTCGTCTAGGTCGCGCCGGGCGCGGATCACGCAGAACGTGAGCACCACCAGCGCGAACGCCGCGAAGATCGCGGCTACGGGACCGTCGATGATCCCGTTCGAGATGTGCATCGCGATGGACTGCACTGATTCCTCCCCACCCGCGGCGTGAAGGTCCGTGCCGGCGGGATCGCAGCGTATTTGCCAACGTGCCCTTGTTGCCAACATCTTGCAACAACTACTGACACCGATCAAGATCGTGCCTGCTGGCGGGGGTAATGTCACGCCCCATGACGGGTTCTCGCCTCGCGCCGGGCGATTCGGCGCCAGAATTCACCCTCCCGACCGACGACGGCAAGACCCTTGCCCTCAAGGAGCTACGCGGTCGGAAGGTCGTGCTGTACGCGTACCCGGCCGCGATGACACCGGGCTGCACCAAGCAGGCCTGCGACTTCCGCGACTCGCTCGCCTCGCTCCAGGCCGCCGGGTACGAGGTGGTCGGCATCTCCCCCGACCAGCCCGCCAAGCTGGCGAAGTTCCGCGAGCGCGACGCGATCACGTTCCCGCTCGTCTCCGACGCCGACAAGGCGGTGCTGACCGCGTACGGCGCGTACGGCGAGAAGCAGCTCTACGGCAAGACGGTCACTGGCGTGATCCGCTCCACCTTCGTGATCGACGCCGACGGGCTGATCGAGCGTGCCCTCTACAACGTGAAGGCGACCGGCCACGTGGCCAAGCTCCGCCGCGACCTCGGCCTGGACTGATCTTCCCGCGCGACGGTCCGGTCGGCCGATCCCGGTACGCCGGACGTACGTGCGCGCGGCTGCCACCGAGGCTCTAGACTCGTACCGCCAGCGGGAGTGGTGTAATGGCAGCCACGCAGGATTTAGGTTCCTGTGCCTTCGGGCGTGGGGGTTCGAGTCCCCCCTCCCGCACCAGGTTCGTCCTCGATCTTGCACTTGTGGCGCCTGAATCAAGGCACTCATCCCGATTTGCCAACGACCACAAGTGCAAGATCGTTTGCGATACCCGGTGTGCGGCGGCCGGTGGCGGGGGCGGTCAGAGTACGGGCACCCGGTACACCAGCTCGTAGCGACCGCGCGGCAGCACGATCGTGGCCGTCTCCACCGGCACACCGTCCGCGTAGTACGTCCGCACAATGACCCAGACGGGTGCCGAGGACGGGGTCAGGTCGAGCGCCTCCGCTTCATCCGGGAGTGCCGGGCGGTCCGTGAGCCGCTCCTCAAACTCGTCGATCCGCACCCCGATCGAGTCCATCCGGGCCACCACACCAACCGCGGCACCGTCCTCCGGCCACTCGACCGGGGTGCCCGCGGTAATGGCGAGCGGCTCCCACGAGGTGGAGAGTTGGATCGGATCGCCGTCGGCAGCAAACCGGTACGAGGTTCGCATCACCGGTGCGCCGGGTTCGATGGCGAGCCGCTGGGCGATCAGGTCATCGGCGACGTCGTGCCGGCTGTCGTGGTCCCACGTCGGGGTGCGTTCAGCCCGCTCGGCGTCTCGGGCGAACGGGGAGGTCGGCCCGTCTGCGGTCCGCATGTTGCGGCCGTGGGCGTAGCGGATGAGGCGGCTGCCGTCGCGCACGTAGACCCCGGACCCGGCCCGGCCAATGACGAGGCCCTCGCCCTTGAGGGTGGCGATGGCCCACTTCGCGACACTGCGACTGATGTCGTGGGCGGCCATGAGCTTGGTTTCGCTGGGCAGCTTCGCGCCGGGCGGCAGTTCGCCGGTGAGGATTTGGGTGCGCAGGATGGCGGCGAGCTGTAGGTACGCGGGTGTGGTTTTGGGCATGGTGATACCTCCGGTCAGCCCGACCAGTCGATCACAGCTCGACCCCTAAAGCTAGTACGCCAAGTTTGGCGCGGCCTATTGCCAGAGCCTACCTAGTCGACTAGCTTTTGAACTGATCCCGTCACCGCCCGACTCCGGCCAGCAACCAAGATGAGCGGTGGCGGGATCCCTGGTCGGGCGCCGGTCCAGCCTCCCGTGGCTTGCCCGGCGCCCCGGGGCGCGGCGGCGGTAGTGGCGTCGCTCGCGCCCCACCTACTGGAGGTGGGCGATGGCAGCGATCAACAGCACCCGACGGAAGTGGTTCCTGGACCCCGACCCCGAGCCGGTCGAGCAGGTGAATCCCGGTCCGGCACCGGCACGGGTCGAGCCGGCCCGCTCGGTGGATCCGCGTCCGGCTCTGGTGGCGGGGACTGTGAGGGTCGGAAGGGCCTACCGGTCGGATCCGGGGACCCGACGCCGGCTCAACTCTCGGCAAGCGGCCTGGTGGGGGGCGTCATGAGCGACGCCGCGCAGATGATCCGGGACGCGCTCCGGATCGTGGCGCAGCACCGAGACAGTACGTGCGCGCAATGCGAGGACGACGGAACCTGTCCGGCCCTTGACTGGGCGCGGGGGCTCGTCGCGACGCCGGGTGAGTGGTGACCGGCCTACGCGGCGGGGTGCCCGCTGGCGCGCTTCTGCACCTCCAGCCGGGAGAGTGGTACGTCAGCGGACACCTTGCCTCGGAGGAGACCACGATCCGGGTGGTCGCCGTCGACCGCGCGGACCCGCGTACCCGCGACGGCGAGCAGGAAGTGTGGGTGTCCGCCCACTGGTCGACGTGCACCGACCCGGATCGGACCGGGCACCTGCCGTGCTTCGGCAACTACGTACGCGTCACCGCGATCGTGCGGGAGGCGTCTGCCGGATGAGCCGGATGGACGAACCACTCACCGCAGCGGCGATTCGGATGGCGGTCGATCTGACGTTGCGTCAGCACCAGCCGGGTCCGCACCCGTGGCAGCCGGGAACATGCCGGCAGTGCACCCCGGACGGGTGCGCGCAGCTCGCGTGGGCGGTTCAGGTAAGGCGACGCGAGGTCACGTGCGGCGAGTCGCCGGGAAGGACAGGTGCGGCTCCCTGACCGAGCCGGACCGGCCCCCGCTGAAGAAGGTCACGGTCAACCTCGGCCCGCGCGCGGTTGACGCCCTGGACGCGGCCTGCACACGGACCGGGGACACGAAGACGGACACGATCAACCGGGCGCTGGTCGTGCACAACCTGGTGCTGGGGCTGGTGGAGCACTGCGGCGGGAGCCTCGCCGTGCGGCACCCGGACGGCGGAACCGAGCGAATTCACCTGCTGTGAGCCTGGAGCGAGTCTGAACGAAGCGGCGTGGTCCACACCTTCGTCGTACCCGTCGCTCGTCAGTCGCGGCGACGCAGGCCGTCGAGGAGCAGGTCGCAGACTGCTTCCAGGGCGTCGGCGATCCCAGGCTCGCCCCACTCGGCCGCGTGCGCGGGATGGTGCCAGCGGGCGGTCGCCTGGAGCACCGCCCGCGCCGTACGGTCCACGTCGGAGATGCTGAAGTCCCCGTCGGCCACCCCGTCACCGATGATCACGGCGAGTTGCCGGATCAGGTCGTCCACGTGCGCGGACACCACCGTCGAAGCCTCGTTGACCAGCACCATGTAGGTGGCGAACAGCTCCGGATCGTCCAGCGCCTTGCCGCGCTTCTCGGCGGCGAGCGTGGTGACCCAGGCGCGCAGCCGCTGTGGGGCGGGCAGGTCGGCGGTGGTCAGCGCGGGCAGCGGGGCGTGCGCCCGGTCGAGCCAGCGCTCGGCGACCGCCTCGCGCAGCGCCGCCTTGCTGGCGAAGTGCCGGTAGACGCTGCCGTGGCTGACGCCCAGGACGCGGGCGACGTCGACCACGGTCGTCTTGGCGGGGCCGAAGCGGCGGAGGACGTCCTCCGCCGCTTCGAGGATCTGCCCGGAGGTCAGAGTGGTGTCGGCCATGGGCACCATCTCACCGTTCGCTGTCGAGGTGGGTCATGTAGGGGGTGGCATAACGGGTCCCGGCGGCCGACCCGGCCGGTACGGCCCGCTCGATCGCGGCCAGGTCGTCCGGGGTCAGTTTCAGGTCCAGCGCACCGAGCGACTCGGCCAGCCGGTCCCGCTGACGGGCGCCGACCAGGGGCACGATGTCCGTACCCTGGGCGAGCACCCAGGCGATGGAGACCTGGGCGACGGTGGCTCCCCGGGCCTGCGCGACCTCCCGCAGCGACTCGACCAGGCGCAGGTTGGCGGTCAGGTTGTCGCCGCTGAACCGGGGCACGGTGTTGCGGAAGTCGCCGGGGGTCAGTTCCCGGTCGGCGGTCCAGCGGCCACTGAGCAGGCCACGGGCGAGGACGCCGTACGCGGTCACGCCGATGCCGAGTTCGCGTACGGTCGGCAGGATCTCCGCCTCGATGCCCCGTGAGATCAGCGAGTACTCGATCTGGAGGTCGCTGATCGGGTGCACCGCGTGGGCCCGCCGGATGCTGTCGGCGCCGACCTCGGAGAGGCCGATGTGGCGTACGTGTCCCTTCTCGACCTGCTCGGCGATGGCGCCGATGGTCTCCTCGATCGGCACGTTCGGGTCGACCCGGGTGAGCCGGTAGACGTCGATGTGGTCGGTGCCGAGCCGGCGCAGCGAGTACGCGAGGAAGTTGCGTACCGCCTCGGGGCGACCGTCGAGCCCGTTCCACCCCAGGTCGGGGTCGCGCAGCCCGCCGAACTTGACGCTGATGTTGACGTCGTCACGGTCGCGTTCGTGCAGCGCCCGGCCGATCAGCATCTCGTTGTGGCCCATGCCGTAGAAGTCGCCGGTGTCGAGCAGGGAGATGCCGGCGTCGAGGGCGGCGTGGATGGTGCTGATGCTCTCCGTCTCGTCGGCCGGGCCGTAGAGGTCGGACATGCCCATGGTGCCGAGGCCGAGGGCGGAGACGGTCGGTCCGGTGTTGCCGAGTTTGCGAGTTTCCATGATTGGTTCTTCTCCTCGTCGAGGGTCAACTCGGTTCGGACTCAAGTATGGGTCGACAACTGACAGATTTCAACTTCTGTCAGCCCACTGCGGCTGTTACCGTCGTCACCATGGTCGAGCGCCGGCCGGGTACGCGGCACGGAACCGGCGAAGATGACCCGGTGACCCTCCGCTTCGTGCTCGATCCCGAGCTGACCGCAGCGCTCCGGCAACGGCTCGTCACGCTCTGGACGGAGGTGACCAACGCCGGAGGTGCCGTCGGTTTTGTCGCCCCGGTCACCGAGGAGCAGGTCCTGCCCGTGGCTGAGGACGCCTTCGCCGGCATCGACACCGGAACGGACCGGCTGCTGGTCGGGTACGCGGACACGGGCGAACCGGTCGCCTTCCTGATCTTCGCGTCGAACCGGTTCGCGCTCAAGGAGCATTGGCGCGTACTCAAGCGGGTGATGGTGCACCCCGACCGGCAGGGCACCGGGTACGGCGCGGCGCTGATGGGCGAGGCCGAACGGCTCGGCCGCAAGCTGGGCCTGGAGGCGCTCCAGGTGACCGTCCGGGGCGGGCTGAACCTGGAACGGTTCTACGAGCGCTGCGGATACCGCGAGGTCGGTCGCCTGCCCGGTGCGCTGCGACTCGCCCCGGACGACGACCGGGACGAGATCCTGATGTGGCTGCCACTGGTCTGACCGGGCCGAACGCCAGGTCCGATCGCCGCCAGCGGCCGGCGGCACGGGCGCGGAGAGTGGTTCATGGCCCGCGCGGCGACGCGTGGACCAGGTCCCACCGACTCCGCGAAAGGCCAGACCATGCACGTTGTCCCCGGGCTCAAGGTGCTCTATTTCGGCACCCCCGTGGTGCTGATCAGCTCCCGTAATCCCGACGGCAGCACCAACCTGGCACCGATGTCGTCGGCCTGGTGGCTGGGCCGGTCCGCCATGCTCGGCCTCGGCAACAGCGGACAGACGACGGCGAACCTGCTCCGCGAGCGGGAGTGCGTACTCAACCTGCCGTCGTCGTCGATGGTCGACGCGGTCGACCGGATCGCGCTCACCACCGGCACACCCATGGTGCCCGAGCACAAGCGCGAGCAGGGGTACCGGTACGAGCCGGACAAGTTCGCCCTGGCCGGGCTGACCGAACAGCCGTCGGAGCTGGTCGCGCCGCCTCGGGTCGCCCAGTGTCCGATCCAGCTCGAATGCCGGGTGATCGAGGCGTACCCCTTCGGCCCCACCCCCGACTGCACCGCGTTCCAGGTCGAGGTGCTCCGCGCGCACGTCGAGGAGAGCCTGGTCATCCCCGGTACGCAGCACGTCGACCCGATCGGCTGGGATCCACTGATCATGAAGTTCTGCGAGTTCTTCGGCGGCGGCGACAACGTACACCCGTCCCGGCTGGCCGACGGCTGGAACATGCCGCACCAGCTTGCCCGTACCGCCGCCGGCTGAGCGGCGGGCAGGGCCGATCCCACGGCCACGGAGGGCCGCCGCAAACTTCACGACGGTCAGGTGGCCGGTGCGGGTCGCTCGGGCGGCCGACCGTGGGCGCGGCGGGCGTCGAAGACGGCGACCACCGCCAGCACGAGAGTCGAGGCGGCGGCGGTCGCCACCGGTGGAAGGTAGAGCGCGGCGCCCGCGACGACGGCCAACAGGATGATCGCGACCCACCGTGGCCGGGACACCCGACCGAAGATCACGTATTCGAACGCGGCACGTCCGGCCAGGAAGAGGGCCGGGCCGCCCGCGATGCCGGCGGTCCACCCCGGCTCGGGGTCGCCGTCCGGGTGTTCGAGGATGACCGTGAAGCCCACGGCGGTCAGGAGGATGCCGGCCACCATGACCATGTGCGCGTACGAGGACCACTGGCTCAACCGGTGCGGACGCGTGGAAGCCGCGATGGCGGCACCGAGCTGCTCCCCAGCACGGTAGATGTAGAGCCGCCACATCAGCGCGGTGCTGGCGAACGCGAACACCAGCACCGTCGTACGGTGCAGCGTCAGGCCCTTGTGCCCGTCGGCGAAGGTCAGCCCCAGGATCAGGATGATCTCCCCGAGCGCGATGACGAGCACCTGCCGGTACCGCTCGGCGAGGTGGCTCTCCTGGATCGTCATCTCCCAGCCGGGTGCCTCCCCGAGTCCCGGGGCGGGCCATCGCAGGGCGGCCGAGACGTAGTCGATGATCAGCGCCGCCAACCAGAGCACCGCGCGCAACCAACCCTCCGCGAACGCTCCCGGGATCCAGAGCAGGGCGGAGCCGGTGAACCAGAAGGCCGCCCGGGTCGACCGCTGCCCGAGTTGGGTGCCCCACTCGGCGACGATGATGAAGACGTGCCGGGTGAGGTGGATCGTCACGTAGGTGAGGGCGAAGAGCAGCCCGTACCTGGTGAACGCCTGGGGCAGCACGATCGCCATCAGCAGGACGCCGAGCATCACGAGGATGACGTAGAGCTGTAGCAGCGGGTGTTGCGGGTCGAACTGGTCGGTCAACCACGCGGTCAGGACCCAGATCCACCACAGGGCCAGGAGCAGGACGAACGCCCTCAGCGCGCCACGCCAGGTCAGGTCGTCCACCAGCAGATGGGTGATCTGGGTGAGCGCGAAGACGTACACCAGGTCGTAGAAGAGTTCCAGGAACGCCGGCTGCATCGGGGTGTTGGGGCCGCGCAACAACCTGACGCCGGTGGTCACCGATTCATTCTCACGTTCCGTCCCCGGGTGGGTGACGTTATGAACGGATCGCCGGCTCAGCCGGACTCATGAACGGGACAGTCGACGCAGTCGGCCCATAAGAGTTGCAAAGCGCTACTACGGTCGAGCCCGGATCGTCCATCCGGGAGGAAACATGCGCAAACCACCACCACGCAAGCTGTCCCTGTTCTGGTTCGGCACCCTGGCCTCGGTCGTACTGGTCGGCGGGCTGGCGAGTCCCGTCGCAGCGGCCCGACCCGTACCCATCGAACGTCCGGGGCACGGCGACCTGCCGGTCGCGGCGCTCGACACCGCCCTCGCCGGGATCCACGCCGCCGGCATGATCGGTGTCTTCGCCGAGGTCCGCGACGGCCGGGCCACCTGGCGCGGCGCCAGCGGCATCGCCGACATCAACACCGGCCGACCGGTACGCCCCGACTACCGTCACCGGGTCGGCAGCGTCACCAAGACCTTCGTCGCCGCCACCGTCCTGCAACTCGTCGGTGAGGGCAGGATCTCGCTCGACGCGCCGGTCCGGCGCTACCTGCCCGGCCTGATGCCGGACGACACCGTGACCGTACGGATGCTGCTCGGCCACCGCAGCGGGATCGGCACCTACGACCAGGTCCTGTTCGCCACACCGGAGCTGGTCGAGGAGCACCGGAACACCACGTTCAGGCCCCACGAGCTGGCCCGGGTCGGGCTGGGCATGCCGGCGACGAATCCGCCCGGCGCGGCCTTCTCGTACTCGAACACCAACTACATCCTGGCCGGGTTGATCGTGGAGCGGGTCACCGGCCGCCCCGCCGCCGAGGAGGTCAGCCGCCGGATCCTGCGCCCCCTGGGCCTGCGCGACACCTACTTCCCCGGCACCGACCCGCGCATCACCGGCCCGCACAGCCGGGGCTACGTCCCCTGGTACGAGGGCGAGCTGCGGGACTTCACCGTCTACAACATGTCCTGGGGGTACACGGCCGGTGAGCTGATCTCGACCACCGCCGACCTGGACACCTTCTACCGCGCGCTGCTCGGCGGCCGACTGCTGCGCCCCGCCGAACAGGCCGACCTGCTGCGCTTCCTGCCGACCCCGACCGGACTGGGCTACGGGCTCGGCCTGCTGTCGCTCCCGCTGTCCTGCGGTGACGCGTACGGGCACGACGGCCAGGTGTTCGGCTACACCACGCTCTCGCTGCACTCCCCCGACGGCAGACGACAGGTGAGCGTGGCGCAGAACGCCAGCCACTACCAGTACGCCGGAGACCCGATCAGCGCGGCGCTCTTCCAGTTCCTCGACACGGCCCTCTGCGGTCCACAGAGCACCGACGCCGCCCGTACCGCCACGGCCCGGACCTTGCCTCTCACCCCGGCACCGGGACTCCTGCCGCCCACCCGGCTTTCCTAATCCTGTCCCTCCCTCCGATCCAGGGCAAGTTGTCGTCAACGGGCGCTACCTGCCCTGGATCGTTGGCGGGGTGGGGGCAGGTTCAGTCCGATTTGCGGGCTAACAGAAATGCCGCCTGCTTTCTGGGCTGCACCTGGGTCGGCTCCCAGACCGTCGTGAGGACAACCTGGAATCCGGCCTCGGTCAGCATCTCCGTGACGGTCTCCGGGCGACGGTAGTAGAGGACCAGGTCGACGTCGTAGCCCCACGCCTCGGCGAAGTGCTTCGGAGCGTCGCCCATCTGGAACAACAGCATCAGCGGTGCTCCCGGGACCAGCACCCGGTGGAACTCGGCCAGCACGCCCGGCAACTCCTGGTCGGGGATGTGGATGGTCGAGTACCAGGCGTTGAGGCCGGACAGGCTCCGGTCGGGGTGGTCGAGCCCGGTCATCGAGCCGACCTCGAACCGCAGCTCCGGGTAGTTGGTCCGGGCCTGCTCGACCATCCCGGGCGACAGGTCGACCCCGAACACGTCGAGCCCCTGCTCGCGCAGGAACGCCGTCACGTGCCCCGGCCCGCACCCCACGTCAGCGGTCGGCCCGGACGCCAGCTCCGCGAAGAGGGTCAGCTGGCTCCGCAGCACCGGCTGCCCAGCCAGCTCGTCCGCGAACCGGGCGGAATACCCCGCGGCCACAAAGTCATACGAGGAACGGGTGGAGTCGAGGAAGGCCAGATCGCTCATGACTCGAAACCTATCCGCCCCCTCCCGCCCCCCGAAGACCCATGCCACACAGCAGCCACCCCTCAACTTCGCGGAAGACCCGTGATCGCGAAGAGTTCGGCTCGCCATAGCCGGCCAAACTCTCCGCGATCACGGATGGGGGCCCGGCGGGGGGTTTCAGCAGCGGGAGTTGTTGGCCGGGTCGGGGCCGGCGAGGGCTTCGAGGGTTGCCGCCGGGCTGGTCGGGGCCGCCGGGGTGGGCGACGGCGGGGTCGGGGTGGGCGCGGTCGGGGCCGCGCTCACGGTCGGGGCCGGTGGGGCCGAGGGCGAGGAGCCGGGCGTACGGGCGGCGCTGGGCGGCGTACCTGCTCCGGAGAGGGAGACCGTGCTGCGTTGGAGCTGCTCCGGGGCCATCCGGATGTTGGTGGCGGTCGTCTGGTGCCCGTACACGTCGGTGACCCTGATGCTGTACGGCCCGGCGCCCATTCCACCGTCGATGATCCAGTAGTTGTAGTCCTGGCGGGCCGCCGCGCGGAACCCGCCGGTGGTTCCCTTCGCCTCGACCGAGCGGAGCGGGTTGCCGTGGTTGCCCACCTGCACCGCGAACCACCACTGGGAGGCGCCGTCCTTCATCCGGAAGGTGAGCCCTCCGTTGACCGGTGGGTCGACCACCGCCCGGTACGTCACCGGCACCACACCCTGCGCCCGGTCGCCGATCCGGGCGAACGCCTCCTCGGAGAGGTCGATGTGACCGGGTGCGCAACCGGCGCACTGGTCCATGACCACCACCCGGACCTTGCCCTTCGGACCGGTCACGTCGAGGTAGCCGCCGCAGGCCGCCGCCTTGGCGTACTCCGACGGGCCGAGTGCGACGTAGAGCCGGTCGGCCGGGACGCTCGGGAACGAGCAGTTGCCGCCGGACCGGCCCGCGTCATAGAAGCTGGCCTTTCCCTTGTGGACGGTGCTGCCGGTCGGTGGCGCAGCGCAGGCCGGGGAGGCGCCGGAGCGTACGGCGAGGGTGATGCCGAGCACGGCGGCGAGTACGGCGACACCTGCACCGGTCAACCAGTGCCCGATCCGTCGGTTCGACCGGCGTGTGCCGGTGTCGTCGGCCGGGGTGCCGTTCTCTGAGGCCGTGCCGGGTGCAGTCACGGCCTCCGATGTTGCCGCACCACCTCCACCCGCGCAACAGCCCGTGCCGGATGCGCCCGACCGGTCAGCCGAGCACCTCCACGGTGTCGCCCACGGTGACCGTGCGGTCCCCGCCGGAGGATCCGCCCGGAGTGGCCTCCACCGTCATCTGGAGGCCGAAGAGGAGCTTCTGGCCGATGTTCCGCCGTCTGGCGAGCATCCGTAGCGGTTCCTGCCCCCGCTCCCCGGTCTCCTGGTCGATGGTCGCGACCAGGCAGCGGCCACACTCGGCGGCGCCGTGGAAGATCGCCCCGCCGATCCGGATCCGCCGGCCGACCCACTCCCCCTCGGCCCACGGCGCGGCACCACTGATCACCAGGTTGGGACGGAACCTGCTCAGCGGCAGCGGCCCCTCGACACTGCCCGACTCCACCAGCCAGTCGTTGAACGCGTCCAGTGACGCGGTGTTGACCAGCAGCAGCGGAGTGCCGTCGGCGAAGCTCACCTCGGCCCCGGAACCGGGCGAAACCGACCAGGGAACAAGGTTGCGGGCCGGATCACCGAGCCAGACCAGCCGGACCGCGCGTCCCAACAGTCGGTGGAGCCACTCGTCGGCCTCGGCACCCGCGGCGCGTACGGGCGAGGGCGGCCGACCCCGGAAGACCCGGACCTCGATCGCCTCGCCGCCGGATGGTTCGGCCAGGTCGAGCGCGGCCAGCCCCGGTGCGGACAGGGTCAGCCCTCCGGGCCGGGACACCGCCCGCAGCGTCACCAGTTCCCGGTGCTGGCGCTGGGTGAGGCCGATCCCGTGTTCGTCCACGACGAGCCAGCGCCGGTCGCCGTCCAGGCCCCACGGCTCGACCCGGGCCGTGTCGCGGTCCATCCGGCGGCAGCCCTTCACCGGGTACGTGTGAATCGAGACCACTCGCATTCGGCCAGGATCGCACGCCGTCGGGGACCGACGGGTGCCTCGGACTACCAGGCGACTCCGATGCCGTCGCCGGGGAACCAGTGCCGGGCCGGGGTTTCCCGGTAGGCGAGGAACCGGCGGCCGGTGCGCTCGGCGTGCTCGGCGAGCACGTTGGTGACCGTGACGTTGTCGGTGAGCAGCATCGCCTCGGCCGCCAGTTTCGGCTCGACCGCCTCGAACTCGTTGCGTTCGTGTCCGGCGCTGTGGTCGCTGTCGTGCAGGAACAGGTCGACCGGTCGGTCGAGTTCCCGGATCGAGGCGATCGAGTCGCCGATGACCAGGTCGACCACCTCGGACCAGGGTTCGACCCGGGCCAGGTAACCGGCCTCGGGGTTGATGTCCAGCGAGGTGACCCGGCCGGGATGTCCCTCGGCGGTGTTGCGCAGCAGGGCGGAGGCGAGTACGCAGGTGCCGAGCCCCTTGTCCACCCCGGTCTCGACGACGTGTGCCGGTCGGGTCGCGCGGACGATCGCGTACCAGCCGATCCGGCGGGCGTAGCGGACGTGCCGGTCGGCCAGTCCCCGGCGCGCCGAGGCGGCCGTGGTCCGCTCGATGTGCTGCCGGAGCGTGGCGTCGGACTCGATCTCGGCCAGGTAGTCCCGGATCTGCTTGACCGGGGTGTCGGTGATGACGCTGACGAACCAGGCGAGGTGGTCGCGGCTGAGCCGGGTCAGGTCGTACGTGTAGTTGTGGTGTTCACGCGAGGTGAGCAGCCAGCGGGCGGAGACGCCGAGCACCCGGGCGTCGTGCCGGGCCACCCGGAGCAACCGTTTCGGAAAGGCCGCCACGGGGGCGAGCGGAGTACGAGCGATGGTGCGCCGGAGTCTGGTCCCATCCACGGTGTTGGTTGTATCACGTTGCGGGTGGCCCGTTGGGATATACCCGTCCATCTCTGTTCGGCCGAGCCTCATTGCCAGGTGAATGATTTCATGCATAGAGTGCTCCCGTGAATGATGATTCACTTGTCCGAGATGCGGTAATGGTCGCTGTGCCCGAGCCGGGTCCCGGTGCTGCCGCGACACCCCCGACGGACCAGGTCCTCGACCTGTTCCACGGCATCCGGCTGACCCCGACGCAACGGCGGATCGCGCACAGCCTGGTCCAGCACGCCGCCTCGGCCGCGTACCTGTCGGCGGCCGAGATCGCCGAACTCGCCCAGGTCAGCCAGCCCTCGGTCACCCGGTTCGCGATCGCCCTCGGCTACGACGGCTACCCCGCCCTGCGCCGCCGACTGCGCCAGATCACCGCCGTCGAGCGGGGCCGTCCGGCGTCCGACGTACCGGCCGGCAACGAACTGCAACGCGCGGTCAGCGCCGAGGTGGAGAACCTGCACCGGCTCGCCGAACAGCTCGCCGACCCGGACAAGGTGACCACCGCCGGGGCACTGCTCGCCAACAGCCGCCCACTGCCGGTGCTCGGACTGCGTGCCGCCGCCCCGCTGGCCTCGTACTTCGCGTACTTCGCCGCCAAGGTGCACCCGGACGTACGCGTACTCGACACCGGCGGCAGCCTGCTCGCCGACCGGCTCGACCAAGCCCGTACGGCCGGCGCGACCGCACTGCTCGCCATCGTGCTGCCCCGCTACCCGCGCGAGTCCCTCGACGCGCTCCGCGAGGCGCGGCACGCCGGGCTCTCCGTCGTGGTGATCACCGACTCGGCGGTCAGCCCGGCCGCCGAGTACGCCGACATCGTGCTGCCCGCCGCCGTCGGCGCCCAACTCGTGTTCGACCTGCACACCGCCCCGATGACCCTGGCCATGGTGCTGCTCCAGGCGATCTGCGACGCCGCACCCAGCCACACCCAGCGCCGGTTGGAGGAGTTCGAACAGTCCGCCGCCCGCCGCCAGGTGTTCCTCACCTGAGTCCGCACTCCCCCACCGTTGCGCCAGGAGACCCCGATGTACCAGCCCGTTCGTGCCGCGCGCGGCAGTACCCGTACCGCAGTCGGTTGGGCCCAGGAAGCGGCCATGCGGATGTTGATGAACAACCTCGACCCGGAGGTGGCCGAGCGCCCCGAGGACCTGGTCGTGTACGGCGGCACCGGCCGCGCCGCCCGCGACTGGCCCTCGTACCACGCGCTGATCCGGACCCTCACCGAGCTGCGCGACGACGAGACGATGCTGGTCCAGTCCGGCCGTCCGGTCGGGGTGCTGCGTACGCACGAGTGGGCGCCCCGGGTCCTGCTGGCCAACTCGAACCTGGTCGGTGACTGGGCCACCTGGCCCGAGTTCCGCCGCCTGGAACACCTTGGTCTGACCATGTATGGCCAGATGACCGCCGGATCATGGATCTATATCGGTACACAAGGTATTTTGCAGGGCACCTACGAGACCTTCGCAGCGGTCGCCGCCAAGCGGTTCGACAACACCCTCGCCGGCACCCTCACCCTCACCGCCGGCTGCGGCGGGATGGGCGGCGCGCAGCCGCTCGCGGTCACCATGAACGGCGGCGCCTGCCTGATCGTCGACATCGACCCGGAACGGCTCGCCCGCCGGGTCAAGGACCGCTACCTCGACCGGGTCGCGGACAACCTGGACGAGGCGGTCGAGGCGGTGCTGGCGGCCAAGCGGGAACGCAGGGCGCTGTCGGTCGGGGTGGTCGGCAACGCCGCCGTGGTCTTCCCCGAGCTGCTGGTACGCGGGGTCGAGATCGACATCGTCACCGACCAGACCAGCGCCCATGACCCGCTCTCCTACCTGCCGGTGGGTGTCGAACTCGCCGACGCGGCCGAGTACGCCGCCGCCAAGCCGGCCGAGTTCACCGACCGGGCACGGTCCTCGATGGCCCGGCACGTGGCGGCGATGGTCGGCTTCCTCGACGCCGGTGCCGAGGTCTTCGACTACGGCAACTCGATCCGGGGCGAGGCCCAACTCGCCGGGTACGAGCGCGCCTTCGACTTCCCCGGTTTTGTGCCGGCGTACATCCGACCGCTGTTCACCGAGGGTCGGGGGCCGTTCCGCTGGGCGGCACTCTCCGGCGACCCGGCCGACATCGCCGCCACCGACCGGGCCGTACTCGAACTGTTCCCGGAGAACGAGTCGTTGGCCCGGTGGATCCGGCTCGCCGGTGAACGGGTCGCGTTCCAGGGGCTACCGGCCCGGATCTGCTGGCTCGGGTACGGCGAACGGGACCGGGCCGGGGTTCGGTTCAACGAGATGGTCGCCTCCGGCGAACTCTCCGCACCGGTGGTGATCGGGCGGGACCACCTGGACGCCGGATCGGTCGCCTCGCCGTACCGGGAGACCGAGGCGATGGCCGACGGATCGGATGCGATCGCCGACTGGCCGCTGCTGAATGCGCTGGTCAACACCGCCAGCGGGGCATCATGGGTGTCCATCCACCACGGTGGCGGGGTGGGCATCGGGCGGTCGATCCACGCCGGGCAGGTCTGCGTCGCCGACGGCACCGCGCTCGCCGGGCAGAAAATCGAACGCGTACTCACCAACGATCCGGCGATGGGGGTGCTCCGGCACGTCGACGCCGGTTACCCGAGCGCCGCCGAGGTGGCCACCCGTACCGGCCTGCCGGTGCCGATGGACCGGGCGTAGGGAGGGGTACGCGTTGTCAGCAACGGTGACCGAGGGATCCGACGGGGTGGCGGCGTTCCGGGCCCTGTGGGACGAGATCGCCCCGATCGGCCGTGATCCGGTCAGCGGGGGTTACCTGCGGTACGCGTTCGGCGAGCCGGAACTGTGGTTGCGGGACTGGTTCCGACGGCAGGCCGCCCACCGGGGACTGCCGGTCGAACAGGACGGCAACGGCAACCTGTTCGCCTGGTACGGCGACCCCGGACAGGGTGACGCGGTCCTGGTCGGCAGCCACTTCGACTCGGTACCGCACGGGGGCGGCTACGACGGCCCGCTCGGCATCGTCAGCGCCTTCCTCGCCCTCGACCGGCTGCGCGAACAGGGGCGGGTGCCGTACCGGCCGATTGGGGTCGTCGCGTTCGCCGAGGAGGAGGGTGCCCGGTTCGGCGTACCGTGCCTCGGATCCCGGCTGCTCACCGGCGACCTGCCGGTGGAGCGGGCGGCGGCACTCACCGACCGGGACGGAACCACCCTGGCCGAGGCACTCGGTGCCCGGCCGGCCGGTGCCCGACCGGACCTCCTCGGCCGGATCGGCGCCTTCGTCGAGTTGCACATCGAACAGGGCCGGGCCCTGGTCGACCTGGGCGCACCGGTCGGCGTGGCCAGCGGGATCTGGCCGCACGGGCGCTGGCGGATGGACTTCACCGGCGAGGCGAACCACGCCGGGACGACCAGGATGAGCGACCGGCGCGACCCGATGCTCACGTACGCCTTCACCGTTCTCGCCGCGAACAAGGAGGCCCGGCGGTGCGGGGCCCAGGCCACCGTCGGCCGGGTCGAGGTCGAACCGAACGCCACCAACGCGGTCCCGTCGCTGGTCCGTGGCTGGCTGGACGCCCGCGCCGCCGAGGTCGCCACGCTCGCCGCCCTGGTCGGGGCCGTCGGGCAGAAGGCGGCCGAGCGGGCGGTCCGGGACGGGACCGGCGTACGGCTGACAGCCGAGTCGGTCACCCCGCTGGTCGAGTTCGACGGTGGTCTGATCGACCTGTTCCGGCGGGTGCTGGACGACGGCGTACCGGTGCTGCCGACCGCCGCCGGGCACGACGCCGGGGTGCTCGCACCGCATCTGCCGACGGCGATGCTGTTCGTCCGCAACCCGACCGGGGTGTCGCACTCGCCGGCCGAGACCGCCGGTGACGACGACTGCGCGGCCGGGGTGACCCGGCTCGCCGACGTGCTGGCCGCCCTGGCCTGCGAACCGGCACCGATCGGCGCCCGGAGCAGCGGCGGCACCGACTTCGAACCGGTGGAGGACGCATGAGCACACAACGGTTCCACGCCGAGTACGCCTGGCTGCCCGGCGACGAGTCACCCACCCCCGACGTGCTGATCGAGATCGCCGACGGCAGGTTCACCGGGGTGACCGCCGGGGTGCAGGTGCCGCCAGGCGTGCGGCGGCTGCCGGGGGTCACCCTGCCGGGGCTGGCGAACGCCCACTCGCACGCGTTTCACCGGGCGTTGCGCGGCCACACCCAGACCGACGGCGGTACGTTCTGGAGCTGGCGGGACCGGATGTACGAGGTCGCCGGGCGACTCGACCCGGACACCTACCTGGCCCTGGCCCGAGCCACGTACGCCGAGATGGCGCTGGCCGGGATCACCTGCGTGGGCGAGTTCCACTACCTGCACCACCAGCCCGACGGCACCCCGTACGACGAACCGAACGTGATGGGTGCCGCGCTGGTCGAGGCTGCCGACCAGGCCGGTGTCCGGCTCACCCTGCTGGACACGCTCTACCTGACCTCCACCGTGGACGGTGAGCCGCTGCACGGGGTGCAGCGCCGGTTCGGCGACCGGGACGTGGACGCCTGGTCGGACCGGCACGGCAAGCTGGGGGCCGCGGCGCATCTGCTGCTCGGTGCCGCGCTGCACTCGGTCCGGGCGGTCCCGCTCGGTTCGCTGTCCACCTTCGCCTACCGCAACAACGGCGGGCCCCTGCACTTCCACCTTTCCGAGCAGCGGGCCGAGAACGACGCCTGCCTCGCCACCCACGGCTGCACCCCGGTCCAGCTCCTCGCCGACATGGGCGTACTCGGGCCGACCTCGACCGCGGTGCACGCCACCCACCTGACCGAGGACGGGGTGGCCCTGCTCGGCGAGACCGGCACCGGCGCCTGCCTCTGCCCGACCACCGAACGGGACCTGGCCGACGGGATCGGACCGGCCCGCGCCCTCGCCGACGCCGGCAGCCCGCTGAGCCTCGGCTCGGACAGCCACGCCGTGATCGACCTGTTCGAGGAGGCGCGGGCGGTCGAACTCGACGAGCGGCTGCGTACCGAGCGGCGCGGGCACTTCACCCCGGCCGCGCTCACCCACGCCGCCACCGCCGCCGGGCACGCCGCGCTGGGCTGGACCGACGCCGGCACGATCGCCGCCGGCAACCGGGCCGACCTGGTCACGGTCCGGCTGGACAGCGTACGGACCGCGGCGGTGCCGCCCGCCGGGGTCTTCTTCGCCGCCACCGCCGCCGACGTCACCGACGTACTGGTCGACGGTCGGGCGGTGGTCCGGGACGGCCGGCACGTGTCGATCGACGTGGCCGCCGAACTTCACCGGTCGATCGCGCGGGTGTGGCGGTGAGCGCCCACCCGGGGCCGAGCCTGCTGGTCGACAACATCGGTGAGCTGGTCACCAACGAGCCCTACGGCGAGAGCGGCCCGCTCGGCATCCGGCGCCGGGCGGCGGTCCTGGTCGAGGACGGCCGGATCGCCTGGCTCGGCCCGGCGAAGTACGCCCCGGCCGCCGACGGGCGGATCGACGCCGACGGCGCGGCGGTGCTCCCCGGATTCGTGGACAGCCACTCGCACCTGGTCTTCGCCGGTGACCGGGCACCCGAGTTCGCGGCCCGGATGGCCGGTCAGCCGTACACCGGCGGCGGGATCCGGACCACGGTCGGCGCCACCCGCGCCGCCAGCGACGACACGCTCCGGGCCAACGTCTCCCGGCTGCGGATCGAGGCGCTGCGCCAGGGCACCACCACGATCGAGATCAAGAGCGGGTACGGGCTCAGCGTCGCCGACGAGGCCCGCTCGCTGCGGATCGCCGGTGAGTTCAGCACCGAGACCACCTTCCTCGGCGCCCACGTCGTCCCCGCCGAGTACGCCGACCGGCCCGACGACTACGTCAGCCTGGTCTGCGGGCCGATGCTGCGCGCCGCCCTGCCGTACGCCCGGTGGATCGACGTGTTCTGCGAACGGGGCGCGTTCGACGCCGACCACGCCCGCGCGATCCTCACCGTCGGTCAGGCCGCCGGTCTCGGCGTACGCCTGCACGCAAACCAGCTCGGCCCCGGTCCCGGAGTGCGGCTCGCGGTGGAACTCGGCGCGGCCAGCGCGGACCACTGCACCCACCTCACCGACACCGACATCGACGCGCTGGCCGGTTCGGAGACGGTCGCCACCCTGCTGCCCGGTGCCGAGTTCTCCACCCGGTCGGTCTACCCGGACGCCCGGCGCCTGCTCGACGCCGGTGCCGTGGTCGCCCTCGCCACGGACTGCAACCCCGGCTCGTCGTACACCTCGTCGGTGCCGTTCTGCATCGCTCTCGCCGTACGCGAAATGGGAATGACCCCGGCGGAGGCGGTCTGGGCCGCGACCGCCGGCGGGGCACGGGCGCTGCGCCGCGACGACGTCGGCGTGCTGCGCCGGGGCGCGCGGGCCGACCTGACCATCCTCGACGCGCCCTCGTATCTGCACCTGGCCTACCGGCCAGGGGTACCGCTGATCCGCCAGGTCCTGCACAACGGAGTACCGCAATGTCAGTAGTCACCGTCACCCCCACCGGCGTCACCCCCGCCGACGTCGTCGCCGTCGCCCGCGGCTCGGCCACGGTTGTGCTCGACCCCGCCACGATCGCGGCGATGGAGACCAGCCGGGCGATCGTGGACCGGATCGAACAGGACGGCCGCCCGGTCTACGGGGTCTCCACCGGCTTCGGCGCGCTCGCCAACACCTTCATCGCCCCCGAGCGCCGGGCGGAGCTGCAGCACGCGCTGATCCGTTCCCACGCCGCCGGGATCGGTGCCCCGATGCCCCGCGAGGTGGTCAGGGCGATGATGCTGCTGCGCGTACGCTCGCTCGCGCTCGGCCACTCCGGGGTCCGGCCACTGGTCGCGCAGTCCCTGGTCGACCTGCTCAACCACGACATCACCCCGTGGGTGCCGGAGCACGGCTCGCTCGGCGCCTCCGGTGACCTGGCCCCGCTGGCGCACTGCGCACTGGCCCTGCTCGGCGAGGGGTGGATCCTCGGCAAGGGCGGCGGCACCCGCGAGGACGCCTCGGTGGCCCTGCACCGGGCCGGGTTGGCCCCGATCGAGCTGGCCGCCAAGGAGGGGCTGGCGCTGATCAACGGCACCGACGGCATGCTCGGCATGCTGCTGCTCGCGATCGGGGACGCGGAACACCTGTTCGCGATGGCCGACGTCACCGCCGCCCTGGCGATCGAGGCGATGCTCGGCACCGACCGGCCGTTCCAGCCCGAGTTGCACGCCATCCGCCCGCATCCGGGGCAGGCCGTCTCGGCGGCGAACATCCACCGGCTGCTCCAGGGGTCGGACATCATGGACTCCCACCGCAACGACCTGGTGCACGCGGTCCAGGACGCGTACTCGATGCGGTGCGCCCCGCAGGTCGCCGGCGCCGCCCGGGACACCCTCGGTTTTGTCACCTCGGTCGCCGGACGGGAACTCCTCTCCATCGTCGACAACCCGGTGGTGCTGCCGGACGGTCGGGTCGAGTCGACCGGTAACTTCCACGGCGCCCCGCTCGGCTTCGCCGCCGACTTCCTCGCCATCGCCGCCGCCGAGGTGGGCGCGATCTCGGAGCGTCGGGTGGACCGGCTGCTCGACATCACCCGCAACCGGGACCTGCCGGCGTTCCTCACCCCGGACGCCGGGGTCAACTCCGGGCTGATGATCGCCCAGTACACCGCGGCCGGGATCGTGGCGGAGAACCGCCGGCTGGCCGCCCCGGCCTCGGTGGACTCCCTGCCCACCAGCGGGATGCAGGAGGACCACGTCTCGATGGGCTGGGCGGCCACCCGCAAACTCCGTACGGTGCTGGACAACCTGACCAGCCTGCTCGCGGTGGAACTGCTGGCCGGCGTACGCGGACTGCAACTGCGCGCCCCGCTGACCCCGTCACCGGCCGGTCGGGCCGCGGTGAACGCGGTGGCCCGGTTCGCCGGGGAACCCGGCCCGGACATCTTCCTCGCCCCGGCCCTGGAGGCCGCCCGCGCGGTGGTTTCCGGCCCGGACCTACGCACCACGATCGAGTCAGAAATCGGCCCCCTCCCCTAGCGCCGCCCCCGCGCCGATCTTGCAGTTGTGGTCGTACGCATACCAGGCGAAACGGTCAATTCCTGGCGCCACAACTGCAAGATCGACGAGGGAAAGGGGTGGGGGGTGGGGGGTGGGGGGTTAGAGCGGCAGCAGGACTTTGGCGATGACCTTCGCCAGGGCACGGAGTGCCTTGCCCCGGTGGCTTACCGCGTCCTTTTCGGTCGGTGAGAGTTCGGCGTTCGTACGCTCCTGGCCGTCGCCGAGGAAGACCGGGTCGTAGCCGAAGCCGCCCTCGCCGCGCGGAGCGCGCAGCAGCCGACCGGTCTGCCTGCCGTCGACCAGGTGTTCCTTGCCGCCCGGCAGGACCAGGGCCACCGCGCAGACGAAGGCGGCGCCCCGGTGCTCGTCCGGTACGTCACCGGTCTGCCCCAGCAGCAGTTCCAGGTTGGCCCGGTCGTCGCCGTGCCGGCCGGACCAGCGGGCGCTGAACACACCCGGCATCCCGTTGAGGGCGTCCACGGTCAGGCCGGAGTCGTCGGCCACCGTCGGCAGGCCGGTGTGCTTGACCCCCTCGCGCGCCTTCAGCAGGGCGTTCTCGCCGAACGTGAGTCCGGTCTCCGGCACCTCCTGGTACGCGGGCAGGTCGGCCAGGCCGACCAGCTCGATCCGTTGTGGACCGAGCGCCCCGTCCAGGATGCGCTGCAGCTCGACCAGCTTCTTGGTGTTGCGGGTCGCCAGCAGCACCCGGGTCATCTGCTCTCCTCGTTCCACTCTCAGCCGGCCAGGGCCTTGCGTTGGGCGTCGGCCAGCTCCGCGCAGCCGAGCACCCCGAGGTCGAGCAGGGCGTCGAGCTGGTCCCGGGCGAAGACGTTGGCCTCACCGGTCCCCTGCACCTCGACGAAGTCCCCGGCACCGGTGCAGACAATGTTCATGTCCACCTCGGCGGCCACGTCCTCCAGGTAGTTCAGGTCGAGCCGGGGCTCACCGTCGACGATGCCGACGCTGACCGCGGCGACCGAGCGGTGCATCACCGAGGCCGGCTTACCGGCCAGCGCCTTGCGGGCGGCCAGCCAGCCGACCGCGTCGTGCAGGGCGACGTACGCGCCCGTCACCGAGGCGGTACGGGTCCCCCCGTCGGCCTGGAGTACGTCACAGTCGAGCACGATCGAGTTCTCGCCCAGCGCCTTCAGGTCGATACAGGCCCGCAGGCTGCGACCGATCAGCCGGGAGATCTCCTGCGTCCGGCCGCCGATCCGGCCCTTGACGCTCTCCCGGTCGGAGCGGGTGGTGGTGGCCCGGGGCAGCATCGAGTACTCGGCGGTGACCCAGCCGAGGCCGGATCCCTTGCGCCACCGGGGCACCCCCTCGGTGACGCTCGCCGTGCAGAGCACCCGGGTCTGGCCGAACTCGACGAGCACGGACCCTTCCGGGTGCACGCTCCACTGCCGGGTCAGTGTCACCGGCCGGAGTTCATCGGGCTGCCGCCCATCAGGTCGTGCCATGGGGGCAGCCTATGTGTTACACCGCAGCCCGCCGCCCTGGGGCACCCCGTCGCGCCGGAACAGACCCCGGAACCCGGCGGCCGGAGCCGGGACGGCGGCGCGGGTCAGGCGGGGACGGACACCGCGACCGGGGCGTCGTGGGCGCGGAGGAAGCCCTCGACCGAGGCGGCCCAGCTGAACCGCTCGGCTCGGGCGCGGGCGGTGGCCCGGCGTTCCGACTCCGGCGTGGCCAGCACGGACACGATCGCCTCGGCGAAGGCGTCACCGGTGCCGTCCGCGCCCCTGCCTGCCTCCCCCACCACCTCCGGCAACGCGCTGGCGGCGTTCACCACGACCGGCGTACCGCAGGCGAGCGCCTCCAGACCGGCGAGCCCGAACGTCTCCACCGGTCCCGGCGCGACCACCACGTCCGCGCTGGCCAGCAGGCCCGCGACCCGGTCCCGGTCGGGCAGGAACCCGGTGAAGTGCACCGGCAGCCCGGCGGCCCGGTGGCCGAGCGCGGTCCGGCGGGGCCCGTCACCGACCACCACCAGCGTCGCCGGCACACCGTTGGCCCGGAGCGCCGCCAGCGCGTCGATCGCCAGGTCGGGGCGCTTCTCCGGCGACAGCCGGCTGCAGTGCACCAGCAGCACCTCGCCGTCGGGGGCGTACTCGGCGCGTACGGCCGGGTTGTGCCGGTCCGGGTGGAACCCCTCCAGGTCGACGCCGAGCGGCACCTGGCTCAGGTTCGGCGCCCCGATCCGGCGGAACTCCGCCGCGGCCCAGTCGGTGGTGCAGACCACCCGGTCGTACGTGGCCGCGCTGCGCCCGTTGAGCCGGTCGGCCACCCGCTGCCCGATCGGTGCCGGGGCACCCCAGACGCCGAGCAGCCCGGTCAGGCTCTCGTGCGACACCATCAGCGACGGCACCCCGTGAGCCTTCGCCCAGGCGCCGGTCCACCGCAGGGTCGACCGGTCCGAGACCTCCAGCCGGTCCGGCTCCAGTTCCTCCAGCAGCCGGCGCAACCGGCGGCGGCCGGCGAGGACCCGGTAGCCGCCGGTACCGGGCAGCACCGGTCCGGGCAGGGTGATGACCCGGTCCGGGCCCACCATCTCGTCACCGGCGCGCTCGCCGGGAACAACCAGTACGGGTTCGTGTCCGGCCGCCCGGTACCCGGCGCCGAGGCAGCGCAGCGCGGTACGCAGCCCGCCGGAGCGGGGGGTGACGAAGTTCGCCAGCCGGACGATGCGCAGCGCCGTCACGCGGCGATCCGGCGGGGGGCGGTGGCTCCGGCACCGGTCAGCACCGCCCGGTAGTGCCCGATCAGCTCGTCACCGACGGCCGCCCAGGTCCGGCTGGCCACCCAGGTCCGGGCCGCGAGGCCGTACGCCCGGCGGCGCTCGGCGTCACCGGCCAGCTCGGCGACCGCGTCGGCGAGCGCGGCCCCGTCCTCCGGCGGCACCAGGGTCCCGGTCACCCCGGACTCGATCAGGTCCAGTGGCCCACCGGCGGCCGGTGCGACCACCGGCAGGCCGCTGGCCAGCGCCTCCTGGACGGTCTGCCCGAACGTCTCGTACGGGCCGCTGTGCACGAAGACGTCCAGGCTGGCGTAGAGCCGGGCGAGTTCCGACCCCTGCCGGGAACCGAGGAAGAGCGCTTCGGGCAGGGCCCGTTCCAGGTCCCGCCGCGCCGGCCCGTCCCCGACGATGACCAGCCGTACGCCGGGCAGCCGGGAGGTGGCCGCGAGCAGTTCCACCCGCTTCTCCACCGCCAACCGGCCGACGTAGCCGACCAGGAGTTCGCCGTTCGGGGCGAGGGTCGCGCGTGCCTCTTCGCTGCGCAGCGCCGGGTCGAACCGGACGCTGTCGACACCCCGGCGCCACAACCACACCCGCTGTACGCCGTGCGTGACCAGGTCGGCGGCGGACCGGGTGGACGGGGCGAGGGTACGGTCGGCGGCGTTGTGGATGTTGCGCAGCCAACGCCAGGCGGCGGCCTCGCCCCACCCGAGCCGGTAGTGCCGGGCGTACGCGGCCAGGTCGGTCTGGTAGACCGCCAGGGTCGGCAGGTCGAGTTGACCGGCCACCGCCATGCCCCGGGCACCGAGCACGAACGGGCTGGCCAGGTGGACGACGTCGGGGGCGTGCTGGTTCAGCGCGTCGGCGAGCCGGGCGGACGGCAGCCCGAGCCGGAAGCTGCGGTAGCGGGGCACGGCCACGCTCGGCACCCGGATCACCGGGTACGGGTGGTCGCCGGGAACACCACGGGTGGCTGACGACGGCGCCGGCGCGATCACGATCGGGGTGTGCCCCCGGTGGACCAGGTGCTCGGCGACGCGGACGACGGAGTGCGCCACACCGTTGACATCCGGTGGGAAGGACTCCGTGACGATCGCGATGCGCATGCGCTCACCGTGGAACCCGTGCTGGTGCGGCGGGCGACGGCTAGCTGACCGGCTGGCAAACAGTGCCGCACAAGATGTCGCCGTCGATGTCCGACCCGTCGTCAGATGTCGTAGCGGGCACCCGGTCGGGCGATTTCCACCGGGCCGGCGAAGGCCGACGCCGCGGCCTCGTGGGTCAGCGCCTCGCTTCCCCAGGCACTGACCAGGTGGGTCAGCACCAGCCGGCCGACCTCGGACTTGGTGGCGATCTCCCCGGCCTCGCGCCCGGTCAGGTGCAGGTCCGGGGGGTTGTCCACGCCGTCGAGGTAGCTCGCCTCGCAGAGGAAGAGGTCGGCACCCTGGGCCAGCCGGAGCAGCGCCTCGCAGGGGGCGGTGTCGGAGGAGTACGCGAGCGACCGCCCGTTGTGCTCCAGGCGTACGCCGTAGGTCTCGACCGGGTGGTTGACCCGGTCGACGGTGACCGTGAACGGGCCGATCGGGAAGCTGCCCGGCTGCAGGCCGTAGAAGGTGTAGACGTCGTCGACGCCGGTCTCCTCCTGGCTGTACGCGGCGGCGAGCCGGTCCGGCGCCCCGGCCGGTGCGTACACCGGCAGCGGCGGGTACGGCCCGTCGGGGGCGTACCGGCGCACGACGACGTAGGTGACCGCGTCGAGGATGTGGTCGCAGTGCAGGTGGGTGAGGAGGATCGCGTCGACCGCGTGCAGCCCGGCGTAGCGCTGCAGGGCGGTGAGTGATCCGGAGCCGAAGTCGACCAGCAGGCGGAATCCGTCGGCCTCGACCAGGTAGGCCGAGCAGGCCGCCTCGGGACCCGGGAAGCTCCCGGCACAGCCCAGAACAGTCAGTCGCATCCGGTCGCCCTGAAGTTACCGATGGTCACGGACAGCCCGCCGACCAATGAGTAGACGATCTTTGCCGGCGCCTCGGTCACGGTGCGCAGCCTACGCTTCGACACCGGGAGGCAAGAAAAAACTGGTGCTTGTTGTCGCCAAGGTGACACCGCCCCAACCTCCGCCTCCCACTTGGGCCGAACGACTTCCCGTACCTCGCCGTTACGCCCCGTCACGCCTGAGCGTTGCATCAGGTGACAAGTCCCGCCGACGGTGGCGGGCGATGATCTGGACCAGGACGGTGCACCGTGCCCACCGAGGCTGAGATGACGACTGGCGCCCCGCAGCGGGAGACGGCCATGCCGGCGGTCGCTCTCGGCACCGTACCGCTGGTGGCGACCGGCACGATCCGGCCGGCGGCGCCCACCGGTCATCCGGTGGCCACCCACGCGCCGGAGACCGCGTACGCCGTCGCCCCGACGGTCGCGCGGGCCGCGGCGCGGGTACGCCCGGCGTACGCCGGACCGGACGACGGCGCCACCATGGCACCGCAGCCGCCCCTGGTGCCCTGGGCGGCGCCCACCGCGGACCACCCGATCTGCACCCGGCGGGCGGGTCCGCGCGGCACCAGCCGGCAGATCCTCGGCGTGTGCGGCTGGGCCACCGCGTTGGGTCTGATCGGGCTCGCCACCGGGCTGCGCGGACTGGTCGCGATCGTCGCGGGGGCGGCACCGGACTGGTACGAGCCGACGATGGCCGCCGTCGGCCTGGGCGGCGTCGCGCTGACCATGGTCGCGTTCCTCTCCGTCCGGCACCCTCGACTGCCCTGGATCATGCTGAGTCTGGCCACGCTGCCGCTCGCGGTCAACCTGGCGCTGACCCTCGCCGCGTTGTGAACCGCGGCGAGGGTCTCAGGCCCAGAGTTGACCCTCCAGGGCTTCCTCGGCGTCGCTGAGGGTGCCGCCGTAGGCGCCGGTGGAGAGGTACTTCCAGCCGCCGTCGGCGACCACGAACGCGACGTCGGCCCGGCGGCCGGCGCGTACCGCCTCGTGTGCCACCGCCAGCGCGGCGTGCAGGATGGCACCGGTGGAGAACCCGGCGAAGATGCCCTCCACCTCGACCAGTTGCCGGGTACGCAGCACCGCGTCCCGGGTCCCGACGGAGAACCGCCGGCTCAGTACGGTCGCGTCGTACAACTCGGGCACGTAGCCCTCGTCGATGTTGCGCAGCCCGTAGACCACCTCGCCGTACCGTGGTTCGGCGGCGACGATCTCGATGCCCTCGACCTTCTCCCGCAGGTACCGGCCGGTGCCCATCAGGGTCCCGGTGGTGCCCAGCCCGGCCACGAAGTGCGTGATCGTCGGCAGGTCCTGGAGCAGTTCCGGTCCGGTGGTCTCGTAGTGCGCCCGCGCGTTCGCGTCGTTGCCGTACTGGAACAGCATCACCCAGTCCGGGTGTTCGGCCGCTATCTGCTTGGCCGTCGCCACCGCCTGGTTGGAACCGCCCGCGTCCGGCGAGAAGATGATCTCCGCGCCGTACATCCGGAGGAGCTGGACCCGTTCGGTGGAGACGTTCTCCGGCATCACGCAGACCAGCCGGTAGCCGTGCAGCTTCGCCACCATGGCCAGCGAGATACCGGTGTTGCCGCTGGTCGGTTCGAGGATCGTGTCGCCCGGCCGGAGCCGGCCCGCCGCCTCGGCCGCCCGGACCATGTGCAGGGCCGGCCGGTCCTTGATGCTCCCGGTCGGGTTGCGGTCCTCGAGCTTGGCCCACAGCCGCACCGGCGGTGCCCCTTCGGGCACCGTCGGTGAGAGGCGCGGCAGACCCACCAGCGGCGTTCCGCCGCAGGCGTCGAGCAGGTTGTCGTACCGCGCCACGGCGGCCGCCTCAGCGGGTGGTGACCGGTGCGCGGCGACCCGTCGCCGCGCTGTGCGAGATGATCGCCGCAGCCGCGGCGAAGCCGAACGCGCCACCGGCCACGGCCGGCAGGATGGTCACGGTGTCGCCGTCGGCGACCTTCGCGTCCAGGGCGCCGAGGAAACGTACGTCCTCGTCGTTGACGTAGACGTTGACGAACCGGTGCAGGGCGCCCTCGTCGGTGACCAGCCGGCCACGCAGGCCGGCGTGGTTGGAGTCCAGGTTGGACAGCAGCTCGGCCAGGGTGTCCCCGGCGCCTTCGACGATCTTCGCGCCGCCGGTGTAGCTGCGCAGGATGGTGGGGATGCGAACCTCGATGGCCATGGTGTTACTCCTAAAGATGCGACGGTTTCGGAGGAAGGAGGGACTACGGACAGGGCGCCACCCGCGAGCGGGTCAGCGGCCGGAACACTCGTAGTCGACCGTCGTCGGGCTCTGCCCGAACATGTAGGACTGCACCGCGTGCGGGTCCACCGCGGCCTCGACGATCTCGACCGGCTCCTCGGTGACCACGCCGTCCACGATGCGGAACGAGCGGATCTCCTCGGCGTCCGGGTCACGGGTGGAGACCAGCAGGTAGTGCGCGCCCGGTTCACCGGCGAAGGAGACGTCGGTGCGGGAGGGGTAGGCCTCGGTCGCGGTGTGCGAGTGGTAGATCACCACCGGCTCCTCGTCCCGGTCGTCCATCTCCCGCCAGACCCGCAGATGCTCCATCGAGTCGAACTCGTAGAAGGTCATCGAGCGGGCGGCGTTGTCCATCGGGATGTGACGGGTCGGCCGGTCGCTCCCGGCCGGGCCGGCGACCACACCGCAGGCCTCGTCGGGGTGGTCCCGACGAGCATGCGCGACGATCGCGTCGCGGATAGCCCGGTCGATGCTCAGCACGGCACCAGCTTACCGCCTGATTCGGGGCCCCGGCGGGGGCCACCTCACCCGTGGACCCCCAGCCGGGTTAGCCCGGTCACGGGGAGGGAAGCTGTTAGTCGAGATGTGATCCAAGGAGGGCTCCGTCATGAAGAACCGCCGTATCGGCGCCGTCGAGGTGAGCGCGATCGGCCTCGGTGGCATGCCGATGTCGATCGAGGGCCGCCCGGACGACGAGAACCGGTCGATCCGGACCATCCACGCCGCGCTCGACGCCGGTGTCACGCTGATCGACACCGCCGACGCCTACCACCAGTACGCCGACGAGGTCGGCCACAACGAGTCGCTGATCGCCCGAGCCCTGGGCAGCTACGGCGGCGACACCTCGGACGTACTCGTCGCCACGAAGGGCGGGATGGTCCGGCCCGGCGACGGCACCTGGGGAACCGACGGCCGACCGGAGCAGATCCGGGCGGCCTGCGAGGCGTCGCTCAAGCGGCTGGGCGTCGACTCGATCGGCCTCTACCAGCACCACCGCCCCGACCCCTCGGTCCCGTACGCCGACTCGATCGGTGCGGTACGCGACCTGCTGGACGAGGGCAAGATCCAGATGGCCGGGATCTCCAACGCGAACCCGGACCAGATCCGGCAGGCCCAGGAGATCCTCGGCGGTCGGCTGGTGTCGGTGCAGAACCAGTTCTCCCCCGCGTTCCGCAGCTCCGAGCCGGAACTGCTGCTCTGCGACGAGCTGGGGATCGCGTTCCTGCCCTGGTCCCCGCTGGGCGGGATCGCCCAGGCGGGCGAGCTGGGCAACCGGTTCCAGCCGTTCGCCGACGTGGCCGCCGCCCGGGGTGTCAGCCCGCAGCAGATCTGTCTGGCCTGGCACCTGGCCCAGTCGCCGGTGGTCATCCCGATCCCCGGCGCGAGCCGGCCGGAGTCGATCCTCGACTCGGTGGCCGCCACCGCGCTGACCCTGGACGACGACGAACTGGCCACCCTCACCTTCGGGTGAACCATGGTCACGGCGAAGGGCCCCGGGTTTGCGCCCGGGGCCCCTCGGCGTACGCGTTGTCTAGTCGACCAGGGCGTTGAGCAGGGACTCCTGCAGGTAACCGAGATAGGCGTAGACGGAGAGCTGGAACACCCGGCTCGAGGTCGGATCCTGCAGGATCGCCTGGTCGAGTTCGTCACCCAGGTCGGTGCCGTCCTTGATCTCCAGCCGTACCCCCATCGCCAGCCGGGCGTCGTTGAGGGCGCGCAGCCACGCCTCGGCCGCCTCGGGATCGAGACGTACCTCACCACCGGTCTCCGGCGGCAGCCCGGCCAGGATCGCCCCGGCCTGGTCGATCTTGCCGGTCTTCAGGTCACCCTCGGTGTACCGGCGGAACTCGGCCGAGTTGGCCGGATCTTCGGGATAGATGTCCGGAAAGAGCCGGCCGACCACCGGATCGTCATGATCGAAACCGTCGGTGAGCAGGCCGACCACCTCGCCGGCGACCTTGCGCAGCACCCGTACCTCGTCCGCGGCGAAGGTGGCCACGCAGTGTTCGCCGTACCGACGGAACATGCTCACTCCGATTCCCCGCTGCCCTCGTGCGCCCGACCGGACCGAATAACCCGGTGCCCACTATTCACGACCGGTCGACTGTCGCCCAGAGTCCGTAGCCGTGCAACTGTGCCGCGTCGTGTTCCATCCGCTCACGGGCGCCGCTGGACACCACCGCGCGACCCTTGTGGTGTACGTCGAGCATGAGCTGCTCGGCCTTCTCGTGGCTGTAGCCGAAGAGTTTCTGCAGCACCCAGGTGACGTAGGACATCAGGTTCACCGGATCGTCCCAGACGATGGTGACCCAGGCCCGGTCGGAAACCGGCACCTCCTCGGTGTCCGGCGTCTCGACTGGTGCGATCTGGGGAGCCGCCATGCCCTCCATCGTGCCACTGCCCCACGGGAACTGTTGAACCGGAACGCCGCCGTTGTCCGGAAGTTGGCGCGGAAAGATCTTCGGCGGTTGGCGCGGGGGCATGCCTAGGCGAGCAGGATGCCGTGGTCGACGGCGTCGTTCAGCACCGTACCCAGGGAGACCTGGACCGCCTCGAACCGTCTGGTCAGCTCGCGGGCCAGCTCCAGCTCGACCTCCCGCAGCGCCCGCTGGAGCCAGGACCGGCCCTTGGGGGTGTCGGCGTTCGCCGGGTTGCGCCAGTGCTGGTAGCAGCCGCCGGACAGACCGGCGCCGATCGGCGGCAGGACCGTCCCGCCCAGCTCGCCGGGGTACGCCGCCAGCGCCTGCACGGCTCGCGCCCCGGTGACCGTGGCGACCCCGCCGGTGCTCGTGACGAGCAGCACCCGGGCCAGTTCCCGGCCGCCCCGGTCCTCGGCGAACCCCCACCGTACGGCGACCGCCACCCGTCGGCGTACCGCCTCGTCCGGTGGCTGGCCGAAGACCCGGGTGAGGGTTTCGGTCAGGATCCGCTCGACGCCCAGGTCGGACTCGGCGACGGCACGCAGCGACAGGGCGTGCAGTTCGCGGTCCAGCGCACCGGGCAGCGCCCGGCACCCGCCGCCGAAGACGAGTTCCTGCACGCAGCGCAGGTGGATGTGGGCGAGTTCGAGGGCGAGGTGCTGGCGGAGCCGGTGGGCGCGGGTATGCACCTCCCGGTCGAGCCAGTCGGCCCAATCCGACTCGTGCGCGTCCCGGGCCACCGGGACGGTACGGGTGGCGTTCGGCGGCACCGGGGGATGCGCGGCGACCCGGCGCATCGCCTCCCGGTCGGCCCAGTCCACCAGCACGCCGCGCAGCGGGCCGGTGTCCCCGTACTTCGGGTCGACGGCGAACCAGTCCGCGTCGGCCAGGGCCGGCACCGCGGCCAGCAGGGCGGCCCGGTGCGCGGCGAGGATCACCCGCGTCGGACCGGGATCGCGCGCGTCCAGGACGTAACCGATGTCCGGGCCGAGGTCGTCCTCCGGACGCAGCGGCCCGAGGTTGGTGTCGGCCTCCGGCCAGCCGTCCGCGCCCGGGGTGACGGCGAAGAAGACCTTCGCCTCGCCCCGCGCGACCTGGGTCAGCAGGTCCAGGTCGGCCAGGCCCAGCGCCTGGTCGGCGGAGATCACGAACAGCAGCGCACCGGACCGCTCGACCACGTCGAGCAGGACCCGGGTGCCGGCCAGCCCGAGACTTCCGGTGTCCGGGGCGTCGACCAGGTCGAAGCGGCGCAGCAGTGGCTCGGGGTGGGTCAGTTCGACCCGGCGGGGCGGGCGGGCCAGGGCCGGACCGGCGGCGGTCGCCCCGGTGGCGTACCCGTGCGGATCCCGGTAACCGGGGACGTAGGCGGCGCCGGTGACCTCCCGGCCGTGCCGTACCACCAGGTAGCTGCCCTCCGGTGCCCGCAGCCCGGACTCGTCGGTGTCGAGCAGGGCGGCGAGCACGGCGGTGCGGTCCGCTCCGGCGGGTCCGACGGCCACCACGGCGAGCGGTTCGTCGGGCGCGGGGTCGACCAGCGCGGCGTCGACGCGGGGCTGTTCGGTGCCGGCGGGTGCGGGGCCGGGCTGTGCGCGTACCTCCGCCGGGTCCGGTGCCTCGGCGGGTCGGCCGCCGTCGACCTCCGAGCCGGCGAACGTACGGACCGGGCCGGGACCCGCGTCCGGTCGGTCGCCCTCCGTGCCGGCGGCGTCGGCCGGGCCGGAACCGGTGCTGCTGTACCGCGGTCCGGACTCCATGCGGGCGGCCTCCTGAACCAACTGGCGGCGTCCGACGGATCACGCCGGACAGGTACGAGTCCGGCATTAACACCGAACAAGGAGAACGCTACGTGTCGATGCCCGCACGCTGCGAGCAGCGTTGTTACTCATCGGGAACCGTAGCCATACTCAACTCCGGCGCGTCGCGAGTCACACCTGGAATGAGTTGGATCGATATGCTGCGGGGATGGCGATCCCCCTGTGGAACTTCGTCGGCCGCGCGGCTGAGATTGACCGACTGACCGCCGCCGCGACCAGTTCACGCGGTCGCGGCCTCATTTTCAGTGGTGACGCCGGGATCGGCAAGAGCAGGCTCCTCCGGGAGGCGGTCAAACGGCTGCCGGCGGACCGGTTCGCAGTCTGGCACGCGTCCGGGAACATCGCCACCGGCGGACTTCCGCTCGGCGGCCTGGCCCAGGTGCTGCCGGCCGACCAGCCGGCCGGACTCTCCGCCGCGGGCGTGCTGCGCTGGGCGCTCGACGCGCTGCACCAGCAGGCCGCCGGCCGGACCATCGTGCTCGCCATCGACGACGCCCACCTGCTCGACCAGTCCTCGGCCGCGCTGGTCTACCTGATCGCGCACGCCGAGAACGCCAAGGTGTTCTGCACCGTACGCATCGGCGAGGAGATCCCGCTGTCGATCCGGGCACTGTGGAGGGACGACCTGGTCGAGCACGCGGAGCTGAGCCCGATGGGCCCACCCGAGGCGCACGACCTGCTCAACGAGATGCTCGGCGGCCAGCTCGACGGCATCTCCGCCGACCGGCTGTACAGGTACTCCCAGGGCAACGCGCTCATGCTGCGCGAGCTGGTGATCGCCTCGATGACCAGCAACGAGCTGGTGCAGAGCGAGTTCGGCACCTGGACCTGGACCCGGTCCGGCCCGGTGGAACTGGCCCCGAGCCTGGAGGAGTTGATCGACACCCGGATCGGGCAGCTCAGTCCGGGCGTACGCCAGGTGCTCGAACTGGTCGCCCTGGGCGAGCCGATCGGGCTGCGGCTGCTGCAGAACGCCACGGACGAGTTGGACGTGGAGACGGCCCAGGAACGCGGCCTGATCCGCGAGTTCCGCGATGACCGTCGCACCAACGTGCAGCTCGCCCACCCGCTCTACGGTGATCTGGTCCGCAAGCGGTGCCCGGCGACCAGGGCCCGGCGGTTGAAGGCCGAACTCGCCGACCTGCTCCAGACCACCGGCAACAAACGCCGCGACGACGTGCTGCGGCTGGCGGTGTTGCGGCTGGATTCCGGCACCGCACAGGATCCGGTCCTGCTGCTGGAGGCGGCAGTGCAGGCGTTCGGCCGGTTCGACGTACCGCTCGCCGCCCGGCTGGCGCGGGCCGCGCTGGACACCGGTGGCGGGTTCGACGCCGCCGAACTGCTCGCCACCATCCTGATGTTCACCGACCAGCCGGAAAAGGCGATCACGGTCCTCGACGGCATCGTCGACCAGGTCGACTCCGACGAGCGGCGCGGCCGTTACCTGACCGTACGCGGGATGGTGACCTACTGGGGGCTCAGTCAGCAGTCGACGGTGAAGGAGATCTCGGCCGCGGCGGATCAGCTCACCGACCCGCCGGCCCGCGCCCGGGTACGCGCCTTCGAGGCGATCATGCGCCTGCACCAGCTCGAGTTCGCGGACGCGCTCCGGCTGAGCCGGGCCGTGCTGGACCGGCCGGCGGCCAGTCTCGCCGCCCGCGGGCTGGCCCGGTGCACGATCGCGCACCTGCAGGCGGCCCAGGGTGAACTGCTGCACAGCGGACGGGCAATCGCCGGGGTGGAGGCGGAGGCGGCCCTGTGGCGTACCGACATGCCGTACCTGCAACTGGCCCTGGAACTGGCCCGGGGCACCCGGCTCGCCCTCGCCGGTGACCTGCGCGGCATCGACGCGATCGTGGCCGCCGAGTTCGCCGACCTGGCGGTGGCCGGGGACTTCCGGCTCGGTTCCGGTTACCTGTCGATCCTGCGCGCCCAGGCCGCCCGGCTGCGGGGCCGGACCGCGGACGCGTTGCGGACCAGCACGGACGCGTGCGCGATGCTCGCCACCAGCCGGGTGTTCGCCGGCCTGGCGCACGCCGAACGGGCCCACGCGGCGGCGCTGCGCGGTGACACCGTGCAGGCCACCGACGCGATGGCGGCCTCCGATCAGACACACTCATCCGGGATGGCGATCCTCTACCCGTGGCGGGAGCAGGCGCGGGCCGCCGTACTGGCCGCTACCGGCAACCTCGACGGTGCCGCCGGCCACCTCGTCAAGCTCGTCGGCAAGCTCCGCGAGGACAAGCTCACCGGACACGAGATCCTGGCCCTGCACGACCTGGTCCGGCTGGACCGTGCCGACACGGAGGTCGGGCAGGCCACCCGGGAGGGGCGGCGGCAGAGCGTGGCGCACCGGCTCACCGAGCTGACCGAGGTGGTCGAGGGTGTGCTGCCACCGCTGCTGGCCCGGCACGGCCGGGCGGTGGCGGCCCGGTCCGGCGACGATCTGCTGGCGGTGGCGGACAGCTTCGACGAGTTGGAACTGACACTCTTCGCCGCCGAGGCGACGGCGATGGCGGTGGCCCGGCTCCGCGAGGCCAAGTCATCCCGTGCGCACGAGGCGAACGTACGGCTCAGCGCGCTGCTGGAGCGGTGCGACACCGTACGGAGCCCGGCGCTGACCGCCGAGCAGCCGGCCCTGACCGAGCGGGAGCGCCAGATCGCCCGGTTGGCCGCCGGTGGCGTACCGAGCCGCAACATCGCGGAGCAGCTCTACATCTCCACCCGCACGGTGGAGAACCATCTCCAGCGGGTCTACACCAAGCTCGGGGTGGCCGGGCGCGGGGAACTCTGGCCGGCGCTGCGGGCACTGCCGGACCACGACGGCAAGACCACTGGATGAACGCCTGTGGACATGCCGTCCCGGCCGAACGGGCCCGCGCTTAGGCTAGACGGGTGAGCAGTCCCCGTTCCTCGTTGCTGACCGACCACTACGAGCTGACCATGGTCAGTGCCGCACTCAAGGACGGCACCGCCGACCGGCAGTGCGTGTTCGAGGTGTTCACCCGCCGGCTGCCCACCGGACGGCGTTACGGCGTGGTCGCCGGCACGGCCCGCCTGGTCGAGCTGATCCGCGAATTCCGCTTCGACTCCGCCGAGGTGGACTGGCTGCGCGAGGCCGGGGTGGTCGACGAGCAGACCGCCGCCTGGCTGTCCCGGTTCCGCTTCACCGGCGACATCGAGGGGTACGCCGAGGGCGAGTTGTTCTTCCCCGGTTCGCCGATCCTGACCGTCTCCGGCACCTTCGCCGAGTGCGTGATGCTGGAGACCCTGGCCCTGTCGGTGCTCAACCACGACTGCGCGATCGCCGCCGCCGCGGCCCGGATGGTGACCGCCGCCCGTGGCCGTACGGTGATCGAGATGGGTTCCCGCCGGGCGCACGAGGAGGCTGCGGTCGCCGCAGCCCGGTCGGCGTACCTGGCCGGTTTCGGCTTCACCTCCAACCTGGCCGCCGGGCAGCGTTACGGGATCCCGACGGCGGGCACCGCCGCGCACGCGTTCACGCTGCTGCACGACGACGAGGCAGCGGCGTTCGCCTCGCAGGTGGCGGCGCAGGGCAAGGGGACGACGCTGCTCGTCGACACGTACGACATCGCCCAGGGCATCCGGAACGCGATCGCGGTCGCCGGCCCGGACCTGCGGGCGATCCGGATCGACTCGGGTGACCTTTCGGTGCTGGCGCACCACTCGCGGGAGTTGCTCGACTCGCTCGGCGCCACCGAAACGAAGATCATCGTCTCCGGCGACCTGGACGAGTACGCGATCGCCGCGCTCGCAGCCGAACCGGTCGACATGTACGGCGCCGGTACGGCGGTGGTCACCGGATCCGGCGCGCCCACCGCCGGGCTGGTCTACAAGCTGGTCGAGGTCGACGGGCGTCCGGTGGTCAAGCGGTCGGAGAACAAGGCGACCGTCGGCGGGCGCAAGGTGGCGATCCGCCGGCACAAACCGACCGGTACGGCGACCGAGGAGATCGTGGTCTCCCAGGGGGTGCCCGACCACCGGCCCAACGACCGGTTGCTGCAGCGCAGCTTCGTGGTCGCGGGCGAGCCGGTGGAACTGCCCGGCCTGGTCGAGTCCCGCGAGCACCTGCGGCAGTGCCTCATCTCGATCCCCTGGGAGGGGCTCAAGCTCTCCGCGGGCGACCCGACCATCCCGGTCACCGTGGTGCCCACGACCTGACCTCGGAACGACCCGAAAGGCGCTACCCAGATGAGCAGAGCACTGATCATCGTCGACGTGCAGAACGACTTCTGCGAGGGCGGCTCGCTCCCGGTCGGCGGCGGCGCGGGGATCGCAACGAGGATCTCCGACCTGCTGGAAACCGAACCTGACCGGTGGCAGCACGTCGTGGCGACCAAGGACTACCACGTCGACCCCGGCGCCCACTTCAGTGAGCCGGCGGACTACGTGGACTCGTGGCCGGAGCACTGCGTGGCCGGGACACCGGGCGCCGATTTCCACCCGAACCTGCGTACGGACCCGATCGAGGCGGTGTTCCGCAAGGGGGAACGGTCGGCGGCGTACTCCGGGTTCGAGGGGTTCTCGGACGGCGGCGAGACACTGGCCGACTGGTTGCGCGGGCGCGAGGTCGACGCGGTGGACGTGGTCGGCATCGCCACGGACCACTGCGTACGGGCGACCGCCCTCGACGCCGCCCGGGAGGGCTTCGCCACCACCGTCCTGCTCGACCTGACCGCCGGGGTGGCCCGCCTGACCACCGACCAGACGGTCACCGAGCTGGACGAGGCGGGGATCATCCTCCTGGGTGAACCGGTGATCCAGGCGCGCTGAGCCGGCCAGCGAGGCGCTGAGTCGGGGATCGCGCCGTAAAACCCGGTGGCGCCGGTGTCCCACCCCTGGGCCAGGATGGTCCGGGAGGTACGGACCGTGTTGGATTTGAAGCCTTACCGGAAAGCGCTCGCGCTGCCCGGGCTCCGCCCGCTGCTACTGGTGTCGATCCTGGCCAGGGTGCCGATGGCGGCCTCTGCCGTGGTGCTGACCCTGCACGTGGTCGGTCTGGGGTACGGCTACGCCGCCGCCGGAGCCGTCGGGGGTGTGATGACGGTCGGCTCGGCCCTCGGCGCACCCCTGCTGGGCCGGCTGGTTGACCGGCGGGGCCTGCGGCCGGTACTGCTGCTGACCACGATCGCCTCGGCGGTCTTCTGGCTCACCGCACCGCACCTGTCGTATCCGGTCCTGCTCGGCTCGGTGCTGTTCGGCGGTCTGCTGACCCTGCCGGTCTTCTCCGTGGTCCGGCAGTCGATCGCCGCGCTGGTCCCGCCGGAGCGGCGCCGGCAGGCGTACGCGCTGGACTCGATGTCGGTCGAGGTGTCCTTCATGACCGGGCCGGCGCTGGCCGTGCTCCTGGCCACCACCGTGTCGCCCGAGGTCACCATGTTCGCGATCGGTGCCGGCATGGTCCTGTCCGGGGTGATCCTGTTCGTGCTGAACCCGCCGACCAGGACGGCGGCGGAGGCGACCGCTCCGGGGCGGCCGGTGGCGCGCCGGGAGTGGCTCACCCCTCGGCTGATCGGGCTGCTCGCCATCAGTGTGGCCGGCACCCTGGTGCTCGGCGGCACCGACGTCTCGGTGGTGGCGGTGCTGCGCGAGCACGGCCAGGTCGGCTGGACCGGGGCGGTGCTGACGATGTGGGCGGCGTACTCGCTGGTCGGGGGCTTCGCGTACGGTGCGCTGTCCCGCCCCGTCTCCCCGTTGCTGCTGACCGTACTGCTCGGTCTGGCGACCATCCCGGTCGGACTCGGCGGCGGCCGGTGGTGGCTGCTGAGCCTCGCGCTGCTGCCCGCCGGTGCGCTCTGCGCGCCCACCCTGGCGGCCACCGCCGACGCGGTCAGCCGGCTCGTCCCGGCCAGCGTGCGCGGTGAGGCGATGGGCCTGCACGGCTCCGCCATCACCGTCGGCGTGGCCCTGGGCGCCCCCCTGGCCGGCGCCATAATCGACACGACATCCCCCGCCTGGGGCTTCGCCGCCACCGGCCTCCTAGGCGCCCTAACCGCCCTCCTCTCCCTCCCCCTCCACCCCCACCGCCCCGATCCGGCGTTGATCATGAAGTTAGCGCACCCAGAGCGCGAAAAATCCGCGCTAACTTCATGATCAACGAGCTGGGGTGGGGGTGGGTGGGGATGCGGAAAGGCGCCGCCCCGTGGGGGCGGCGCCTTTCCGTGGGTTGGGGTTTTAGCGGCGGTCCAGGTCGGAGGCGGTGTCTTCCTGGTAGCTGGCGCCGCCGTCGGACTCGCTGGTCAGGGGCTTGGCGCCGCCCTCGGGCGGACCGGCCAGGGAGTGACCGGCGGCCAGTTCCGGGAACTTGAGGTCGAATGCCGGGCGCTCGGAGCGGATCCGGGGCATCCGGTCGAAGTTCCGCAGCGGCGGCGGCGAGCTGGTCGCCCACTCGAGCGAGTTGCCGTGACCCCACGGGTCGTCGACCTCGACCACCGGACCGGTCTTGTACGACTTCCAGACGTTGTAGATGAACGGCAGCGTGGAGATACCGGTGATGAACGCGCCGATCGTGGAGATCGTGTTCAACGTGGTGAAGCCGTCCGAGGGCAGGTAGTCGGCGTACCGCCGGGGCATGCCCTCGGCGCCGAGCCAGTGCTGCACCAGGAAGGTGGTGTGGAAGCCGACCATGGTGAGCCAGAAGTGCACCTTGGCCAGGCGCTCGTCCAGCATCCGGCCGAACATCTTCGGGAACCAGAAGTAGATCCCGGCGAAGACGGCGAACACGATGGTGCCGAAGAGTACGTAGTGGAAGTGCGCCACCACGAAGTACGTGTCGGAGACGTGGAAGTCGACCGGCGGGCTGGCCAGCAGTACGCCGGAGAGGCCACCGAAGAGGAACGTGACCAGGAAGCCGACCGCCCAGAGCATGGGCGCCTCGAAGCTGATCTGGCCTCGCCACATGGTGCCGATCCAGTTGAAGAACTTCATGCCGGTCGGTACGGCGATCAGGAAGCTCAGGAACGAGAAGAACGGCAGGAGCACCTGGCCGGTGGCGAACATGTGATGCGCCCAGACGCTCATCGACAGCGCGGCGATACCGATCATCGCACCGACCATGCCCTTGTAGCCGAACATCGGCTTGCGGGAGAAGACCGGGATGACCTCGCTGATGATGCCGAAGAACGGCAGCGCGACGATGTAGACCTCGGGATGGCCGAAGAACCAGAAGAGATGCTGCCAGAGCATCGGTCCGCCGGTGGCCGCGTCGAAGACGTGCGCCCCGAGTATCCGGTCCGCGGCGAGCGCGAACAGGGCCGCCGCGAGCAGCGGGAAGACCATGATCACCAGCAGGCTGGTGACGAGGATGGCCCAGGTGAAGATGGACATCCGGAACATCGTCATGCCGGGCGCACGCAGCGTGAGGATCGTAGTGATCATGTTCACGCCACCGAGGATGGTGCCCAGACCGGAGATGGCCAGGCCGACGATCCACAGGTTGGCGCCGACACCCGGCGAGTTCTCCACACTGCTCAGCGGCGCGTAGGCGAACCAGCCGAAGTCGGCGGCGCCACCGGGGCTGACGAAGCCGCCGAGGGCCATCGTCCCGCCGAACAGGTAGAGCCAGTACGCGAAGCTGTTCAGCCGGGGAAAGGAGACGTCCGGCGCGCCGATCTGCAACGGCACCACGTAGTTCGCGAACGCGAACACGATCGGCGTCGCGAAGAACAGCAGCATGATCGTGCCGTGCATGGTGAACAGCTGGTTGTACTGCTCGGCCGACAGGAACTGCAGTCCCGGCCGGGCCAGCTCGGCGCGCATCAGCAGCGCCATCAGGCCGCCGATCATGAAGAACGCGAAAGCCGTGATCATGTACATGATCCCGATCTGCTTCGCGTCCGTCGTACGCAGCAGCCGCGCGATGGCCGAACCCTTTACCGGCTGGCGGACCGGCCAGGGCCGGGTCACGATCGGCTTCGGTGCGACGGTGGTCACGAGTGGCCTCCGGTTCTCGTTGGTCCCACTGCGCCCACAGATCTGATCCGCACGCGCTGTTGATTCTCTGTTGGCCGTATCTCGGAGGCGAGAATAGTCCCCAGCAGCGGCGGCTCCGGCGCCGGGTGGCCGGATGCGCCGTCGGGGGCGGTCCACCGGCTTTTGCCGCAGCGACGGCGTCGCGGTGCGCGGTTACGCGGGATCGAGTAGTAACCGGTAGTGCTCGGCGAAGATCCGGGCGCCACGTCCGCGCAACAACGGATCGCGCAGCGGTGGCGGCACGTCCCTGGTCCGGTCCCGGTCGCGGGTCCGGTCCAGCACCCATTTCGTACGGGGGCGCCGACGACTCTCGTACCGCGCCAGCGCCTCGGTCACGGTCTCCGCCGCAGCGAGCGCACGGGCCAGCACCAGGGCGTCCTCCAGCGCCATCGCGGCGCCCTGGGCCAGGGTCGGGGCGGTGGCGTGTGCGGCGTCACCCACCAGCACCACCCGCCCACGCGACCAGCGTCCCAACTCGACCTCGTCGCTCGTACCGACCCGCACGGAACGGATCGCGTCGAGTACGGCCGGCACCGGGCCGCCGTACTCGGCGAAGCGTTCCCGCAGTCGGGCGATCGGGTCGTCCGGCAGGTCGGCGCAGGTTTCGTCGGCGTAGCAGTGCAGTCGGCCGGCACCCATCGGCACGACCACGAAGGCGGAGTGCTGGCCGAGCAGCGCGGTCCAGTCGGTGACCCTGGGTCCACCGGTGACCACGCTGCGGTAGACGATCTGACCGACCTGCCGGGCCGGACCGCCGAGGGCGGCCAGCGTTCGCACCGTGGAGTGCCGGCCGTCGGCCCCGATCACCAGGTCGTACTCGCCCTGGCGACCGTCGTCGAAGGTGACCGAGACGGCGTCGCGGGCGAGTTCCAGGGTGTTGATCCCGGTGGCGTACCGGACCTCGCCGCCGGCGGCGGTCAGCAGCACCTGGTGCAACTCGGCCCGGGGCAGCGCGCGGCACTCCCCCACGCCGGACCAGAGCAGACCGAGGTCCACCTCACACAACCGGCGCCCGCGTACGTCGAGGAAGCGCTGCCGGCCGATCACCTGGCCGAGTGGCCGGACCGGGCTGTCCAGGCCCAGGTCACGCAGGGCGCGGGCGGCATTGCCCGGAAGGTAGATGCCGCCCGCGATCGCCATCGGCGCGGACTGCCACTCGGTGACCTCCGGCCGGAAACCGGCGAGCCGGAGGGCGCGAGCGGTCGCCAGACCGGCGATGCCCCCGCCGACGATCAGGATGCGAAGGGTGGAACCGAGCATGTTGGTGACGCCTCCGGGAGGGGACTCGGCACGCGTTGAAGCCAAGACGCTACTCCGTGCGATCCCTCACCGATAGCACCGCGCGGGATGGCGCCGAGCCCTCCCGTTTCCGGTTGTCAGCGCTGTACGCGGGCTCCGGCACCCCGCATCAGCGCCTCAACCTCCTTACGGCTAGCCATCGACGTGTCACCGGGAGTGGTCATGGCGAGGGCGCCGTGGGCGGCACCGTACTCGACCGCGAGGGCGAGGTCACCGTGTTCCATCAGCCCGTACACCAGGCCGGAGGCGAAGCTGTCGCCGCCGCCGACCCGGTCCAGGATCTCCAGCCCCGGCCGGTGGGTCGCCTCGACGAATCCGGAGTCGGCCGACCAGGCCACCGCACCCCAGTCGTTGACCGTGGCGCTGCGTACGGTGCGCAGCGTGGTGGCGACGACCCGGAAGTTGTCGTACTCCTTGGTCACCGCCTCGATCATGCGACGGAAGTTCGCCGCGTCCAGGTCGGCGAGGGACTCGTCGGTGCCGGGCACCTCGAAGCCGAGCGAGGCGGTGAAGTCCTCCTCGTTGCCGATCATCACGTCGACGTAGCGGGCCAGCCGGCGGTTGACCTCCTGCGCCCGCGCCTGCCCGCCGACCGCCTGCCAGAGGCTGGGCCGGTAGTTGAGGTCGTACGAGATGACCGTCCCGTGCCGGCGCGCGGCGGACATCGCCGCCTCGATGGTCTCCGGGGTGGTCTCGGAGAGGGCGGCGTAGATGCCCCCGGTGTGCAGCCAGCGCACGCCCAGCGTGCCGAAGAGGTGGTCCCAGTCGACGTCGTCGGCGCGGAGTTGACTGGCGGCGGTGTGCCCCCGGTCCGAGGTGCCGACCGCGCCCCGTACGCCGAACCCCCGCTCGGTGAAGTTGAGTCCGTTGCGGACGGTGCGCCCGATCCCGTCGTACGGCAGCCACTTGATCAGCGCGGTGTCCACGCCACCGGTCAGGACCAGGTCCTCCAGCAGCCGGCCCACCTCGTTGTCGGCGAACGCGGTGACCACGGCGGTACGTTTCCCGAAACAGCGCCGCAGCCCACGGGCGACGTTGTACTCCCCGCCGCCCTCGAAGGCCCGGAACCCACGGGCGGTACGCACCCGACCCTCACCCGGGTCGAGCCGCAGCATGATTTCGCCGAGCGACACCAGGTCGTAGCGGCACTGGTCGGCGGGACGAAGCTCGATCACGGTCACACCTGGCTCCCGGTGGTGGTGCCGCCGGTGGCGGCGTGGGCGGCGGATACGGCGGCGGCGGTCTGCCGGGTGACCTCGTCCCACCGGCCGGCGGCGAGCAGGGCCGGGGCGACCATCCAGGTGCCGCCGACCGCGAGGACCGCCGGGTGGGCGAGGTAGTCGGGCAGGTTGGTGGTGTTGACCCCGCCGGTCGGGATGAACCGAACCGACCGGAACGGCGCGGCCAGCGCCTTGATCATGTTGAGCCCGCCGAGCTGCTCGGCCGGGAAGAACTTGACCGTGTCCAGTCCGGCGTCGAGGGCCATCTGGATCTCGGTCGCGGTGGCGGCACCCGGAAAGACCGGTACGCCGAGTTCCTGGCAGTGCTTCACCACGGCCGACCCGAACCCGGGGCTGACCACGAACCGGGCACCCGCCTGCACCGCCCGGTCGACCTGGGCCGGGGTGAGTACGGTGCCGGCGCCGACCAGCAGGTCGGGCCGCTCGGACATGAGCGCGATGGCCTCGGCGGCGGCGTCGGTCCGGAAGGTCACCTCGACGGTGTGCAGGCCGCCGGCGGTCAGCGCGGCGGCGAGCGGAACGGCCGAGGCCGCGTCCTCCAGCACCACCACGGGCAGGATCCGCCCCGCCGCGATGGCCGAGGGCACCGAGTGCCGCCCGTCGCCGGTCCCGGCGGCCGTCGAGGTCGTGGCCGAACCGGCGACCGAGGCCGAATCCGATGATTGTTCAGGATGATGAACGCTAGTCACATACGTGACCCTACTGCGGCCATACCGGGTGTCAAGCGGGCTAGAGTGACCGGCATGACGAGCACCGCCGACGCGACCAGGGGCGAGGCCTTCCAACCGGTGAAGTCCGCCGGGCGGACCCTGGACGTGCTGGAGGCACTGGCCGACGGTGCCGGTCCCCGTTCCCTGGGCGACCTCGCCCGCGCCCTGGCCATCCCGAAGAGCAGCCTGCACGGCATCCTGCGCACGATGATCCAGCGCGGCTGGGTCGAGGCGGACGCCACCGGCACCCGGTTCGGGCTGGGCGTACGCGCCCTCCAGGTGGGCGCGGCGTACCTGGAGACGGACACGGTGACCGGGCTGCTCAGCGGGGTGCTCGACCAGCTCGCCGCGCAGTTCGGCGAGACGGTTCACCTCGGCCGGCTCGACGGTCCGCACGTGGTCTACCTGGCCAAGCGGGAGTCGGTGCACCCGCTGCGGCTCTACAGCGCGATCGGCCGGCACCTGCCGGCGCACGCCACCGCACTGGGCAAGGTGCTGCTCGCCGAGCGCCCGGACGAGGCGGTCGACCGGCTCCTGCACTGGCCGCTCACCGCGCTCACCGGGCGGACCATCACCGACCCCGGTGCGCTGCACGACGAGCTGGCCGCCATCCGGTCACGGGGTTACGCGATGGACCGCGAGGAGAACACCGAGGGCATCGTCTGCTTCGCGATGGCCGTACCGCTCCAGGCTCCGGCCACCGACGCGATCAGCCTCTCCATCCCGGCCACCCGCCTCGACGCCACCAGCGAGGACCGGATCGTCGCCGCCCTCACCGCCACCCTGGCCCAGATCCGGGCCGCCCGCCCCCTCCTGCCCGCCCTCTGACCCGACCCGCCGGGTACGGCGTTCACCCAGCGGAACGGATGCCGGGCGCGCTCTTTCGTCGCGGACACCCACGGCCGGCGCCGAGGTTGCGCTTAACTTTGACGCATGTAAATGTATTGCGTAGTGATGGGAGCGCTCCCGGAACCACCACCAGGGAACACACCCGCACCAGTCACGTCTCCACGGCCACCCACCGTCCAAGGAGCATCCATGAGAACCGTCCGCGCCATCGCGGCGGCCGGCCTGCTCGTCGCGGGTTCGCTCGTCGCCATCGTGGCCGCCGGCCCGGCCCAGGCCGACACCCAGATCTGCGAGCAGTACGGCACCACCACGATCCAGGGCCGCTACGTGGTCCAGAACAACCGCTGGGGCACCACCGCCCAGCAGTGCATCAACGTCACCTCGACCGGCTTCTCGGTGCTGAGCCAGCAGGGCTCCGCGCCGACCAACGGCGCCCCGGTGTCGTACCCGTCGGTGTATCTCGGGTGCCACTACGGCAACTGCTCACCGGGCAGCAACCTGCCACTCCAGGTCAGCCGGATCAGCAGCGCCACCAGCAGCATCAACTACACGTACGTCGGCGGCGCGACCTACAACGCGTCGTACGACATCTGGCTCGACCCGGCACCGAAGACCACCGGGGTGAACCAGATGGAGATCATGATCTGGTTCAACCGGCAGGGCTCGATCCAGCCGATCGGGTCGCGTACCGGCAGTGCGACCGTCGGCGGGCGCACCTGGGAGGTGTGGACCGGCAACAACGGCGGCAACAACGTCATCTCCTACCTCGCCCCGTCACCGATCACCAGTTGGAACTTCAGCGTGCTCGACTTCATCAACGACGTACGCAACCGGGGCGCGATCACCAACTCCTGGTACCTGACCAGCATCCAGGCCGGATTCGAGCCGTGGCAGGGCGGCGCCGGCCTCGGCGTCACCTCGTTCGCCGCCGCGGTCAACAGCGGCACACCACCCACCAACCCGCCGACCACGCCGCCCACCGGCGGGCCGCCCACCACCCCGCCGCCGAACCCGGGGACCGGTAGCTGCCGCGTCGCCTACACCTCGAACTCCTGGCAGAACGGTTTCACCGCCGACGTCGGCATCACCAACACCGGGTCCACCCCGGTCAACGGCTGGACACTGGCCTACAACCTGCCGTCCGGGCAGCAGGTGACCAGCGCGTGGAACGCCACCGTGACCCAGAGCGGATCGGCGGTGACCGCCCGGAACATCGGTTGGAACGGCACCATCGCCCCCGGTGCCACGGTCACCTTCGGGCACCAGGGCACACATGGCGGCGGCTACACCCCGCCGACCGCGTTCACCCTGAACGGGACCGCCTGCACCAGAGGCTGAGCCACGCCGGGGCTGACTTCGCCCCACCCCTGGTCGTCCGGGACGCGGCCCACCGGACCCGGACGACCAGGGGCTCAGAAGTCGCGCCGTACGGGTGCGGCACCGCCGGGTGAACCGAAGGCGGGCCAGCCCTGCGGCGCCATCGCCTGCACGGGTTGCTGCGGCCGGACGGGTGCCGCCCCGGCACCGCCTTTGGGCGGCAACGGCGCACCGAGGGCGAGTGCCCCGTACGGGTATCCCGCGTCGGCGAAGACGACCCGGCTCAGGTCCTGCCCCGGCAGGTCGGCCGGCAGGTCACGGGGTTCGCCCGGCGGCAGGACCGGCGCGAGCGCCTGGAACACCGCCCGTACGCGGTCACCTCGGTAGTCGGCCGGCGAGTACGTCGCCCGCAGCAGCGCCCCGCCGTACGACAGCGGCACGACCTCGGCGAACGCGCCGGTCTCCCGCAACGCGGCGATGCCACCGAGGCGGCCGAGCAGCTCCTCCGGGCAGAGCGTCACCCACTCGTACCCGCGCAGGTAACCGCGGCTGGACTGGGCCGACTCCTCGACCGGTCGGGCGAGCACCGAGTCGAGCAGGGTGGCCGGCGCCACCGTACCGGCGTTGATGACGATCTCGCCGTACGACGGGTTGGCCACGTCGCCGACCCGTCGGGTCAGCTCGACCAGCGCCGGAAGCACCTGCGCGAGGCGTCCCGGACGGCCCTCGAAGCCCACCGACACCTGCAGCTTGAGGTGCCGCTGGTGGGCGAACCGGAAAACGTAGAGTTCGAGTTCGGAGGCGACGGCCGACGGATCGACGTCTGCCCAGTGCGCCGAGAGCTGGTAGAGCCCCTCGGTCAGCCCGTCCGCCCAGCGCTGCGGCCGGCGGCGGCGGGCCCGCCCGTCCGGGTGCTGCTCGTACGCGCTCAGCGACAGCCACGGTTCGGGTGCCCCCGCCGGTTGGACGAACGGCAGCAGCAGCCGGCTGGCCTCGTCGTACCAGTGCTGCAGCAGCGCGAGGCTGCGGGACGGATCGTCACCACAGTCCAGATAGAGCAGACAGGTAGCAAAATCGGGTTCCGACTCGCTGTAGTGTCCCCACATCGACGGCACAGGACCGCCGTGGTTCCCTTCATTGTTCATCTTTGCGCCTCCCCATGGCTCCACCCCAGGTCCCTATCTCCACACACCCGCTACGCCCGACCTTTTTCCTCGGGTGCAGGGCCGGGTCGAGTGGTTCGGTCACGTGGGTGACGCCACTTTGCCCTAGATCTGCGAGAAAATCCACGGGCAACGCGCAGCGGCACCACCCATACTGACCGTTAGTCACGGAATTGACAGTGCGGGCGTCCGGATCGGTAATACACCAGGTCAGGGCGGCAAGACAACATCGCTCAATGGGCCCCGTCACAACACTCTGCGTAGTCGAGGCGAATGATCGGCCTGTCACCGGAGGCATCCGCCATGGTCGGCGCCACGGAACCGGTTACGGCAATCGAGGCCATTACACAGAGGTGCCCACCACTCACGATCCGAATTGGACGACCGCGTTGCGTCCATCCCACCAATCGGTAGGGACGGGCCTCTTCCTATCGTTTTCAGTATTGGAAGTGGCCCTTACCGACATCCGGATCCGATCGGTCGGATCCGCGGGGGACGGGGCCCGATCGGTCAGGCTCGTTCCACCACCACGGTGGTGGACTTGATCACGGCGACGGCGGTGGAACCCACGTCCAGGCCGAGTTCGTCGACCGCCTCACGACTCATCAGCGACACCACCCGGAACGGTCCGGCCTGGATGTCGACCTGCGCCATCACCGAGTCCCGGCTGACCGCGGTCACGATCCCGCGCAACCGGTTGCGCGCCGAGGACCGGCCGGTGCCACCGTCGGGTGTCTCGGCCAGCGACCGGGCGAAGCCGGCGAGATCCGTACCGGCGATGCTCCGGTGGCCGTGCTCGTCCCTGGTCGCGGCGAGCCGACCGGCGTCCACCCAGCGCCGTACCGTGTCCACGCTGACCCCGAGCAGGTCGGCCGCCTCGCCAATCCGATACGTCGCCACCCGACCACCCTAGAACCGTACCGGCGTCGGGATCGAACGGATCCGGGCTCCCGGACGGATGCCCAGGAGCCCGGATCGTTCACCGGTGGATCAGATCATGCGGGTACGGATGGATCAGACGGTGAAGGAGAGCCGCGCACGGCGGCGGATCACCATCAGTGCCACCGCGCCGGCACCGATCAGCAGCAGCGCGACGGTGAGCAGGGTGCCCACCGAGGCACCGGTGACCGGCAGGCCACCTGCCACGTAGCGGAAGGTCAGCCCGTTGGAGCTGCCCGCATCGGTGGTGACGCTGACGGTGGTGTTCCCGCCCGCGCAGGGCGGGGTCACGAAGGTCAGCGACAGTCCGTCGGGGCTGACCGTGACCGCGGTGGCCGGGATCGACCGCCCGCAGATGTTCACGATCGTCGCGCCCGGCACGAAGCCGCTGCCGCCGACCGTGACGGTCGTGCCGCCACCGGTCGGGCCCTGGTCCGGGTCGAGGTCGCTGATGGTCGGTGCGGCCAGCACGTAGGTGAAGCCGTCCGGCGCGGTGGCGTCCGGGCCCTCCAGGAGCACGACCACGTCAACCGGTCCGACCGGTCCGGCCGGGGTGGTGACGGTCAGCGAGGTGCCGCCCGGGTTCACCACCAGGTTGGTGCCGAGGTTGCCGCCGAAGGTCACCCCGGTGGCCCCGGTGAAGCCGGTACCGGTGATCGTCACGCTGGTGCCGCCCGAGGTCGGACCCGTGTCGGGTACGACGTCGGTGATCGTCGGCGCGACGAAGGTGAACACCGGCGCGACCGCCGTACCGGCCGGGAAGACCAGGTTCACCACGGCGGGTCCGGCGGTGTTGGCCGGGGTCACCACGGTGATGCTGGTGCCCCCCGGGTTCACCGTGAAGCCGGTGCCCGGAATCCCGTCGAAGGTGACGCCGGTGGCCCCGGTGAACCCGGTACCGGTGATCGTGACCAGCGTGCCGCCGGCGGTGGGGCCGGAGGTCGGGGTCAGGTCGCCGACGACCGCGTCGCTACCGTCGGCGAGGTAGGTGTAGGCCAGCGAGTCGGAGTCGCCGCTCGACGTGCTCACCACAACGGATGCCGGTCCGACCTCGCCGGCCGGGGTGGTCGCGGTCAGCGATGTGCCGCCCGGGGCGACAACAACGTTGGTCGCGGGTACGCCGTCGAAGTTGACGGTGGTGTCACCGGGGATGAAGTTGGCGCCGGTGATGGTCACCTGCTGCCCGCCGGACTGCGGTCCGGAGTTCGGGACGATCGACGCGGCGGTCGGCGCCGGCGCCGCGAGCGCCCGCTCGCAGGTCGCCGAGGCGACGGTCACGTCACCGACGTCGATGTTGATCGGCAGGCCGAGGACCGTACCGGTGAGCGTGACGGCGGCGATCACGGCGGTTGCCGTCGCCCCGCCCGCGGCAACCGTCTCGACGCTGGTCAGGGTGACGTTGAGCGCCGCGCCGATCACACCGGGGACGACAACCGCCAGGCTGCCGTCGACTCCGGGGGTGTTGGGGAGCAGGTTGACCGGGGCACCGAAGAGGGTCAGGCCGTTCAGCGTGGTGTCGGCGGTCTGCGTACCGACGGCCGGGCAGGTCACGGCCGCCGAGATCTCGCCTGCCGTGATGACACTGGCGCCGAGAATGCTCAGCGACAGGTTGTTGACGGTGGACGTCGCGGAGGAGATGCCCGGGTCCCGGGTGGCGGTCACGGTCACCGTGCCGGTCGCCGCCGCACCGACCGCGCCGGGCAGGCTGATCGCCAGTGCGGTGTCGGAGTCGGTGCCGCCGCCGGGCGGCGCGGTCACCGAACCGATCGTGGCGTCCGCGGTGATCACCGGAACACCGAGTACGTCGGCGTCGAGAGCCACCACCAGTCCGGTGGCGCTCGCGTCGCCGGGCGCCGCGAGAGCAGGCGATGCCAGCCCCAGCGTCGTCGCCCCGGCGACCGCGAGGGTCAGCACTGCAGTTGATGTGTTTCGCCAGATAGGACGCACCGTCGTTGCCTCGTCTCAAAGATCACGTCAGAGTCTTCTCGAGGGTCGAGAAAACTACTCAAACAACCCGATCTTTGTAACGAAGGCAGTACTGGGCGGTTACGACGAAAACGGACTGATCGTACCGCAAGCGTCCAGATCTAGCAAACTATCCGATTTTTGGGAGGCCGTAACCCACTCGGGGTCAGCCGGCGAGGCCGTCGATCCGGCGCAGCTCGTCGTCGCTCAGCGAGAAGCCGAACACGTCGAAGTTGGCCCTGATCCGCTCCGGGGTGACCGACTTGGGGATCACCACCACCCCGTGGTCGATGTGCCAGCGGAGCACCACCTGGCTCGCCGTGACCCCGTGCGCCCCGGCTATCTCGACCAGCACCGGATCGCTGAGGTTGGTGCTCTTGAACGGGCTGTACCCCTCCAGCGCCACCCCGCGCTCCCGGTTCTCCGCCTCCCGGTCCGGGTCGTACAGCGACGGGCCCCAGCGGATCTGGTTCACCGCCGGAGCCACCGAGGTCGCCTGGATCAGGACGTCGAGCTGGGTGGTGCTGTAGTTGCTCACACCGACCGCCCGGGCCAGCCCCTCGTTGCGTACGGCGATGAACTCCCGCCAGGTGTCGAGCCCACCACCCCGCTGCGGCGGCCAGTGGATCAACCACAGGTCGACATGGTCGGTGCCGAGGGCGGCCAGGCTGGCGGCCAACGTCCGTCGCTCGTGTCCGGCGTGCTCGGGCGGGAGTTTGGTGGTGAGGAAGACCTCCTCGCGCGGCACCCCGCTGTCCCGCAGCGCCCGCCCCACCTCGTCCTCGTTGCCGTACGCGGTGGCGGTGTCGATGTGCCGGTAACCGGCCTCCAGGGCGGCCCGTACCGCCTCGTAGCAGGCCCGGCCGGTGGCCTGCCAGGTGCCGAAGCCGACCAGCGGCATGGCCACCTCGCCGGGCAGGGCGACCGTCGGTTGGTCCACGGATGAGGTCATGGGATCTCCTACCCACAGCGGCCGGGACCATGCACGGGGTCACCGGACCGGGAGAGAATACCGGTGGCGGTGACGACCCGGACGGCGACGGACGCCTGCGTACGCCCGGTCAGCCGCCCGGCGTACAGTTTCTGATCTTCGGACCGTTACCTGTCGGGGACTCGGTCCGGGGCCGTCCCGCCGCACGGACCACCCGAGGAGAACGGTGTACCTGACCCACCTGGAGTGCCCGCGCTGCGGCGACACCGCCGAGGCCGACCAGCCACAGAACCTCTGCTCCTGCGGCTCCCCGCTGCTCGCCCGGTACGACCTGGACGCGGTGGCCGCCGCGGTCAAGCCGGCGGAGTTCGCCGGTCGTCCGGCCGACCTGTGGCGCTACCGGGAACTGCTGCCGGTGGCCGACCCGGCGTACGTGACCACGCTCGGCGAGGGCTGGACGCCGATGGTGGCCGCTCCCCGCTACGGCGCCGGGATCGGGCTGCCCGGACTGCTGATCAAGGACGAGGGACTGATCCCCACCGGTTCCTTCAAGGCACGCGGGGCCGCCGTCGGGATCTCCCGGGCCAGGGAGCTCGGGATCCGCCGGGTGGCGATGCCGACCAACGGCAACGCGGGTGCCGCCTGGGCCACGTACGCCGCCCGTGCCGGCATCGGGGCGACCATCGCGATGCCGGTCGCCGCGCCGACCATCACCCGTCGGGAGTGCATCGCCGCCGGGGCCGACCTGCACCTGATCGACGGTCTGATCAACGACGCCGGGCGGTACGTCGCCGGCTTGATCGCCGCGTCGGCGGACTCCCCCGAGGGCCCGATCTTCGACGCGAGCACGCTCAAGGAGCCGTACCGGCTCGAGGGCAAGAAGACCATGGGGTACGAGATCGTCGAACAGCTCGGGTGGCAGGTCCCGGACGTGATCCTCTACCCGACCGGGGGCGGGGTCGGGCTGATCGGCATCCACAAGGCGCTGCACGAGATGCGGCAGCTCGGCTGGATCGGCGACCGGTTCCCCCGCCTGGTGGCGGTCCAGTCGACGGGTTGCGCCCCGATCGTGCGCGCCTTCGGTTCGGGTGCCCGACGGGCCGAGCCGTGGGTCGACGCCCAGACGGTGGCGTTCGGGATCACCGTGCCGGCGCCGCTCGGCGACGAGCTGATCCTGGACGCGCTGCGGGACACGGCGGGAACCGCGATCGCCGTACGCGACGAGGACATCCTGGCCGACCTGCGCGAGTTCGGTGCCCGGGAGGGTCTGCTGCTCTGTCCCGAGGGCGCGGCGTGCCTGACGGCGGCGAAGCAGCTCCGGGCCGGTGGCTGGATCCGGGCCGACGAGCGGGTGGTGGTGCTCAACACCGGTGCCGGCCTGAAGTACCCGGAGACGATCGACGCCGACAACCTCCCGGTGCTGCCCCGCCCGTGAACCGGGGCGGGTTGCCACGCCGGTAACTCCACGAAAACGCCCGAGGCGCCTGTGAACGGCGCAGAATTGCGGTAATCACGCAGTCTGTCTTGATACCGGACAGACCGCGCGTACCGCTTGCCTCGGGAGGATCCGCGATGACGCCGCGACCGCAGTCCGAACCCACCGCCAAGTCTCGGCAACTCGCCGCCGCCGAGGTCGACCCGCTGACCGGATACCTCACCACCGACCAGGGGATCCGGGTATCGGACACGGACAACTCCCTGCGGGCCGGCGCCAGGGGGCCGAGCCTGCTCGAGGACTTCCACCTCCGCGAGAAGATCATGCGGTTCGACCACGAGCGGATCCCGGAGCGGGTGGTCCACGCGCGCGGGTCGGGGGCGCACGGTTACTTCCAGGTGTACGAGTCGCTGGCCGACCGTACCGCCGCCACCTTCCTGCACGACCCGTCGGTCCGTACGCCGGTGTTCGTCCGGTTCTCCACCGTCCAGGGATCCAGAGGCTCGGCGGACACCCCGCGCGACGTACGCGGCTTCGCCACGAAGTTCTACACCGAGCAGGGCAACTTCGACCTGGTCGGCAACAACATGCCGGTCTTCTTCATCCAGGACGGGATCAAGTTCCCGGACCTGGTGCACGCGCTCAAACCCGAGCCGCAGCACGAGATGCCGCAGGCCGCCTCGGCGCACGACACGTTCTGGGACTTCGTCTCGCTGCAACCGGAGACCATGCACCACGTCATCTGGCTGATGTCCGACCGGGCCCTGCCGCGCAGCTTCCGCACCATGCAGGGGTTCGGCGTACACACGTTCCGGCTGGTCAACGCGAGCGGCCGGTCGACCTTCGTGAAGTTCCACTGGACCCCGGTCCTCGGCACCCACTCGCTGGTCTGGGACGAGGCGCAGAAGATCGCCGGCAAGGACCCGGACTTCAACCGTCGGGACCTGTGGGAGGCGATCGACGCCGGCCACTTCCCGGAGTACGAACTCGGCATGCAGTTCATCCCGGAGGACCAGGAGTTCGGGTTCGACGACATCGACCTGCTCGACGCGACGAAGATCATTCCGGAGGAGGTGGTGCCGGTGACCCCGGTCGGACGGATGGTCCTCGACCGCAACCCGGAGAACTTCTTCGCCGAGACCGAGCAGGTGGCGTTCTGCATCGGCAACGTGGTGCCGGGCATCGACTTCACCAACGACCCGCTGTTGCAGGCCCGGCTCTTCTCCTACCTCGACACCCAGCTCACCCGGCTGGGCGGCCCGAACTTCGCCCAGATCCCGATCAACCAGCCGGTCGCGCCGGTGGCCAACCACCAGCAGGACGGCTTCCACCAGCAGACCATCCGGCGCGGGCCGGCCAACTACCACCCGCACTCGATCGGCGGCGACGGCCCGCTGATCGCCGGGCCGGATCAGCAGCCGTTCGTCACCTACCCGGAGACGGTGGACGGCCCGAAGGAACGTCGTCGCAGCGCCACCTTCGCCGACCACTACAGCCAGGCCACCCTGTTCTGGAACAGCATGTCCGACTGGGAACGGCAGCACATCGTGGCCGCGTACCGGTTCGAGCTGGGCAAGGTCACCCGGCTGCCGATCCGCGCGCTGATGGTGACGCACCTCAACCGGATCGACCACCAGCTCGCCACCGCCGTCGCGGCCGGGATCGGGGTGCCCGCACCGGAACCGGAGGGCGAGAACCACGGCCGCACCTCCCCCGCCCTGAGCCAGGCACTGACCGCCCGGGAGACGATCCTCGGCCGGAAGATCGCCGTCCTGGTCACCAACGGGGTGGACCGGGAGAGCGTCACCGTCCTGGAGCAGGCCCTGACCGCGCTGGGCGCCACCGTGGAACTGCTCGCGCCGGTCGACGGGAACGTCACCACCGTCGACGGCGTCGACCTGCCGGTCACCCGGGCGATCACCACCGTCGCCTCGGTCCTCTACGACGCCGTGGTGCTGCCGGCCGGTGAGGACGCCGCGCTGGCGCTGACCGCCGACGGGTACGCGGTGCACTTCGTCGCCGAGGCGTACAAGCACGCCAAGCCGATCGGCGTACTCGGTAGCGGGCTGGCGGTGTTCAACCAGGCCGGGCTGACCGCACCGGTCCCCGACCGCAGCGGCGTGGGCCGGGCAGCCGGCGTGATCGTCCAGTCAACCGCCGGCCCGGCCAGCGACGACTTCGTAGCGGCCCTCGTCGAGGACATAGCCCACCACCGCCACTTCAACCGCCCCCTCGACGTCATCCCCGCCTGACCCGCCGCCCTCCTGTTGAAGATCGCGCTCAGGTAGAGAAAGAGTGGCTATTCCTTCGGGGGTAGCCACTCTTTCTCTACAAGAGGCGCTACCCCCGGAAGGCGGGTTGTTCTTCGGTGAGTTGCCAGGCGGCGTTGATGAGGCCTACGTGGGAGAGGGCCTGCGGGGTGTTGCCCAGGTGTTGGCCGCTGGCGGGGTCGATCTGCTCGGCGAAGAGTCCCAGGTCGTTGCCCCGGGCCAGGGTACGTTCGAAAAGGGCCTCGGCCCGTTCCCGCTCCCCGGCCAGGACCAGGCACTCGACCAGCCAGAACGTGCAGAGGACAAACGCGGCCGGGTCGCCCGACCAGCGCCGGATCAGCCCGTCGGTGCCCAGCCGGCTCTCGATCGCCTCGATCGTCGACCGCATCCGGGGATCGGTCGCCGGCAGGAACCTCGCCAGCGGCATGATCAGTGCGGAGGCGTCCAGTTCGTCGGTGCCGATCACCCCGACGTACGCGCCGAGGCGTTCGTTCCAGCCGTCGGCGAGGACCATCTCCCGGATCTCGTCCCGGACCTTGGCCCAGCGCTCGACCCGCGATCGGGCGTCCGTACCGAGCTTGGGTGCGAGTTGCACCGCCCGGTCCAGCGCCACCCAGGCCATCACCTTCGACGACAGGTACTGCCGTTCGGCGCCCCGCTCCTCCCACATGCCGCAGTCCGGTGCCCGCCACGTGCCGACCACCTCCTCGGCGAGGCTGATCAGCATCGCCCGCAGCTCCCCGTCGAACTCGCCGAGCTGGTCACTGAGCCGCTTGGTGGCGGCGAAGATCTCACCCGGTACGTCGAGCTGGCGCTGCCCCCAGGCGTCGTTGCCGACCCGGACCGGACGGCTGCTCGCGTACCCGCGCAGGTGGGCCAGGGAGTGTTCGGTGAGGTCCCGCTCGCCTTCCACCCCGTACATGATCTGCACGGGTCCGGGGCCGATCCGGCCGGCGGAACGGGCCGCCCAGGCGAACAGGCGGGACGTCTCGTCCGGGCAGGCGGCGATCCAGAGCGCGTGCATGGTGAACGCGAAGTCGCGCAGCCAGGCGTACCGGTAGTCGTAGTTCCGGCTGCCGCCGGGGTCTTCGGGTAGCGAGGTCGTGGCGGCGGCCACCAGGGTCCCGCTCGGCACGTACGTCAGTCCCTGCAACACCAGTGCGCTGCGCCTGACCTGGTCTGCGTACCGGCCGTCGTAGTGGTGCTCCGCGTCGAGTGAGCGCCACGACCGCGCGGTGTCGTCGATGGTGGCCCGCTGGGCCGGGTCGCCCGGCGGCACCGGGGCGTACGCCTGCGTGTAGGCCAGGTCGAACGGGATCACCTGACCCGCGTCGACCTCGAACTCGGCGGTGGCGTGGCCCCGCTCGCAGTGCACCGGCACCGGGGCGCTCATGGTCAGGGTCGCCGGCCCTGCCGCCGCCACCACCCTGTCCCCCTGGTGGTGCACGTACGGCGCCAGCAGCCCGTACTCGGGGCGGGGTACAAACTCGGTACGCATCCGTACGCTGCCGGTGAGCCCTTCGACGACCCGGAGCAACACCGCCGGCGAGCGGTGCCCCAGGTCGTGCCCGCGCGCCCCCGGTTCGAGGGCGAGCGCGTCGGTGACCGCCACGCTCCCGCTGTCGGTGTGGTGCACCGTACGCAGTACCAGCGTGCCGGGCAGGTACTCCCGCTCGGTCCGGTATCCGGGCCGGTCCCGATCGACCGGCGCCAGCAGCCAGTACCCGGCATCCGGGTCGAGCAGCCGGCCGAAGACGGAGGGGCTGTCGAACCGGGCCGGGCACCACCAGTCGACCGAGCCGCCGCGACCGACCAGGGCGGCCGACCGGCAGTCGGAGAGGAAGCCGTAGTCGGAGATCGGGGCGTCGGTGTGCGGTGACTCGGACACCGCCCCCGGATACCCCGATCCCCGCCACTCACCGCGCGACGATCATCGACTTCAGGAGGTCGGCGGTTCGTCCTTGCCGGCTTCCTCGGCCGCGTCGGCCTCCTCCTTGGTCCGGTGCACCGCCTTGTCGGCGTGCTCCGGCGGGCCGTAGACGGTGTAGAGCACCAGTGGATTGGGACCGGTGTTGACGAAGTTGTGCTTCGTCCCGGCCGGCACCACCACCAGGTCGCCCTGGGCCACCTTCTTGGTCCTGCCGGCCACCCGGGCCTCGCCGGTGCCGCTGACGAAGGTGAGGATCTGGTCGGTGTCCTCGTGGACCTCCTCGCCGATCTCACCACCGGCCGGAATGGTCATGATGACGAGTTGGGTGTGCTCGCCGGTCCAGAGCACCTGACGGAAGTCCGGGCTCTTCTCGGCGACGGTCGCGATAGTGAAATGCTCCATGTCCGCCTCCTTACCCCGATGGGCACCGGATGACGCGCGGCAATCGGTACCGGGATGGAGGTTTGCCGATCGCGTGGGTGGGAACGTCAATATCTGACCGGCGCTACGGAGAACCTTTTCCGGACCGGTCGAGCCAGGTCCCCGCTGGCGTACCGCCGAAGGGCTGCGGTGGTGGGAGACGGCCAGAGCGCGGCGACGCCCGACCGAGTCGGGCGGCGCCGCGCGCTCATGTACCCACCCGTTGCCTGCTCCACACCTCTTGCCCGTCCCGGACGCCAGTGGTCCCCGGGACGTGGCATGTCCCGGGGACCACTGCCGGGGGTGTCAGGAGAGCACAGCGAGGTGGAACGCCCGGTCGGCCGGGACACCGGCGGAGGTCCAGGTCTGGACGAAGACGCCGTTGGCGACGCCCGACCGACCGACAACGGCGATCTCGCCCGAGGGTGAGGTGCCGACGCTGCCGGTGAGTCCGATCGTGCCGACGTAGGCCGAGCCGGTGACGTCGTGGCTGAACACGACCTGGTACTGGCCGACGGCGAGACGGGCGGCCGAGACCACGCCGAAGCCGCGTACGACGGCACCGGTGCCGCCGTTGATCACGGCGAAGAAGGTCTGGGCGGTGGGCGGCAGCCCGGCGGTGGTCGCCGGTACAAACTCGACGCCCACTCCGGCCGCTTCGGCGGCACTGGCGGACGGCTGCTCGGTCGACTTGCCCTTGCTGGTGGCGGATTCGGACATGGTGATGCTCCTTGCTGGAGCAGGCTGGACGGCAGCCTGCGGGGGATGGGAGGAAATGGAACAGATCCATTGATCTATGGGAAAAACCGAGATTCCCACCTGATCAATGCCATTTACCTCCTTAAGGCTAGGCCCGACTACCGCCAGTGACCAGGTCGTACACCTGTACAATCAACGACAGACATCACTAAATACGAGCAGGGTTCGCAAATCACCCGACCTCTCTCGTCCTATGTGGACCGATTGTTGATGTCGGTGCTGCTCCGAGGGGGTGGGAGGTCAATCGGCGGAACTGTCAGCCGATGACCGCCGGGTGCAGAAAACGCCGGACCTCGCGTACGGCCGCACGACCGGCCCGGTTCGCGCCGATAGTGCTCGCCGACGGACCGTAACCAACCAACTGGATCCGGGGATCCGCGACCACGCGGGTCCCGTCCATGGTGATCCCACCACCCGGTGCCCGCAGCCGCAGCGGGGCGAGGTGGTCCAGGGCGGCCCGGAACCCGGTGCACCAGAGGATCACGTCGGCGTCGACCGTACGACCGTCGGCCCAGACGGCCCCGTCCGCAGTGATCCGGTCGAACATCGGCAACCGGCGCAGTACGCCGCGTTCCCGCAGTTCGCGTACCCGGGGTGTGTCGACGAGCCCGGTCACACCGACCACGCTGCCCGGCGGGCGACCGGCGCGTACCGCCTCCTCCACCAGGGCCACCGCGGCCCGGCCGTGTTCCTCCCGGGTGAACTCACCCTCCCGGAAGACCGGCGGCCGGCGGGTCACCCAGGTGGTACGGGCGACCTCGGAGATCTCGCCGAGCAGTTGCACCGCCGAGGTCCCGCCACCGACCACGAGCACGTGCTTGCCGGCGAACTCGGCCGGACCCCGGTAGTCGGCGGTGTGCAACTGCCGCCCCCGGAACAGTTCCTGCCCCGGGTAGTGCGGCCAGAACGGCCGGGTCCAGGTGCCGGTCGCGTTGATCAACGCGCGGGCGGTCCAGGTCTTTTCGCCCCGTGCCCCTTCGGCGGGGGCGGCGACCACGTCGAGGCGCCCGTCGGGGCGGTCCCGTACGGCGTCGACCCGTACCGGCCGGTGCACCGGGAGGCCGAACTCCCGCTCGTACCGCTCGAAGTACTCGGCCACCACGTCGGCCGCCACCCGGGTCGGGTCGGGCGTCCCCAGCGGCAGTCCGGGCAGGTCGTTGATCCCGTGTACGCCGTCGAACCGCAGCGTCCGCCACCGGTGCCGCCACGCGCCGCCCGGCCCGTCGTCGCCGTCCAGCAGCACGTATCCGGACTCGGGCGCGAACCCGGCCCGGTGCAGGAAGTAGCCGGCGGAGAGTCCGGCCTGACCGGCTCCGATCACCACGACGTCGACATCACGGCCATCCACGGCCGGTACAACCACCGGGCCGGTGGGATCCGTACCGGTTGCCGGCGTCGGTCGGCTCACATCGCGGCCCGGCGCCGGCCAGTTCGAGGCGGCGGTCAGGGATCACGACAGGCCCGACATGGACCCATAATCAGGCGGAAATGTCGTCGGAATGGCTGAAAGGTTCCTATCCTGACGACATGGACAACACCAAACGCTACGGCGCGGAGTTCCTCGGCACCTTGCTGCTGGTCTTCTTCGGCGTCGGCAGCGTCATCGCCGCCCGTGTCGAGGGCGGCGTGGTCGTGGTGGCCCTGACCTTCGGCTTCATCCTGCTCGTCCTGACCTACATGCTCCTGCCACTCTCCGGCTGCCACGTCAACCCGGCCGTGACGCTCGGTGCCCTGCTCACCGGCCGGATCTCGCTGGCCGGGGCGATCGGCTACTGGATCTCCCAACTGGTCGGCTCGGTGATCGGCGCACTCCTGCTCTGGATCCTGGTCAAGGGCGGCGACGTGGTCGACCAGAGCGGCGCTCTCGGCACCAACGGCTACGGCGCCAACATCAACCTCGGCGGCACGTTCCTGCTGGAAATCGTGCTCACCTTCCTGCTGGTCCTGGTCATCCTCACGGTGACCAGCAGGTACGAGCAGCGCGCGATCGCCGCCGTCGCCATCGGGCTCGCCATCGCCGCCTGCCACCTGGTCGGCGTCGCACTGGACGGGACGTCGGTGAACCCGGCCCGGTCGTTCGGCCCGGCCCTGTTCGAGGGCGGCGCGGCCCTGTCCCAGCTCTGGGTCTTCATCGTGGCGCCGCTGATCGGCGGGATCCTCGCCGCCCTGGCCCTGCCGCTCACCCTGGGTCCCGACTGGCGCAGCCCTGCCCTCGCACCCAGCCCGGGACCCGGCGGCCCCGGCCCGGCCCCCGAGCCGCCGGGACCGCCCGCCGTCGCCTGAGGACGTCCAGCACGGTCGATGGCCCAGCCATAACGGGGCCTCTCCAGCCCCCTCCACGACCTCGCTCCCCTGGAACGTGGGGACGGCGATCGATAGGCTGACGCCCAGTCGGTGGCGCCCGGATCGCCATCACGGTCCACGACAGGGCGGTCGGGATGGCGTACGGACACCTGCGGCGGGCACTCCCGCTCCTGCTACTCGGGGCAATGGTCGGGCTGACCGGTTGCACCGGCGTCGGGGTGGCCGGCGCACCGGACTCCGGCTCGGCGACGTACCAGGTGTGGGGGCTGAACGAGACCTCGAGCGAACTCGGCGGAGCGAACCGGACCGTGGTCCTCAACGGGGATTTCGAGAACGACAGCAAGGCGTTCTTCGCCGTCGAGGGCGACTGGGACAAGGACGGGTTCACCCTGGACGAGGCGAGCGGCACGAAGGTCCGGGACCTGGCCGACTCGCTGCCGGAACGTACCGGCGACCCGAACTGCGTACGGCTGGTCCTGGTCGACGGCCGCCTCCTCGGCGACCAAGCCGTGGCCGCCATCACGGTCGCCGATCTACCCGAAACCGGCCCGGTAACCGCCACCCCCCTGACCTAACCCCCGTCCCCGCCCCCTTCCGTCGTCGATCTTGCAGTTGTGGTGCCCCGAATCAGGGCACTGATCCCGATTCATGTACCACCACAAGTGCAAGATCGGCGCGGTGCGCGGGGTGGGGGTGGCTCGTCTAGAGTCGGCGGGCGGGTGTTGGTGGGTTGGGGTAGTGGGGGGAGTGTCAATGGGTCTGACCAACGGTGTTGAGGTTGACGGGCCGTTGCACGAGCGGTACGACGAGATTCTCAGCGCCGAGGCGCTCGGGTTCCTGGCCGAACTGCACCGCGTCTTCGAGCCCCGGCGCCGGGACCTGATGGCCCGCCGGGCCGCGCGGGAGGCGGTGCTGGCCGAGGGCGGGTTGTTCGACTTCCTCCCCGACACCGCGCACATCCGCGAGGGCGACTGGCGGGTCGCCGAACCCGCACCCGGGCTGGTCGATCGCCGGGTCGAGATCACCGGACCCACTGACGCGAAGATGACCATCAACGCGCTCAACTCCGGTGCGAAGGTGTGGCTCGCCGACCTGGAGGACGCAAACACCCCGGCCTGGGAAAACGTGATCGGCGGGCAACTCAACCTGCGGGACGCGATCGACCGTACGCTCGACTTCACCGGACCGACCGGCAAGCGCTACACCCTGCACGACGGCGACCTGGCCACCATCGTCGTACGCCCGCGTGGCTGGCACCTGACCGAGAAGCACCTCCTGGTCGACGGCGAGCGGCTGGCCGGGGCGCTGGTCGACTTCGGCCTCTACTTCTTCCACTGCGCCCGCCGGCAACTCGACCGAGGCGCCGGCCCCTACTTCTACCTGCCCAAACTGGAGAGTCACCTCGAGGCGCGGCTCTGGAACGACGTCTTCGTGCTCGCGCAGGAACGGCTCGGCATCCCGCGCGGCACTATCCGGGCAACGGTGCTGATCGAGACCTTCCCGGCCGCGTTCGAGATGGAGGAGATCCTCCACGAGCTGCGCGAGCACTCCGCCGGGCTGAACGCCGGCCGCTGGGACTACATGTTCAGCGTGGTCAAGAAGTTCCGCAGCAGGGGCGCGGACTTCCTGCTCCCGGACCGGAACACGGTGACGATGACCGCCCCGTTCATCCGGGCGTACACCGAACTGCTCGTCCGGACCTGTCACAAGCGCGGCGCGCACGCGATCGGCGGCATGGCCGCGTTCATCCCGAGCCGGCGCGACCCGCAGGTCAACGAGACCGCGCTGGCCAAGGTCCGCGAGGACAAGACGCGCGAGGCGGGCGACGGCTTCGACGGCTCCTGGGTGGCCCACCCGGACCTGGTGCCGCTCTGCCGGGAGATCTTCGACGCCCACCTCGGCGACCGGCCGCACCAGCTCGACCGGGTCCGCGCCGACGTCACCGTCACCGCCGCGCAACTGCTGGACGTACGGCACACGCCCGGGTCGCGTACGGAGGCGGGGCTGCGCAGCAACATCAGCGTCGGCATCCAGTACCTCGCCAGTTGGTTGGCCGGCACCGGCGCGGTGGCCATCAACAACCTGATGGAGGACGCGGCGACCGCCGAGATCTCCCGTTCCCAGGTGTGGCAGTGGCTGCACACCGGGGTGACGCTCGACGCCGGCAGCGGTGGGGCCGGACCCGGCCAGTTGGTCACCCGTGAACTGGTCGAACGGATCGCCGACGAGGAAATCGCGGCGCTGGGCGGCGACCCCGGTCGGTACGCCGCCGCCCGTGACCTCTTCCTCGAGGTGGCCGTCGCGGACGAGTTCGTCGACTTCCTCACCGTGCCGGCGTACGAGCGGATGCCCTGACCGGGGTCCCGCCGTCGGCGCGCGATCAGTCCGTTGTGGACTGTTTTCCGGCGTACGCGGCCAGCCCCTCGGCGGTCTGCCGGATGAACCGTCCGAGGAACAGGCGGTAGAACCAGCCGGTGCCGGGCACCTTCGCCTCGAAGGTCGAGTGCCACCGGATCGTGGTGCCCTCCAAGGTCGGCGTCAGGTCGACGTCGGCCCGGTAGTCCCGCAGCGGCAGCCCGGACAGGAGTACGTAACTGAGCCGACGGCCCGGCACCAGTTCCACGATCTCCTCCCGGCTGGTCATCGGCCCGGTACGGAACACCCGGATCGCGCCCACCTCCTCGTGTGCGCCCGGCCCGCCGTCCCCGGCCCCGGCCCCGGCCCCGTCCACCGGCGGTACCGCCCGTTCCAGCTCGAACGAGTCCAGCCCCGACCAGGTCGGCCAGGTGGCGCCGGCCCGCAGCAGCTCGTACACCGTCTCCACCCCGGCCCCCGACCGAACCGTCACATCGATGTCCTGCCGTCCCATTCCCACTCCCCCGTGGATCGTGCGCCCGTCTTCCGTCGATCTAGGGTAAATCCTCGTTAGTCGATCTTTGAACGCCACCATTTGCCCTAGATCAACGGGGGACCGAGAGGGGTCAGGAGCGGGTGATGCGGAAGATGCGGCGGTTGTCTTCGGGTGTGGTGTCGCGGTACATCTCGCCCTGGGGACCGGCGGACCAGGCGTCGACGAGCCAGCGGGAGATGGTGCTGTCGTTGTTGTCCTCGGAGGACGGTGACTTGACCCCGAGGCGGTAGACCCGGGACTCACCTGCGCCCAGGGAGCCCTTGTCGCACTTCGCCCCGGCCGGGAAGCCGTCCTGCCGTGACCGGAGCTGGTCGCAGCCGGCCCAGTCGCCACCGTCGGCGGACATGCTCGCGGGTAGTTCGACGGTGAAGATCAGCCGGGCGACCGGGAACGGTCCGTTGTTCCGGATGGTGACCACCAGTTCGCCGTGGCGTACGCCGTTGACCGGGCGGTCGAGGGTGAGGCCGGGGGTCTGGGGCACCAGGTCGGTGAAGTCCCGCGCCGGGTCGTAGCCGGCCGGCGGCTTCGTGGCAGGCGTCGCCGGGCGGCTCGGCGTACGGGTCACGGGCTTCGTCGGCGTCCCGGTGGGCGCTGCCGTCTCGGGCGAGGTCGTGGGCGGGGCAGTGGTCGCGGTCGGTACGGTCCCGCCGCCGGTGCCCCCGGTCGCCGGTTCGGAGGCGCTTCCACAGCCGGCCGCCGCCAGCAGCAGTCCGCCGCCCAGCGCGACCGTCACCATCGCGGCCCGCCACCGTCCGCCGATCCCCCGTGCTCGGTACATCGTTCCTCCTCGTCAAGGGCCGGTTCCCGGCCGTACCCGTTACACGGGCGAGCTATCACGGCGGTTGCGTCGGCTCAGCGACAGCGCAAACCAGATAGTTACCACTATCTGCCCATTTGAGTCTGATATCCGACTGCGCCAACTCGGCCACGGGAGCACGGTGGAGGAGCACCGGTCACCTCGAACATCGCCTCTGAGCTGGGCAAACGAGGCGCCGGAGCCGATCATCGGAGGCGTTTCCCCATGCCGCTCGTGCGATTCGACACCGATCCGGTCCAGCGTCCCACCGGCCTCGTACCCCCGATTCCGGACCTCGAAGGGGTCACCGAGATACGGCTGCACGGTGTCGGCGGAACCACCCCGCAGGACCTGCTCGGCGACGACGCCCCGCTACAGGTCTCCGGGGACCGGATCGCCGGCTTCTACCGGACCGCCGACGTTGCCGGGCGCCACGTGGAGGCGTACTCGTGGGGTGGGATGACCTCACGGGCCGGCTCCCGGGTGCTGTGGCTGCTGCTGTTCCCCTTCGCACTGGGCAACGTCGCCGGGTGGATGTGCACCCCGCGTACGCACGCCTCCGGGTGGCGGTTCCGGCTGCACCGTACGGCGACCCGCTGGGCGGCCCTGTTCCTCACCCTCAACCTGCTGCTCATCGCCGTGATCACCGCACTCGAACTGCTGGCGTACCAGTGCGCGGGCCGGGCCCGGTGCGCCGAGCAGAGTTGGCTGCTGCGTCCGCTGCGCGACCCCCTGTTCGCCGACTTTCCGGGCCGGCGACTGCTGCTCGGCGCGCTGGCACCGCTCGCCCTGGTCGCTCTGCTCGCGGTGCTGACCCTGCGGTCGATCGGCCGTTACGAGGCGGTCAACCCACCGCTGCGGGTGGTCGCGAAGGAGTCGACGCGCAGTGCCGCGCAACCCGGTGTGGGCCTGTCCGAGCCGACCTTCTGGGCCGGCGGGCGCAGTACCCACGACCTGGGGCACCTGCATCTCGGCGCGGGACTCGGGTTCGTCGGAATGAGCCTCGCCCACACCGTGCACGCCACCTCGTCGGTGGCCGGGGCACCGGTGACCGGCGGTTGGCTGCACACCGGTGTGCTGCTGGCCGGCGGCGGGCTGCTGCTCGCCGTACTGGTCCTCACCGCGCTCGACGCGTGTCCGCCCGGCAGTGCCCGCGCCGTGCTCGCGGTGGGCGCGGTCACGCTGGTCGGCGCCGGCTGGTTCGCCGCGATCCAACCCGGGTACGCCCAACCCTTCGGCTACCTGCCGGGCATCCCGTTGGTGTCCAACCTGACGCTCGGCGCGGTCGGCGTCAGCCTGCTGTTGGTGCTGGTGGCGGCCCTGTGCGGGGGCTGGCGCCGGGGGACGTTTGTCATCTTCGGTCCGTTCGTGGCGCAGGTGCTCGGCGTCTTCGCGCTCAATGTCGTACTGCTCGGGGCGATGTCCCGGTTCGCCGACCTGGTGGCGGAGGTGTCGTCCCGGAGCAAGCTGCCGTCCGCGCCCACCACGGGGGCGGAGGTGTACATCTATCCGATCGTCGGGAAGATGGTCAACTACCTGACGCTGGCGCCGCTGGCGCTGATCCTGCTCTTCGTCCTGTACGAGCTGGTCGTCTACTGGCGGGCGGGGGCGGACCGGGCGGCGGTGACCCGGATCTGCGAGTGGTACCGGGGCAACGTGGCCGAGCCCACGGACGAGCGTCGGTGGCAGTACGACGCCGCCGGGGGCGGTGTGTCCACATCGGACGTCGCCGCGTCCGGGACGGCCGGGTGGGCCTGGGGAGCACGGCTGGCGCGGGCTCGGCGGTTCGCCGGAATGGCACACGACCTGGACAAGCTGATGACCGTGATGGCGGTGGCGGTGACCGCGGTGGTGATCGCGATCCAGGTGCGGTACGTCGCCTACGGCAAGCTGCCCTGGGGCACCCAGTGGGCCTACACCCTGGGCAGTTACGTGGGGTCCGGCATCCCGCTGGCGCTGATCGTGCTGCTGCGCCGGGGCTGGCGCAATCTGGAGAGTCGACGTCGGATCGGCGTCCTCTGGGACGTGATGACGTTCTGGCCGCGCGCGTACCACCCGCTGGCCCCGCCGTCGTACGCGGAACGGGCGGTGCCGGAGGTGCAGCGGCGGCTGTGGCGGATCCACGACCGGGGCGGGCGGGTGGTGGTCACCGCGCACAGCCAGGGCACCGTGATCGCCGCCGCCGCCCTGTTGCAGCCGCACAGCCGGCCGGACGACGACGTGGTGGGGCTGGTGACCTTCGGGTCACCGCTGCGCACCCTGTACGGGTGGGCGTTTCCGGCGTACTTCGGCGAGACCGTGCTGCGTCAGCTCTCCCCCGCCGAGGGTACGGCGGGAGCGGCGGTGCACGAGTGGCGGAACTTCTACTACCTCACCGACTACATCGGCGGGCCCGTACTCCCCGATCGGGGCGGTCCCGACGAGCGGGTGGACGTGGAGCTGCCCGATCCGCCGACGAGCTGGCACATCTACGGTCAGCCGGAGCCGGTCGCCGGCCGCCACTCCGGTTACTGGTCCGACCCGGCGGTCTGGCTGACCGTGGACCGGCTGGCGGGCGAGTTGGCGACCGTGGCGGCGGTGCCACTGCCCCGGACGCGACCCGACGACGGGGCGCGGGTCAGACCAGTTCCGCGTCGTGCACCAGCAGGGCCACCTGTACCCGATTGTTGAGTTCGAGCTTCGCCAGCAGCCGGGAGACGTACGCCTTGACGGTGGCCACGCTCATGTAGAGCGCGGCGGAGATCTCGGCGTTCGAGCACCCCCGCCCGAGCGCCAGCGCCACCTCGCGTTCCCGGTCGCTGAGCCCGGCGAGCTGCCGCAGCGCCCGTTCCCGCCGGGAGTCCGCACCGGTCCGCCCACCCGTGCCGGACGGGACATCGGGTACGGGCCCGGTCGCGTACGCGATCAACCGGCGGGTGACGGCCGGCGACAGGGTGGCCTCGCCGGCCGCCACCCGCCGGACCGCCCTGACTATCTCGGCCGGCGGGGTGTCCTTGAGCAGGAAGCCGCTGGCACCCGCGCGCAGGGCCCGGAGCACGTGCTCGTCGGCGTCGAAGGTGGTCAGCACCAGCACCTCGGGTGGATCGGGCGCCTGCCGGAGTGCCTCGGTGGCGGCCAGCCCGTCGACCCGGGGCATCCGGATGTCCATCAGCACCACGTCCGGCGCGTACGCGGCCACCGCGGCGGCGACCTCACTCCCGTCGGCCACCTCACCGACCACCCGGAGGTCCTCGGCCCCGCCGAGGATCATCGACAGCCCGGCCCGGACCAGCGCGTCGTCGTCCACCAGCAGGACCCGGATCGGCCCGCCCCCGCCCGCCGTCGAATCGCCCACCGGGGCCGATCCGCCGGCCGCCGTCGATCCGTCACCCACGCCGACCCCGGTTGAACTGTCGCTCACGCCGACCACGGTAGCCAGGCCGCCAAGCGGAAGTCGCCGGCCTCGGTCCGGCCGTGCTCCAGCCGGCCGCCGGCCAGGCTGGTCCGCTCGGCGAGCCCGACCAGGCCGGTCCCGGTGCCGGGGATCCGCTGGGCGGGCACCTGCCCGACCGGCCACCTGTTGCTGACCTCGACGCTGAGCCCGGTGCCGGGACCGCCGACCACGGTGACCGTCACCGCCGACCCGAGCGCGTGCTTACGGGCGTTGGTCAGCCCCTCCTGCACGATCCGGTACGCGTTGCGCCCGATCCCCGCCGGCACCGCCTCCGGCCGCTCGATCCGCTCCCGGACGCTCACCCGCATCCCCGCCCGCCTGGACTCCTCGGCCAGGACGGCCAGGTCCGCCAGGGTCGGCTGGGGGCGCTCGGGCCCCTCACCGGTGCTCTCCTCGCGGAGCACCCCGATCACCTCACGCAGGTCCTGGAGGGCCAGGTGGGCGTTGTCCCGGATCACCCCGGCGGCGCGGGCCACCTCGTCCGGTGCCGCGTCGGGGCGGAACTCCAGTGCCCCGGCGTGCAGGCTGAGCAGCGAGATCCGGTGCGCGAGTACGTCGTGCATCTCCCGGGCGATCCGGGTCCGTTCCAGGTGCCGGGCCTGGGCGACCCGCAACTGCTGTTCTGCCTCGGCCCGGTGTGCCCGGTCCCGCAGCGAGACGACGAGCTGCCGGCGGGCCCGGACGACCATGGCCCAGAGCGTCACCGAGACCATGATCGCGAGCGTCAGGGCGATCGCGAACCGGACGTCGACGGTGGGGTCGGGGCGCAGCCAGCAGAAGATGAGCGCGGCGAGCAGGTGCAGGCCGGTGACCGGTGCGGCGATCTTGAGCGGCCGGTGCACCACCACCGTGAAGAGCACGATCAGGATGAGCATCCCGGACGGGGGCGAGATCAGGCTCAGCGGCAGGCCGGCCAGGGCCAACTGGACCGGCCAGCGGCGGCGTACCCAGAGCACGCCGCAGAGGGCGACGCTGAGCCAGCCGTCCAGGGTGAGCACCCACTCCGGGATGGTGCCGCCCAGCGGGCCGGGCTGGTCCCGTTGGTGCAGGTCCCAGGAGACCATGATCGCGAAACCGGCCGCGATCAGGAAGCAGAGCGAGTCGACGATCCAGTCACGGGTGGTGCGCCTGGGCTGGCGCCCGGCCCGGTCCGGCGCCGCGGTCAGGGCGGACGGCAGCAGCCAGGCGTTCTCCGAAGCCGCGATACCGGTCACGCCCCTATGTTACGAACTGTCACCGCCCACCGACAGCGACCAAAGTCGAGGCCGGACCGTAGACCAAGGTCGCGGATGCGCGACCGACGGCCGCAGCGGCGGGAGGCTCCGCGCCGCCACGCTGGTCACATGATTGCGGTCAACCACCTGAGCAAACGGTACGGCGCGCACCCCGCCGTCAACGACGTGACATTCCATTGCGAACCGGGCACGATCACCGGGTTCCTCGGCCCGAACGGTGCCGGCAAGTCCACCACCATGCGGATGATCTGTGGCCTGACCCCGCCCTCGGCCGGCACCGCCACCGTCAACGGGGTCCGCTACCAGGACCTGCCGAACCCGGGGCGGGAGATCGGCATCCTGCTGGACGCCTCCGCCCAGCACGCCGGGCGTACCGGCCGGGAGGCGCTGACCCTGGCCGCGATGACCATGGGCGTGGACCGGCGGCGGGTCGGCGAGACCCTGGAGCGGGTCGGGCTGAACGCGGTGGCAGCGAAACGACGGGTACGGGCGTACTCGCTCGGTATGCGGCAGCGGCTCGGCCTGGCGCAGGCGCTGCTGGGTGAGCCCCGGGTGCTGATCCTCGACGAGCCGGCGAACGGCCTGGACCCGGAGGGCATCTTCTGGATGCGCGGCCTGCTGCGTGACTTCGCCGACCGGGGCGGCACGGTGCTGCTCTCCTCGCACCTGCTGCGGGAGGTGGAGGCGGTGGCGGACCGACTGGTGGTGATCGGGGGTGGCCGGGTCGTCGCCGAGGGCAGCAAGGACGAACTGCTGGCCGGCACCGGGACCGTGGTCCGGGCGGTCGACCCGCAGACCCTGCGTACGGCCCTGCAACGGGCCGGGTTGGCCGCCACCACGAGCACCGACGGTGGACTCCTGGTGCAGGCCGAGCCGGTGGCGGTGGGTCGGGTCGCGGCTGACGCCGGTGCGGTGCTGATCGAGCTGCGCTCCGCCGAGAGCAACGGCCTGGAACAGATCTTCCTCACCCTGACCGCGGGCGACTCCGTACGGGAGGCAGTCAAATGACCACCACGACCACCACCAGCCCGACCACCTCGCCGGCCGGACCGGCGTCCCATCCCGTCCTGCGCCGCCCCGGGCTGGCCCGGCTCACCACGGTCGAGCTGCGGAAGCTGGCCGACACCCGGGCCGGCTACTGGTTGCTGATCGTGATCGCCCTGGCCGCGGCGGCGATCGTCACCGTCCAGCTCTTCGTCATGCCCGACGAGGACCAGACCTTCACCAACTTCTTCGTCCCGTCGCTGCTCCCGGTCGGCATCCTGCTGCCCGTGCTCGGCATCCTGCTGGTGACCGGTGAGTGGTCCCAGCGCACCGCGATGACCACGTTCGCCCTGGTGCCCCGGCGGCACCGGGTGCTGGCGGCGAAGCTGCTCGCGGCGAGCGTCGCCGCGCTTGCCTCGGTGCTGGCCAGCCTGGCGGTGGCGGCGATCGGCACCGCGCTGGCCGGGGCGCTCGGCGGGGCCGGCACCTGGTCGTTCGAGCCGGTCATAATCGGCTACGCCGCCCTGTTCCAGATCATCAACGTGGGGATGGGCGTCGCGTTCGGCATGCTGTTCCTGAACACCCCGCTGGCGATCGTGCTCTACCTGCTGCTGCCGACCCTCTGGTCCATCCTGGGCGAGATGATCAGCGGGCTGCGCCGGTCGGCGGAGTGGCTGGACCTCAGCGTCACCTCCGTACCGTTGACAACGGCCGATGTCACCTCCGGGCAGTGGGGCCGGCTGGGCGTCTCGGTGGCGGTCTGGGTGCTGCTTCCGCTGGTCGCCGGACTGATCCGGATCGTGCGCCGCGAGGTCTCGTAGATGTCGCCGACCGAGTCCTCACCGGGGGCGCCGCCCGACCCCGCCCCGGCAGCGCCCCCCGACCCCGCCCCGGCAGCGCCTCCCGCCGAGCGGCCGGCAGCCGGTGAGCGGGTGGTGGCCGAGCCGGGCTGGGAACGGCTCCTGATCTGGACCCTCTTCCCGCTGCTGGGCGCGGGTGCGATCGCCGGGTTGCACGCGCTCACCGACTGGCTCGTGAAGCTGCCGTGGGCACCGGTGAAGATCGCGGCCAAGTTCGTCAAGGATCTACCCGACCCCGCGGCGACCCTCGGCGCCATCGGGATCGGCGTGGTGGCCGGGCTGATCGTCGCGGTGACGGCCGTGCACGAGCAGCTCGCGGTGACCGTCGCCGCCGACCGGGTCACCCTGGCCCGGCGCGACGGGACCGTACGGGAGGTCGACGGGAAAACGGTGGATCTGGTCTTCCTCGACGGCAAGCACCTGGTGCTGCTCGACGCGGCCGGCGCCGAGCTTGCCCGGGAGAAGTCCGACCTGAAGGGTGAGCTGCTGCGGGAGGCGTTCGAGGCACACGGCTACCGCTGGGTGGACGAGGATCCGCACCTGGCCGAGTACCGGCTCTGGGTGGCACCGGTCGGCGACCTGCCCGAGTCCGTGAACGTCCTGCTCACCGCCAGGCAGAAGGCCCTCAAGGACGGCAAGACCGGCTACGCCGCCCGCATCCGCACCGAACTATCCCACCTCGGCTTCATCATCCGCGACGACAAAAAACACCAACACTGGCGCCACCCCACCCCACCCACTCCCTAGCCCCCGGCCCGGCCGGACCTCCCCGTTGATCATGAAGTTAGCGACGCGATCCGGGCCGATCGCCGTACCTAACTTCATGATCAACGGGTTGGTGGGGCGGGGGCGGACCAGGTGGAGTGGGTGGGGGGGAGGGGGGTTGGGGTGGAACCGGGGGTGGGTTGGATGTGCCAGGGGAGAGCTGGGCCGGTTAGGCGGGTGGCGGTTAGGGTGCCGGCGGTGCGGGTTATGGAGAAGCGGGCGGCTTCGGTGCCGTTGGGGGCGGGGATGCTCACCGTGACGTCGGCGCCGTTGGGGAGCTGGTAGACGGCCAGGGTCACGCCGTCGGCGTACGGGTAGTCGGGGCGGTCCTCGACGGCGCCGAGCGGCAGCACCGTACCCGGGCGGACCAGGACCGGCACCCGGTCGAAGCCGACCGACTCCCGGACCCACCGCGGACCGGTGATCTCCGCCCCGGTCATCAGATCGGTCCAGGTGCCCGCCGGCACGTAGTAGTCGACCGTGCCGTCCACGTTGAACACGGGCGCGACGAGCAGGCTGTCGCCGAGCAGGTACTGCCGGTCCAGGTACGCCACCGCCGGGTCGTCCGGGAACTCGGCCACCATCGGCCGCAGGACCGGCATTCCCTCCCGGTGCGCGACCACCGCCTGCCCGAACAGGTACGGCATCAGCCGCGCCTTGAGCCGGGTGAAGATCCGCAGTACGTCGACCGCCTCCTCGTCGAAGTCCCACGGCACCCGGTAACTCTGGCTCCCGTGCAACCTGCTGTGGGTGGAGAGCAGCCCGAACGGCACCCAGCGCTTGAACAGGGCCGGATCCGGCTTGCCCTCGAACCCGCCGATGTCGTGGCTCCAGTAGCCGAAGCCGGACATGGCCAGTGACAACCCGCCGCGCAGCGTCTCCGCCATCGAGGCGGGGGTGGACTCGCTGTCCCCGCCCCAGTGCACCGGGAACTGCTGCCCACCGGCGGTCGCGGACCGGGCGAACAGCACCGCCTCACCCTCGCCCCGGTGCTCGCGCAGCAGGTCGAAGACGACCTGGTTGTAGATCTGGGTGTAGTAGTTGTGCATCCGCTCCGGGTCGGACCCGTCGTGCCAGACCACGTCCGTCGGGATCCGCTCGCCGAAGTCGGTCTTGAACGCGTCCACCCCCATGTCCAGCAGCCCCCGCAGCTTGTCGGCGTACCAGCGGCGGGCGTCGGGGTTGGTGAAGTCAACCAGGGCCATGCCGGCCTGCCACTGGTCCCACTGCCAGACGTCCCCGTCGGCCGTCTTGACCAGGTAGCCGTGCTCCACCCCCTCGGCGAACAGCGCCGAGCGCTGCGCGATGTACGGGTTGAGCCAGACGCAGATCCTCAGGTTCCGTTCGTGCAGCCGCTTCAGCATGCCGACCGGGTCCGGGAAGACCTGCGGGTCCCACTCGAAGTCCGACCAGTGGAACTCGCGCATCCAGAAGCAGTCGAAGTGGAAGACCGACAGCGGCAGGTCCCGGTCGGCCATCCCGCTGACGAACTTGTTCACCGTCTCCTCGTCGTACGAGGTGGTGAAGGAGGTGCTCAGCCAGAGGCCGAACGACCAGGCCGGGGGCAGGGCCGGGCGGCCGGTGAGCGCGGTGTACTTGCGCAGGATCTCCCGTGGCGTGGGGCCGTAGATGACGAGGTATTCCATCGACTGCCCGGCGACGCTGAACGACACCTTCGACACCGCCTCGGCGGCCACCTCGAACGAGACCCGGCCGGGGTGGTTGACGAAGACGCCGTACCCGGCGGTGGTCAGGTAGAACGGCACGTTCTTGTACGCGTGCTCGCTGCTGGTCCCGCCGTCCTCCTGCCAGATGTCGACCGTCTGGCCGTTCTTCACCAGCGGGCCGAACCGCTCACCGAGTCCGTACACGGTTTCGCCGACGCCGAGCAGGAGCTGCTCCCGGACGTACGAGCCGTCGTCGGTGTCGAGCGCGGCCATGCTCTTGTAGCCGCTGCCGGTCAGCACCCGGTCGTCGGCGACGAAGTCGAGGCGCCAGTCGTCACCCCGGTGGAACCGGGCGGTCAGCGCGCCGGAGGTGATGGTGGCGAAGTCGGTGCCGTCGCTGGTGTGGACCTCGGTGTCCGGGTCGGTGGTCAGGCTGAACTCCGGCCGCCGGGGCCGCTCCCCCAGCAGGTGCGCGACCTTGACCGCGATCACGTCCGGCGCGGGCGAGGTGCACCGTACGGTGATCAGCGGTTGGTTGAGGGTGTCGCCCCGGTTCAGGATCTTCTTCGTCGGGGCGTACACGGTGAGCGCGGCGGGCTCGACCGCGACGTCGCGTACCTGCATCGGGTAGAGCGGGTGTACGCCGTCGCGCATCCGCCAGTAACCGTTGCTGAACTTCATCTCGGGTCCTATCCGGTTGATGCGTTACTTGACCGCGCCGGCCATCACGCCGCGGGTCAGGGTGCGCTGGAAGATGAGGAAGAACAGCACCGAGAGGGTGGGCCAGTTGGCCGGCGCCGCGTCGAAGCGGTTCGACTATCCGCTTCGACAGGAAGCTACGAGCGTGTCCGAGCTGTGTCAATGGCACGACCACGAATTTCCGCGACGTACCGACGAGCCGGTCATCCGGCCCGCCGTGCCGGGCGTCGGAGGAAGCGCCGGGGTGAACCGACACGGCTACCCTGCGCGAACGGAGGGCAACAGCCCGGCCGGGCGGTGTTGCCAGGCGGGCGACGGCGCACGGGCGTTGCTACTGTCGGTCCAGATGATCAGGTCAGGGCCGCGGTGACGTGGCCGCTTCGGACGCTGGAGGAGTCCAGGGGTGTTCACGCTCGTACCGGCCGCGGTGCTCGACGAATGGAAGCACCTCGCGGCACAGGTGCGCGGCGTGCTGGCCGAGGCGGGACTGCCGGTCGCCGCCGAGGGCGACGACGACTACTTCGCCGGGGTGACGGTGGACGTCGATCCGGGCGACGACGAGGCCGGCGGCGTCTTCGTACTCTGGCGACCGCACCGGCGGCTGGGCAACGCCGTGGTGGTGAGCGTGACCGAACAACGGATGGACGATCCCGTACTGCGCCACTTCGGTGCCATCGCCGAGGCCATGCGGCAGGCGATCTGGTCCATCCTCGACTCGGCCGGCTTCACCGTGACCGACCCGCACACCGACTACCGGCCGCTGCAACTACAGGTCGTCGACGGCCCCGCCGAGCCGACTCCCACCGCCGCCGACCCAACAGCGTGAATCGCGGTCAGGCGAGCAGGCGCAGGGACGTCTCCCAGAGCCGGTCGGCGTTGGCTCGGTCGAGCACGAACGGCGCCACCCCGCTCAGGTCCGGACTCCGGCGGGCAACCAGGGACGCCTCGTTGCAGTTCTCGAAGTACCGACCGCCGATGCCGTCGAGCACCGGCGAGGTGGCCAGCAGCACCGAGGTCGCCGCGCCCTGCTCCGGCGACTTGATCCGCTCGGCGGGGGTGCTCATCCGGCCACCGACGTGGCGCTGGAGATTGGTCGCGATCGCGCCGGGGTTCAGCGCGTTCGCGGTGATGCCGGCGTCACCCCAGCGCCCGGTGACACCGACCGCGAACAGGATGTTGGCCGACTTGGACTGCCCGTACGCCAACCAGGGGTCGTAGCTGCGGAAGGCAAACTGGAGATCGTCGAAGATCACCGGTGAGAGCATGTGTGCGCTGGAGCTGACCGAGACGATCCTCGCGCCACCGGCCGAGGCCAGCGAGTCGTAGAGCCCCAGGGCGAGGGCGAAGTGCCCCAGGTGGTTGGTGGCGAACTGGATCTCCCACCCGTCGGACGTGCGCTGCTCCGGGGAGGCCATGATGCCGGCGTTGTTGACCAGCACGTGCAGCGGGCCGTCCCAGGCGTGGACGAAGGCGGAGACCGAGGCGCGGTCGGCCAGGTCCAGGACGGCCACCCGTACGTTCTTGTTGCCGGTGGTGCCGGTGATGTCGGCGGCGGTCCGCGCCCCCGCGTCGGTGTTGCGTACGGCGAGCGTCACCTCGGCCCCGACGCCGGCCAGCGCCCGCGCGGTCTCCACACCGATGCCGGACGCACCCCCGGTGACGATCACCCGCCGTCCGGACAGATCGATCCCCTCCGCCACCTCGGCGGCGGTCGAGGAGAAGCCGAAGGGCGTCTCGATACGGGTCATTTTCGTATGCTGCCCCAGCCGACCCGGGGCTGCGGCGGAACGGGCAAACCGCCGCCGCCGGTTCCGGCTTCGGCTGCGGGTCGGCCGGCGACCCGACCCGTCAGGCGTCGCCGAGCCGGGCCGGGAAACCACCGGTGGCCAGCGGGCCCCAGCTCTCGATCGTCACCCGGATCAGCGACTTGCCCTGCGTACGCATCGCCTGCCGGTACTCGTCCCAGTCCGGGTGCTCACCGGAGATGCAGCGGAAGTACTCGACCAACGGCTCCAGCGCCTCCGGCAGGTCGAGCACCTCGGCGGTGCCGTCGACCTGCACCCAGGGCCCGTTCCAGTCGTCGGACAGGACACAGACCGACACCCGTGGATCGCGACGGATGTTGGCGGCCTTGGCCCGCTCCGGATAGGTCGAGACGACGATCCGGCCGGACGTGTCCACCCCGCAGGCCACCGGCGACGACTGCGGGCGGCTGTCGGCCCGCGTGGTGAGCAGGACGGCCCGGTGGCGCGGGGCGAGGAACTCGGTCAACTGTTCACGGTCGACCCGGGTGTTGGTCGCGATGGTACGGGGCATGCCACCCACCATAGGTCGCCACCGGCGGCGGTGCGCCGGGCGGTCCCCGTACCCGTCCGGTCGGTGCACGGCCCCTGACCACCGTGGGGTCACCGGCCCGCGACGACCGCGTCGGTGACCCCACGGTGATTACGGCCAGGTACCCGGCACCGTCACGGCCCCCGAATCCGGGGTGCCGGGACCTGGATGCCGCCCGGGAGAGCTACCCCCCGTTGTGTAGCTCTCCCGTGGGCGACCCGTTGACAATGCGGCAGCCCGCGGCGGTCGAGCAAGGACACCCCGTTTTTCCGTTGCATGATCGTGCAATGCGTCCGACCGCTCTTCCCCCACGGTTGACGCGATGGTGTGCTGTGTACGGGGCGAGCGGGGGGTCCGCTCCGGAACGGTCAACGGGAGGATCGGGTGCCCGAATCCACCGACACGATTCCGCGTCTCACCCGGTGGGGAGTGTCACCGGACGCGGATCTCATCTACCGCGCGCTGACCATGATGGGTGGTCGCAAGGACACCGAACTGAGCCGGGAACTCGGCCTGCCCCGGTCCCGCGTGGTCGCCGCCCTGGACGAGCTGGCGGCACTACGGGCGGCCCAACCGACCCGGTCGGCGACGATCCGGTCCGGTGTCGCCCGGCGCTGGGACCCGTGCCCGGTCCCGCAGGTGCTGCGGCACCTGCGCCGCCCGGCGGTGCCCGGTAGCCAGCGGGATCGCTGGCGGCAGCACTTCGGCACGCTCGACGGGCTCGACCTGCCGACGCCCGACGACTCCCGGATCCGGCGCTGGACCACCCGTTCTCTCGCCCGGCGCCGGATCGCCCACCTCGGCGCCGCAGAACGGCACGAGCACCTGGCCATCAACACCGAGGAGGTGATCACCGCCGACGCGACCGCCGCGGCGCTTCCGGTCGACCGTGGCCTGGTCGAACGGGGGATCCAGATCCGCATCCTCGGCCGGCCCCCCGGTGACGGCGACCGCACCACCGCACACCTGGCCCAGGTGGGCGGGGGTCTGACCTACCGGGAACTGCCCGACCTGCCCATCAAACTGATCGTCTTCGACCGACGCGTCGCGCTCTTTCCGGCCGACCCGCTGAACTTCGAAGCCGGTGTCGTCGAGGTCGACGATGCACCGGTGGTACAGGCACTCTGCGGGCTCTTCGACCGGTTGTGGACGCAGGGACGCGATCCGCACCGACAGGGGGTACCGCCCATCACACTCACGCCCCGGGAGCAGGCGCTCGTCGCGCTCCTGTCCGCCGGACACACCGACGTGTCCGCCGCCCACGAGCTGAAACTCAGCGTACGGACGGTGGCGTACACGATGCGGGAGCTGATGGACCGGCTCGGCGTGGAGAACCGGTTCCAACTCGCGCTCCTGCTCGGTGCCGCCGGTGCCGCTCCCCTACCGATGTCCCGAACCGCTGTGCCCCAACCGACCGAACAACAAGACAAGGATGACGGATGAGACACCTCAGGGGTTCCGCCACCCGGATCGCCTTCGCCGCCGCGATGCTGGTCGGCATCGTCGCCGCCGGTGCGACCCCGGCCGCCGCCGCACCGGACCCGCCCGGCGCGTGCGCCTCCTGTTTCACCGACCCGGACGAGCGCCCCGTGGTCATCCCGCCCCAGATGCCGCGACCGAACGCGACGAACCTGCCGTAGCCCCCGCTCGGCCCGGTCCGTGGCGTGACTCAGCCGGCGCTGGCCGTACGCCACCCGGTGGCGGGCCGGTGCTGGCGGGACGCGTCGCGGACCGGGGTGCTGGTGCCCGTACCGCCGCCGCCGGGCGGCAGCAGGTGAGACGCCTGGCGGGCCCGTTGCGCCGCCGCGAACGCCTCGTCGCGCAGGCTCTGGGCGGCCACCGCCGCAGCCTCCGCCGTACGCCACGCGGCGTGCTCGCGTTCGGTCGCCGTCCGCTGGGCGGCGAGCCGGCTCTCGCGTACGGCGCGGCGCAGCACGACCTCCTGCTCGACCGGGTGCCGTCGGGGGTCCCACCCGTTGCGGTGCGCCAGCGCGTTGCCCAATTCCAGCACGGACAGGTCCTGCCGGCCGCAGGCGCTCAACGCGGCCCGGTGCAGGTAACGCTCCCGGTCGGCGTACTCCGACGGGGTGCGCGGCGTACGCGGAACCGGCAGGTACGTCGTCGCGGCCACCCGCCGGGCGTCCGCGTCGGCGGACTCGTACGCCTGCCACGCCGCCTCGGCGTCCTCCTGCGCGGCCAGCCACTCCTCCCGGCGACGGCGTGCCGTCTCGGCCGCCCGACCCGCCGCGACGGCCACCTCGTCGGCGTAACGAGCCAACTCCTCCGCCTCGGCGGTGAGCCTGGCCCGACCGGCGACCGCCGCCCGCATGGGCACGACGCCGGTCGGGCCGCCACCGTCGGTGAACTCCGGGCTGGGCCGGCGGGCGATCAGGACCGCCATGGCGACGAGTGCCACCACGATCAGGCCGGACCAGATCACCGCGGCCCGGGGAATGTCGAGCAGGAAAAAGTACATGAGATTGTCCATAACCAGCACACCTCGCCGATAAACGATCGCGTTCGGGGTTTCCGTCGGGGCCACGCGATCCTGCCCGGCGTCGTACCCGATCAGCCCGTCGAGGACCTGGGGATACGCGTCGTGGATCGCGGGAAGGGACTCGCCGGCCGTGACGGCCGGTCGGATGTCACCCGAGGGGCGGAGCCCGCGGACCGGCGGGCAGGCCGTCACCGGTGCCGGCCGGGATGGTCGATCGTGTCGGGCGGCCCGGCGCCGTCCGCCGGTCCGGCTGGCCGGGCGCGACGGTGACCGGGTCGGCGGCCGGGACGCGGTCGGCGGTGTCGTCGGAGTCGGCCCGGACGGCCCCCGTGGCGGCCCCGGTGACCGGTGTCGCCGCCCGGCTGGCGGTCGCTGTCGGCGAGGTGACCTCGGGCGGGATGCCCGCGTCCGGGGTTTGCCCGACGGTTTCCGGCCCGGTGACAACCGGCTGGACCGGGGCGGTGACCCGGGGCGCGGAGGGCGGGGCGGCGTCGGCGGCACCGGCGCTCAGGCCGAGCACGAGCGCCATCAGGATCAGGCCGGTGAGCAGCCGCAGTGACCGGCGCGCCACCCACCACAAGGGGCGGGAAAGCGTCACGGCGGTCACGCCGGTGAGCTTACCGTCCCCACGTCCGGTTTGGGTCGATCATGAGCACGATCACCCGTCGACCCCGCGACGCCGACCCGGCGGGTACCTCACGGCGGCCCATCCGAGCACGGCCGCGTACGCGACTCCGACGACGAGCAGGGCCACGGTGACGGTCGGGGTGCTCGTGCCGGTGCCGATCGGGGACGCGACGCTGCCGAACGGAGGGCTCCACAGCACGACGAAGGCCGCGAACTCCTCGTCCCAGAGCACCAACAGCACCGCCGTCACCCCGTGGGCCAGCACCCAGGCGAGCAGGGTCGGAACGACCCGGTCCGGATCGAGCAACAAACCCACGGCGGCACCGGCGACCGCCCAGAGCGGGAACGACAGCAGCCCGACCAGCACCACCTGCCAGAACCCCGGATCCCGGAGCAGGTCGGGGTCGAAGTCCAGCCCGGTCGCGCGTACGTCCACGATGGACATCGTCAGTTCGGTTCGCAGTGCGGCGGCCGGTGCCACCACGGCCAGGTTCAGCAGTCCCAGCGCCGCACCCGCCAGCCCAGCGGCGGCCATGATGGACAGTGGCCGGGACGTTGTGCCGGCGCGTACGGACTGGCGTCCCAGGGCGGCGCCCAGGGCGAGCGCGATGAGTTGGCCGCACAGGAAACCCGAGGTGTAGCGGAGCAGGGCGGTGGTGTAGAGCCGTTCGAACTGCTCGGCGTCACCCTGGGGGTCGGGGTTGACGACGAACTCGTAGCCGCTCTCGTACACCGGCATCAGCAGGAGAGCCAGGACGGCGACCGCGCCCGGAGCCCAGAGCGCCGATCGCAGGCGCGTCAGCGTACGCAACTGGGCGTTGACCGTGGTCGTCATGACCGTTCATCATCCCCGCGACCCGCCCCGAGCGCTGTCGGCTACCCGCGAGGTACGGGTCAGCCGACGTACGGGCGCCCGCCGCGAGGGGGTACGGCGGGCGCCCTGCCCGGCACGGCCGGAGCGACCGTACGGTCAGCTCCGGTCGCGGTCGCGCACCAGCGGCTCGGCCGCCCGTGGGGTCGGGGTCAGCGGCTCGGCCCCGTACAGCTCGTCCACCAGCTCGGTCTCCCGGGTGACCAGGTCGTCGGCGGGTCCGGCGGCGGACGCCTTCGGGGCGAACAGGGAGGCGGCGGCTCCGACCAGGGCCATCGCGATGGCGAGCCAGAACACGATCCCGAGCCCGTGGTGGAACGGCCCGGCGATCAGGTGTGGGAAGAACTCCCGGCCGGTCAACGTGTCCGCGTTCGCGGTCGGCAGGGCGCCGAGCACGTCCGGACCGAGCAGTTGCTCGATCGGGTTGTACCCGAGGAACGCGGCGAAGAGCGTACCGACCGGTGGGAGCTGGGCGACGGTGTGCGCGGCGGCGGCCGGTACGCCCTGCGCGGTCAGTCCGGAGTCGAGCGACTGCGGCAGCGAGCCGGCCAACCCGGCCACCATCAGCGAGAAGAAGACCCCGATGGAGAGCACCATGCCGGAGTTCTGGAAGGTCGCCCGCATGCCGGAGGCGGCGCCGCGCAGCCGGGCCGGCACGCTCGACATCACCAGGGCGGTGTTCGGGGCGGCGAACAGGCCACCGCCGAGCCCGTTGAGGAAGACCAGCAGTGCGAAGACCCAGTAGTTGAAGTCGCTCGGGATGAGCAGCAGTCCGCCGAAGGACAGGGCCATCACGACCAGCCCACCGGCGGCGAAGAGTCGGGCACCGTACCGGTCGGAGAGGGCCCCGGCGAGCGGTCCGGCGGCGAGGAAGCCGATGGTGAGCGGGAGCAGGTAGATGCCGGCCCAGAGCGGGGTCTGTTCGTAGTTGTAACCGTGCAGCGGCAGCCAGATGCCCTGCAACCAGATGATCAGCATGAACTGGAGACCGCCACGGGCGATCGAGCCGAGCAGGCTGGCGGCGTTGCCGCTGGCGAACGCGGCGATCCGGAACAGTCCGAGCGGGAACATCGGCTCGGCCACCCGGGACTCGATCACGCAGAACAGCGCCAGGACGGCCACCCCGCCGATCAGCCCGGCCAGCACCCACGGGTTGGTCCACCCCATGGTGTGCCCGCCGTAGGGCTGGATGCCGTACGTGATGCCGGCGAGCAGCGCGGTCAGCCCGACGGCGAAGGTCAGGTTGCCCCACCAGTCGAGCCGCGCCTTGACCCGTACGCCGGTGTCGTGCAGGGACCGGTAGGCCCAGATCGTGCCGAGCAGGCCGATCGGGACGTTGACCCAGAACACCGACCGCCAGTTCCACTCGGCGAGTACGCCACCGAGGACGAGTCCGATGAACGAGCCGGCGATCCCCGCGACGATGTTGATGCCCAGCGCGGTGCCGCGTTGCCGGGCCGGGAACACGTCGGTGACGATCGCCGCCGCGTTTGCCATCAGCATCGATCCGCCGACGGCCTGGAGGACCCGCCACCCGATCAGCCAGAGCGCCCCTCCCCCACCGTCGAACGGGTCCAGGGAGAGGACGATCGAGGTGACGGTGAAGATGGCGAAGCCTGCGTTGTAGATGCGGACCCGACCGAACATGTCGCCGAGGCGGCCGAGGGTCACCACCAGGACCGCGGTGACCAGCATGTAGCCCATCAGCATCCAGAGCAGGTAGCTGACGTTGCCCGGCTCCAGCGGGTTGAGGTGGACCCCGTTGAAGATCGCCGGCAGCGAGATCAGCACGATCGAGGAGTTGATCGTGGCGAGCAGCATGCCCAGGGTGGTGTTGGACAGGGCGATCCACTTGTAACGCGGGTTGTCGGCGCCGCCACCGGTCAGGCCGCGTACGCCGGTGCCCGTGCCGGCGCTGCCGGCCCGCCCGTTCGAATCCGTCACGTCAGTTGTTCCTTGCTCAGAGGGGTTCTGCCCGCCCGGCGAGCCGGTCGAGTACCTGTAGCGAGGTGACCACCGCCGCCCGTTCGTCGGCGGAGAGGTCGGCGAGGAGTTGGGCGAGCTTCTCCGCCCGGATCGCCCGGCGACGCCGTACCAGTTCCCGCCCGGCCTCGGTGATGTCGACGACCACCACCCGGCGGTCGGCCGGGTCGCTCCCGCGTTCGGCCAGCCCGTCGCGTTGCAGCCGGGAGACGAGCTGGGTCATGCCGGGCTGGGTGACCCCCTCGGCGACGGCCAGGTCGGAGAGGCGGTGCGCCCCGAACTCGTCCAGCCGGTAGAGCGTCGATGCCGCGGTCAGGCTGAGCCCGTCGGGTGTGGTGAGCCGCCGGAGCAGCCGGATCACCCGGTCGAAGCTGTTCACCGTACGGAGCAGGTCTGTTTCGCCGTCGGAGGTTCCGTTCACCACAACCCAGTTATATATCAGGTACTTATAGAAGCTACTTATGATTCAACCCACAGGGGTCGGGCTGTCCGGAGCGGGGCGATCGACGGTGATGCGCTGACCTGGGATTTTCCGGATACCCAGGACATCGAAGAATCATGAGAAGCTATCGTATTAATACGTGAAGGCGTGGATTCCTCATAAGTCCGGCATATCCCTGCTGGGTGAGCTGCCGTCCGGCGTCACCGTCGAGGTCGCGGACGACCCGTTCCGGCTCCCCTCGGAGCCGACCGGGGTCGAGTTCTGGGTGCCGACGTTCATCGGTCAGCCGTCCCTGGTCCGGCTCGCCCCGGACCTGCCCGACCTGCGGGTGGTCCAACTCCCGAGCGCCGGCGCGGACGCCTGGATCAGGGCCCTCCCGCCGAGCGTCACCCTCTGCGACGCGCGGAGTGTGCACGACTCGTCGACCGCCGAGTGGGTGGTCGGCGCGATCCTGGCCCAGTTGCGCCGGTTCCCGGAGTTCGTCCGGGCCCAGGAACGGCACCACTGGGCGCACGAGCAGGTCGCACCCACCGACGAGCTGTACGGCAAACGCGTACTGATCATCGGGGCCGGTTCGATCGGCACGGCGGTCGCGGCCCGCCTCGCCCCGTTCGGGGTGACCCTGACCCTCGCCGCCCGCACCGCCCGCCCCGACGAAGACGTGTACGGCGTCGCCGACCTGCCCGAACTGCTGCCCTCGGCCGACATCGTGGTCCTGCTGGTGCCGCTGACCGAGCACACCCGGGGACTGGTCGACGCCCGTTTCCTGGCCGCGCTGCCCGACGGGGCCCTGCTGGTCAACGCCTCCCGTGGCCAGGTCACGGACCCGGTGGCCCTGTACGCCGAACTCTCCACCGGCCGGATCGGTGCGGCGCTGGACGTCACCGAACCGGAGCCGCTCCCGTCGGACGACCCGCTCTGGCAACTGCCGAACGTACTGATCACGCCGCACGTCGGGGCCATGGTGCACGGCCTGATGGCCCGTACCTACCGGTTGGCCGGTGCGCAGCTACGCCGGTACGTGGCCGGGGAGCCGCTGGTCAACGAGGTCGTGAACGGCTACTAGTAGCGCCGTGCCGGCTAACCGGCGAAGACGCGGGAGCCCTCCAGGACGGACATCATCGACTGGTTGGCCTCCCAGCCGTCCGGGAACTTCACCGGGACGTTGAGGTGCACCGGCTCGGTGGACGGGTGCGCGTCGAGCAGGTCGGCGATGCCGGCACGGGCCACCACCACACAGGCGTGCCGGTGCCGGGAGGTGAGTACGCAGAGCCGCCCCGACTCCAGGTGGAAGGCGGTCGCGTCACGCCGGCCGGAGAGCGGGTGCAGGACCACGGTCAGGTCGTACTCCCGCCCCTGGAGCCGGTTGGCGGTGTCGACGGTGATGTCCGCACAGGCAGGGCCGAGCATCGACCGGATCACCGCGACCTGGTCCCGGTGGGCGGCGCCGATCGCGATCCGGGAGGCGTCGACGGGTGCACCCGACCCGGCCCGCTCGGAGGTCGCCACCGCACCCCGTTCCAGGACCCGGCGGGCCAGCGCGGCGCAGGCCGCCGCCGCTTCGGTGTCCGTACGCGGGGTGTGCCGGGCGGGTAGCTGGTAGAGCGCCCAGCCGGTGTTGGCGGCCTGTTCCACCGCCTCGTCCACCCGGTCACCGGGTCCCGGCCGGGTCAGCGACAGGGAGCGGTCCCGCGCCGACGTGCCGGCCCGGAAGCCGGTGAACGGGTAGAAGGCGGCGGCCACCACCGGGGCGGCCGAGGCCGGGAGCCGCCAGGAGACCGGGAGCCGGTGGACCGGGAGGTCCGGGTTGTGGCGCAGCAGGACCGCCACCGCGCTCTGCATCGGATCCCAGGTCAGGCCGGTCCACCGGACGGTGTCCACGGTGGAGAACGGGTCGAGCTGACCGGGGTCGCCGACGAACAGGGCCCGTTCGAACCGGGCGGCGACGCGGAGCAGGGCGTCGGAGCGCATCTGGTACGCCTCGTCCACGATCGCCCACGGCCAGGAACCCTCGCTGATCATGGCCCACTTGGCTGCCGTACCGATGATGACCGCCGGCCCGCCGAGGTCGGCGACCTTGGCCGCGACCCGGACCAGGTCGTGCCGGGCGACCCGGTCGGAGGGTACGTAGTCGGTGGCGGAGAGCCGGCCGATCGGCAGTTCGGGGGCGGCCACCGCCAGCCGGTCGACCAGGTCGTCCACCTGCTCGTTCGTCTGGGCGATGACGATCAGCGGCTCACCGGCGGCGGCCAGTTCGACCGCGGCCCGGACCACCAGGGTCGACTTGCCGGCACCGGGGGGCGAGTCGACCACCACGCCCCGGTGCGTGCCCTCGCGCAGGTCGGCCAGGACCGCGTCGACCACCCGTCCCGCCTCGACCGCCGGCGGTAACGCCAGACCCGTGACCATGTGCGGCTGCACCCCTTCCGGCCGACGACTTCCCGGCACACTATCGGCCCGCGCCGAGGCCCCCGCAGTTGCCGGGCCGAGCCGATCTCATCTCACACAGAGCGACTGTCAAATCACCGTCAGATGGGAGTCGAGTTGCCGGCGGACCACTACCGTCCGAGAAACCCGAGGTCAGGTGGACTTTCTCGGATCTGAGGAGTGGACCCATGTGGACCGTACGCAATCGTGGCCGGCGTCTGAGCGTCACCGCCGGTGTCCTTGTTGCCAGTCTGGTGGCCGTCGTCGGCGCCCACCCGCTCGCCGCCTCGGCTGCCAGGACGAACCAGCCGTTCTACGGTGACCTCACCGGTGACGGTTACGTCGACATGATCGCGCTGGGCACCTCCGGGGGAGGCTGCGCGGCGAGCGTGTTCCCCGGTGACCGGGCGGGCCGGTTCGGCCCACCGACCGTGCATCCGTACCCGATTCCGGAGGACCCGGACTCGGCCTGCCCGGACGTCGGCACCGTCCTCGACATCGGTGGGGACGGCACCCCCGAGGTGATCGTGGGCTGGTGCTGCGGCCCGACGGTCGACTACGGCCTGCTGATCCTGCGGGACTTCCAGCCGGTCGGGACCCTGCCCGGCCTCTGGGAGACCGACGAGCTCGGGGTCGACCAGTTCGGTGGCGACAAGCTGCCCGACCTCTATCTGAGCACCTACTTCGGCGGCTTCACCACCTATCTCAACACCACCGGTGGGACCCTGGTCCCGGGCCCGATCCACCAGACCTGCGGCGATCCGCGTTACCTCCTGGCCGATTTCAACCGCAACGGGCGGCAGGACGTGGTGATCAACTGCGTCGACATCCCGAACGACGGCAACGTGGACGTGCTGCTCGACGACGGCCGGAAGGTGCTGCTGCGCGCCGGACAGCCCCACGAGAGCTACCTCCTGAAGGTGCTCGACCTCAACACCGACGGGCGGCCCGACGTACGGACCACCTCCGAGGTCAGCGGTACGACGATCGACTACCTCGGTCGCGGGAACGGCACCTTCGCCACCACCCCGATCGCCCACGACGACCTGGCGTACGCGTACCGGGCCACCCCGAAGGTGATCAAGGTACGGGTCAACGACCTGGCCGGCAGCACCGCCAAGCTCACCGTCACCCAGCAACCGAAGTACGGCTACCTGACCAACGTCGACTCCCGGTACGAAATCCAGTACGTCCGTACCGCCGCCCACAAGCTCACCGACACCTTCGTCTACCGGCTGACCGAGGGCGGGCTGAGCGACACCGCCACCGTCACCGTGAAGATGAAGGACTGACCGGCGGCCGGTCACGGCAGCGGGTTTCGGGTGAAGAACTCCCACATCAGCCTGCTCGCGTCGGCGGGCCAGGCGTGCCCCATCCGGGCCACCGAGTAGACGACGTGTTCGGTGCCGCCGGGGCAGGTGGTGGTGTAGACGTGGGTCGGCCCGCCCTCCATCGTGATGCTCCTGACCTGCTCGTTTCCGCACCCGAGGGCCTTGTCCCAGCCGGTGTTGGTCACCGGCCAGGCCTGGCTGAGCCGGTCGTCGCCGCCCTGGAAGGTGATCAGCGACAGCGGTCGCGACGGCACCGACGTGTCCGGGTTCGACCCGCTGACGGGGGCCACCGAGGCGAACCGGTCGGCCAGCCGCTCGGCCACGTCGTAGGCGAGGGTGGCACCACGGGAGAAGCCGGTGGCGTGCACCCGCTTCGTGTCGACACCCCAGACCGGGACCAGGTGGTCGAGCAGGGCACCCACCGACTGGGCGTCCGGAAACTCCTTCGGGTACGCGACCAGGAAGCCGTTCGCGTCCGCGACCGCGTTCAGCCCGGTCCGCCCCGGCAGGGTCTCCGCCGCCTCGCTGCCGTGCAGGGCCACGACCAGCGGGTACGTCTTCCCGGGTGCGTAGCCCGGCGGGGCGTGCAGGAGGAACTCCAGTTTCGCGCCCTCGGCCGACCGGAAGGCCAGGGTGTGGTCACCGGGGGCGGGTTTCTCCGGCGGCAGGGTGGCCTCGGTGCCGGTTTTCGGCGTCGCGGTTTCCTCGGCGGCGGTCGAACACCCGGTCGCGGCACCGGTGACGGCGGCAAGGGTGAGCAGGATCATCCAGGCGCGCTTCATATGTCAGAACTTACATAGACACGACCGGGACCACAATGTACGCGTGTCCACTCTCGGCTTCGCCCTGCTCTCCCTGCTGACCCGTGGCCCGGCCACGGGATACCAGCTCAGCCAGCGGATGAAGGTGCCGATCGGCCACTTCTGGGTGGCCAACCACAGCCAGATCTATCCCGAACTCGCCCGACTGACCGAGGCCGGTCACGTCGAGGTACGCGAGGACGCCGGTCCCGGCCCCCGGGCGAAGAAGACGTACACCCTCACTCCCGCCGGACGGGAGGCGCTCGCCGACTGGCTGCCGCAGCCGCCGACCGTCGCCCCGCGCAGCGAGGTGGCCCTCAAGGCGTACGCGGTGAACAGTGCCGATCCACAGCGGATGGCGGCGATGTACCGGGGACTGGCCGAACAGGCGGCGGCAACCCTGACCGCCTTCGAGCAGGAACTCGCCTGGATGCGCGACGAGGGCTACGACGACGTGTCCCACCCGAAGTTCGGCAACTACGCCGTCCTGCGCCTGGGCGTCGAGTCCCAACGGGTCGTGCACGAGTGGACCACCTGGCTGGCCGGTCGGCTGTAACCGGAACGGTCACCCGGTCTTCCCGTCCCTTCGGCTGTTCCGGCACCGGGATTCTGATCAATAGGGTGGCGGTCCCCGTGCTTTCGACCAGAAGAAGGTGGCGCTGGTGTACGCCGTCATTGACGTGGAGACCACCGGATTCAACCCCGGCATGCACGACCGGGTCTGCGAGATCGCGGTGGTCCACGTGGACGGTCGGGGGCAGATCACCGATCAGTGGTCCAGTCTGGTCAACCCCGAACGCGACCTCGGCCCGCAGCACATCCACGGCATCCGGGCCGCCGACGCCCGCCGTGCCCCGAAGTTCCACCAGCTCGCCGGGGAGGTCGCCCGGCGGCTGCGCCACCGGCTGCCGGTGGCGCACAACCTGGCCTTCGACGCCCGGTTCGTGACCGCCGAGTACGGGCGGCTCGGTGCGACGGTCCCCCTCCACCACGCCGACGGGCTGTGCACGATGCGGCTGGCCGCGAACTTCCTGCCCCTCGCCGGCCGCAGCCTCGCCGACTGCTGCCTCGCCGCGACGATCCCCCAGCGGCAGGCACACTCCGCACTGGACGACGCGCTGGCCGCCGCCCACCTGCTGGCCTACTACCTCCGCGCGGTCGGGCAACCGCCGCCGTGGGAGGACTCGGTCCGGCTGGCCGGCAAGCAGGTGTGGCCCGAGTTGGCGCAGCCCGTCGAGGTGGTGGCGATGACCCGGAGCGCTACCGGCGGCAAGCAGGAACACTTCCTCGCCCGACTGATCGACCGGCTGCCCCGCGTACCGGATCCGCCGCAGGCGGACGCGTACCTGGCCCTGCTCGACCAGGCGCTGCTGGACCGGTACCTGTCGGCGACCGAGATGGACGCGCTGGTGGACACCGCGGGCGCCCTCAAGCTGACCCGGCGGGAGGTTGTCGTCCTGCACCGGCAGTACCTGCGCTCGCTGGCCGCCGAGGCGGCCGACGATGGTGTGGTCACCGCCGAGGAACTGCGGGACCTGCACGCCGTGGCGACCCTGCTGGACCTGCCGCCGAACGAGGTCGAGGGCGCGATCAGCGAGGCCCTCTCCGCCGGCAGCGGGATCCCGGCCGGTCCGGCGACCACCCAGCGGTTCTCCCTCTCGGCCGGCGACATCGTGGTGTTCACCGGGCAGATGGACGAGCCCCGCGAGGTGTGGGAGGCGAGGGCGATCGGCGCCGGGTACGACGTCGGCCGGTCGGTGACGAAGAAGACGACGCTGCTGGTCGCCGCCGACCCGGACAGCCTCTCCGGCAAAGCCAGGCTGGCCCACAAGTACGGCATCCCGGTGGTACGACCGGCGGCCTTCCTGACCATGCTGCACGGCCGCTGACGCCGCCCGCTGACCCGACCGCCCCTTATCGGACCAGGGCGTCCACCTCGGCGGCGGTCGGGGCGGTGGCGGGACCACGGCGGGTGACGGCGAGAGCGGCGGCGGCGTTGGCCCGGCGTACGGCGTCGGCGGGGTCGAGTCCACCGGCCAGAGCCGCCGCGAAGGCGCCCACGTGCGCGTCGCCCGCGCCGTTGCTGTCCACCACCCGGACCGGGAACGCCGGTACGACAACCGGCTCCCCGCCCCGCACCACCAGTACGGCACCGCCCGGCCCGGTACGGACGAGCACACCGGCCCGTCCGGTACGGGCGGCCAGTGCCGCCGCGGCGGCAACCGGGTCTTCGAGTCCGGTGAGCAGTCGCGCCTCCCGCTCGTTGCAGCTCCACCAGTCGGCGCGGGCGAGTGCCGGGGCGAGCACCGGCGCCGGAATCTCGGCCACCAGTGGACCGGGGTCGACGATCACGGTGACACCCGGATCGAGGGCCGGCAGCCACCCGGCCAGCGCCGGTCCGTTCGACGGGTAGGTGAGGCTGTAGCCGGATACGTAGACGAGGTCGCCGGGGTGTGGCTCGATCCGGGCCAGGTCGGCCGAACCGAGCCGGGCCTCGGCACCGGGGCTGGTGGCGAAGGTCCGCTCCCCGGACGGGTCGACCATCGCCACGCTGAATCCGGTGTCCACATCGGGCAGCGGTGGCTGGAGCACCTCGATCCCGGCCTCGGTGAGCTGACCTCGGGCCAGGTCACCGAAGGGGCCGGTGCCGTGCATTCCGGCGTACGTGACCGGCAGGCCCTGGCGGACGGCGCCGACCATCACGTTCAGCCCTCCCCCCGCGGTGATCCGGCTCTCCGAGGCGAGCACGTCACCGCCGGTCTCCGGCAGCCGGGGCAGGTACATCACCACGTCGACGACGACGTTCCCGGTGTGCACCAGCCGGGCCGGGCGGGCGCCGGCACCGCCCACCGGACGGACGGGACCGGCGCTCACGACCGTACCGCCAGGGTTTCGCCGTCGACCGGCGCTTCCGGACGGTCCCGGTCGGACCGTGCCGTCCCACCGAGCCGGCGGGCACCGGGGGCGCCGAACAGCAGGTAGAGCCCGCCGGAGACGACAAACGCGGCGACCCACCCGAGCCCGTTGGTGCCCATCCACGAGTCGGCCAGCGGGCCGCTGAACCAGACGTCGGTGGCCGAGGTGGAGGCGGTGGTGAAGAGCAGGCCGACGACGATGCCGGCGAGCCACGGCAGGACCGCCGACCAGCGGAACCCGCCCCGGTACCAGTAGACGCCGGTCGCGGTGGTGTCCATCAGGCCGTCGGGCTGGTACTGCCGACGGAAGAGCATGTCGGCGAGGAAGACCGCCACCCAGGCGGTGATCGGTACGGCGAGCAGCGAGATGAAGGTGATGAACGGTCCGTAGAAGTCCCCGGCGATCAACATGAAGTAGATGCCACCGGCGAGGGTGAGCACGATGTCCAGCCCGACGGCGACCACCCGACGAGCCCGCACCCCGAGGGTGATCATGGTGAGGCCGGCGGAGTAGACCGAGAGGTTGTTGGAGAGCAGCAGCCCACCGAACGCGGCGAGCAGGTACGGCACCGCCATCCAGGACGGCAGCATCACCTGGATCGCCGAGACCGGGTCGCTGGCCGAGGCGAGGGTGCCGTCACCGGCGGAGAGCAGACCGCCGAGCCCGATGAGCAGGAACAGCGGCACGCCGGCACCCACCGACGCCGCCGCCACGATCCGCCGACCGGGTACGTGCCGGTGCTGGTAGCGGGCCATGTCGGCGCCCGCGTTCGCCCAGCCGATGCCGGTGCCGGCGGCGATCACGCCGATCCCGGCGATGACCACGCTGGCCGGGGCGGCCGGTGCGTGTGCCACCGCGTCCCAGTTCACCTTCGTGATCAGGAACGCGCCGACGAGGATGTTCAGCGCCCCGAAGACGTACGTGGCCCACTGCTGGATCCAGACCAGGGTGGCGTGCCCGAGTCCGGAGACCACCAGGGTCAGCGCGACGAACACGAGCAGGCTGATCACGGTCAGTACGGAGTTCGACCCGACCCCGAAGACGATGCTGATCAGGGCCAGCAGCGCGTACGCGGCAGTGGTGGTGTTGACCGTCTCCCAGCCGACCCGGGACAGCCACGAGATCACCGTCGGCCCGTGGTTGCCGCGTGGGCCGAAGACCGCCCGGGACAGGGTCATGCTCGGCGCCCCACCCCACTTGCCGGCGACGCTGATCAGGCCGACCAGGGCGAACGACCCGAACGAGCCGAGGGCGGCGACGAGCAGCGCCTGCCAGATGTTCATGCCCCGCAGGGCGACCAGGGTGGCGCCGAGCGGCAACCCCAGGATGGAGATGTTGGCCGCGAACCACACCCAGAACAGTTGGCGTGGTCCGCCCGTACGCTCGGCGGGTGGTACCGGCTCGATGCCTCGGGTTTCGATGGCACCGATCCGGTTGGTGTCGGCCGGAGCGGTTCCGGCCAATTCGGTCGCGGACATCTTGTCCTGCCTCTCCCCTGCGGGTTCCGGCGTCAGCGGGGCTGACGGAGGGCGAGCAGGTTGATCGCCATGTCGGTCAACGGAAGGTGGTTCACCGTCTCGATCGTCTCGATCGCGGCGGACGGGAAGCTGTCGGCGCCGTGCCGGGCACCGGCGACGGCTCCGACGATGGCGGCGATGGTGTCGCAGTCGCCGCCGAGGGACGCGGCGAGCAGGCACGCCTGCCACGGGTCGTCGGGGTGGACGGCGAGAACCGCGAAGGCAGCCGGAACCGACTCCTGGGTGGCCACGCTCGTCCCGACCAGGCGGTAGATCGTTTCGGCGGCCACCTCGGGCGGTTGCCCGGCGACGAGGCGGGTGGCCCAGTCGATCCGGGCGCCGATGTCGGCGGCGGCGATCCAGTGCCCACGGGTGCCGGCGAGGCGCGCCGCGCGTACGGCGGTGGTGGTCACCGTCGCCTGGTCGGCGCCGTCCAGGCCGGCGCTGACCGCGGCGGCGACGGCGGCGGCCCCGGCGAGGGCGACCCCGGTGTTGTGGGTGACCCAGCTCGCCTCGACCACCCGCTTCACGAGCAGGTCCAGGTCGTCCACTCCCACGGCGATCCCGACCGGGGTGATCCGCATCGCCGCGCCGTTGGTGGTGCCGTACCGGCCGGCTTCCTCGATCGGGCGGCCGGCGGCGACGGCGGCGACGGCGGACCGGGTGGACGGGCCGAGCAGGTCGAGGGACCCCCGGCGGCGCATGTCGTCCTCCCAGGCGAGCAGTTCGCGGGCGAGCCGGTGGCCGTCGATCCGGCCGTCGCCGTCGAGCAGCAGCCGGCCGACCAGCATGGCCTGCTCGGTGTCGTCGGTGACCGAACCGGCCGGCATCCCCGGGGCGATCGGCTGGTCCGCCGGCCCCGGTTCGAAACCGGTCAGCCGGCCGTACCGGTCCTTGATCCGCTCGCGGGGCAGGGACTGGGTCGGCATCCCGAGCGCGTCGCCGATGGCGAGTCCGGTGAGCGCGGCGACGGCCCGCGCCCGGATGGTCGAGGCGGTGGTGGCGTAGCCGGCGTCGGTCATGACGACTCCCCGCCGAAGCGCAGGTGCAGCCGGAACCGGTCGGGGTCGAGCAGGCTCTCGACGTGTTCGACCAGGTCACCGGCGCGGTCGCGGCTGAGCCGGCGGGTGTGCAGGTAGAGCTTGCCTGCGTCGCAGCCGAGCAGTTCGGCGTCGGCGGTGGTGGCACGGATCAGCTCGACCCATTCCTCGCCCCGGTCGGGCACCAGGCCGGCGTCGCGCAGGGCCGCGTAGAGGGACCCGGTGAGGCCCCGCTCGGGCAGGTCGCGCAGGGCGCCGACCGCCGGGATCCGGCTTCGTTCGATCGAGATCGCGGGCCCGTCGGCGAGGGAGCGGAGCCGGTCGACGGCGACGTACTCGGTGGTGGGCAGGTCGAACCGGGCCGCCAGCTCGGGTTCGTGGACCAGCGCCAGGCGGAGCACGCGTACGGTCGTCGGCACGCCCTGTTCGGCCAGGGCGCGGGCCCAGCCGAGCCGGTCGTCCAGCGCCCGCCCGTCGAAGGTGACGAACGATCCCTTACCGGAATGGGTGGAGATCAATCCCCGCCGGCCCAGTTCGGTGAGCGCCTGGCGGACCGTGTTGCGGCTCACGTCGAACCGTGACGCGAGGGCGTGCTCCCCCGGCAGTTGGGCGCCGTTGGCCAGCCGCCCGCCCCGGATGTCCCGGGCCAACTCGTCGGCGATCCGCTGGTGCTTGAGCCGGAAAACCTGTCCAGACATGTCCAGGACGATAGCTCTGAGCTGCGGCACCGACAACCCGAGCATGATCCGGCAGCGGTCAGGAGGGCTTTGGGGTTAGGGTCCGGACACCGGGATCTCGGCGGGGGGCCACGCATGGTGGAACGGCTACGGCAACCGATGGATCTGGCCGCGTACGAGACGCGGGTGCGTACCGGCCCGTGCTTCGTCTGCGCCTACCTCTCCGGTGACCCGGAGTACCGGCACGAGCTGGTGTACGACGACGGCGAACACGTCGCGTTCGTCAGCAGGTACCCGACCCTGTACGGGCACGTGCTGGTCGTGCCGAGGCAGCATGTCGAGCACGCGGTGCGGGACCTGAACGTCGAGGCGTACCTGCGGTTGCAGGAGGTGGTCTACCGGGTCGCGCGGGCGGTCGAGGCGGTGGTGCCCAGCGAGCGGACGTACCTGCTGTCGCTCGGCAGCCAGCAGGGCAACTCCCACCTGCACTGGCACATCGCCCCGCTTCCCCCGGGCACTCCGTACGCCGAGCAGCAGTTCCAGGCCCTCCTGGCGGAGAACGGCGTCATCGAGTGGTCGGACGACCGGGCGGCGGAACTCGGCGACCTGCTCAGGACGGCCCTGTGTAACGGCTGACCGCGTCGATGTTCGAGCTGACCGCGTCGATGTTCGAGCTGACGGCGTCGACTCCGGTGAGCGCGGCCGACACCGCCCAGAGCCGTGCGGCCTCGCCCTGTGTCCCGTCATCGGCGACGGCCCGGTCGGGAAGATCGGCGATGTCGCAGTCGAGGCAGTAGACCCCGCCCAGACCCGCGAGCCGGGGCGAGGTGGCCGCCCACACCTGGGTCGCCGCCCCCTGTTCGGGGGTCTTGAAATCCGCCCCGATCTGGTTGCCGTCCTCGTCGACCCAACCGGCGGCGACCATCTCCGACCGGGAGAGGTGACGTTGCAACGGGGTGAGGATGTAACCCGGATGTACGGAGAACGCCCGCACCCCGTACGCCCGGCCGATGGAGTCGAGGTGCTCGGCGAACCGTACGTTGGCCATCTTCGACTGCGCGTACGCCTGCCACTTGTCGTACCCCTGCTCGAACTGGAGGTCGTGCCACCGGATCGCCGAGTCCGCGTAACCGGAGGCGACGGCCACCACCCGGGCACCTCCGCCGCGTACGAGCGCCGGCCACAGGCGGTTGACCAGGGCGTAGTGCCCGAGGTGGTTGGTGGCGAACTGCGCCTCCCAGCCGGGACCCACCCGGGTCTCCGGGCAGGCCATCAGCCCGGCGTTGTTGACCAGGATGTCGATGTCCCGACCCGACGCCAGGAACCGGTCGGCGAAGTCACGAACGCTCTCCAGGTCGGTCAGGTCCAGCTCGTCCACCTCGACGCCGTCGATCCCCTCGACGGCCTCCCCGGCGGGCGCCGGGCGCCGGGCGGCGACCAGGACCCGGGCACCGGCGCGGGCGAGCGCGCGGGTCGTCGCGAGGCCGAGGCCCGAATGTCCGCCGGTGACGATCGCGAGCCTTCCGGACAGGTCGATTCCCGACAGCACGTCGTCCGCGCTGCTCCGGGCGCCGAATCCCGATCCGATCGAACGCTGGGGTGTGTTCATGAGCCGACGTTAGGACTTCGAGCGCGGTCGAAGTCAACAGCCGGGTTTTGTTGGATGGGTGACCGTGGACGGCGTGGTCCACACTGCACCGCATGATGGCCACCACTCCCCCCGATCCTGGCAGCGCCCGTACGTGGATCCGGGGTCGGCCCGGTGCCGTCCTGCTCATCGTGGTGGCGGTCGGGCTGGCGGTGGCCGGGATCGTGGTGGCTGAGTTCATCGGCGCGACCACCCTGCCCGGCCTCGCCCTGAGCCTGCTCCTGCCAGGGCCGATCATCTTCGGCCTGATCGCGCTGGGCCCGTGGCTCGCGCGCAGGCCGAAGCCGACCGCGCTGCGGCTGGGCACCGGACCGGCCTTCGTGGCGCCGCCCGAGTATCCGCTGCTGGGGGGAACGGCAGCGCAACAACTGACCCTCACCGCGTTCGTCACCAACCTGGAACTGCGGATGCTGGACCCGGACGAGGGATCCGCACTGCTCGCGCTCATCATGGTCGGCCTGCTGGTGGCGGTCGGGGTGTTCGGGCTGTCGCTGCTGTGGGTCGTGGCGATTTTCCGCGACGGGATCCGGCTGGAGCTGCGCCCGGAGAGCCTGGTGGTGGTCACCCTGCTGGGTCGCCAGGAGGTGCCGTGGGAGGCGATAGCGGTTGGCCCGCCACCTCGCCCGAGCACCTGGGACGCCAGCCCGATCGGTATCGGCCGGCAGGATCTGGTCCGTACCACCGGGTTGATCAAGGTCTTTCCGCAGGTGTTGCCGCCGCTGGACCGGCTCGGCGTACAGCCCGCCTTTCTCACCAACGCGATCAACCATTACCTGCTGCACCCGGAGCACCGGGCCGCTATCGGCACCCCGGAAGAGCATGATCGACTTCAGCGGGCGATGGCGGTGTATGCCGGCTGACCTGGGCGGTGTTCTACATCACCTCGTTGCGCACGCTAAAAGTTTGCACGACCTGCAAGTTTGTTCGTACGGTAGCCGGGTGACCATCGTCGAGGACGCCACCGCCGGGCGCCGGGACCGCAAGAAGCGGCAGACCCGGGACGCCCTGGTGTCCGCCGCGCTGCGCCTGGTGGCCGAGCGCGGGCTCGACCAGGTCACCGTCGAGGAGATCAGCGAGGCCGCGGACGTCTCCGCGCGTACGTTCTTCAACTACTTCTCGTCCAAGGACGAGGCCCTCGTCGGCGACCAGGCGGGCGACAGCGAACGGGTGCTGGCGGTGCTGGCGACCGTGCCGCCGGAGGTGCCCGCGCTGGAGGCCGTACGGCTGGCGCTGACCCCGATGCTGGAGGAGATGCAGGCCGACTCGGCGCTCTGGCTGCTGCGACTGAAGGTCGTGGCGCAGAACCCGTCGCTGCTGCCCCGGCTGGTCGCGGGCAGCGTCGAAACCGAACGGTTGACCACCGAGGCGCTCGCCGCCCGTACCGGGGTGGGGCCGGACCACGTCTATCCGGCCCTGGTCACGGCCGTCACCGGGGCGGCCTTCCGGATCGCCATCATCCGCTGGTCGGCCAGTGGCGGCAGCCTGCCGCTGACCGACCTGGTCGACGAGGCGTTCGCCGGGGTCGCCGCCGGCCTGCCAGATCCCCGATCCGCCGCCTGACCCGACGACTTTTCCGCCCCGGCCTTGCCAGTGCCGGGGCCACCACACCTGCTCGTGACGAAGGATGCGTTGATGACCACAACCGCCGCGCCAGCCGAGACCGCGGATGCCGGCTCGGGGCGCATGTCCCGCCGGGAAGTCCTCCAGGCCCTCTCCGGCCTCATGGTCGGCATGTTCGTGTCGATCCTCGCCTCCACGGTGGTGGCGAACGCGCTACCGCGCATCATCGCCGACCTGCACGGCAGCCAGACCGTCTACACCTGGATCGTCACCAGCGAACTGCTGGCGATGACCGCGACCGTCCCGCTCTGGGGCAAGATGGCCGACCTCTACAGCAAGAAACTGCTGATCCAGCTCTCGCTCGGCCTGTTCGTGGTCGGTTCGCTGATCGCCGGCTTCACCCCGAACGTCGAGGTGCTGCTGATCAGCCGGATCGTGCAGGGCATCGGCGCGGGCGGCATGAGCGCGCTCGCCCTGATCGTCATGGCGGCGATGATCCCGCCGCGTGAACTGGGCCGGTACGCCGGCATCTTCGGCGCGGTCTTCGGTGTCGGCACCATCGCCGGCCCGCTGATCGGCGGTGTCCTGGTCGACACCTCGTGGCTGGGCTGGCGCTGGTGCTTCCTGATCGGGGTGCCGTTCACCCTCCTGTCGATCTTCCTGCTCCAGCGCACCCTGCACCTGCCGGTCGTACGCCGGAAGGTGAACATCGACTGGGCCGGTGCCGCCCTCATCACCGCGGGCGTCTCCACCCTCCTGGTCTGGTCCTCCCTCGCCGGGCACAAGTTCGCCTGGGGTTCGGGGTGGACCGCGCTGATGGTCGGTGGCGGCCTGGTGCTGCTGGCACTGGCGATCTGGGTCGAGTCGCGGGTGGCGGAGCCGATCATCCCGCTGAGCATCTTCCGCAACCGGACGGTTTCGCTGGCCACCGTGGCGAGCGTCCTGGTCGGTGTGGCCATGTTCGGCGGCACCGTGTTCCTGTCCCAGTACTTCCAGATCTCGCTGGGCAAGTCGCCGACCGTCGCCGGGCTGATGAGCCTGCCGATGATCTTCGGCCTCCTGGTGTCGTCCACCGTCGCCGGCCAGCTCATCACCAAGTACGGCCGGTGGAAGATGTACCTGGTCGCCGGTGGTGCGATCATGACCGCCGGCATGGTCCTGCTCGGCACCATCGACGCCGGGACCAGCGTCCTGATCCTGTCGATCTACATGGCGGTCCTCGGCATCGGCGTCGGCATGCTGATGCAGAACCTGGTGCTCGCCGCGCAGAACGACGTACCCGCGCACGAGCTCGGCGCGACGACCTCGGTGCTGACCTTCTTCCGCAGCATGGGCGGCGCCATCGGGGTCAGCGCCCTCGGTGCGGTACTCGCCAACCGGGTCACCTCGCTGCTGAGCGAGAACCTGGGACCGGCGGCCGGTGGCGGCACCGGCACCGCGGCGGTCCCCGACCTCGCCACCCTGCCCGAACCGGTGCTGCGGATCGTGCAGGACGCGTACGGCACCGCCACCGCCGACCTGTTCCTGATCGGTGCGCCGATCGCCCTGCTGGCGTTCGTCGCGGTCCTGTTCATCAAGGAGAAGCCGCTGAGCACCCTGAGCGGCACCGAACGACTCGAACAGGAAGGGCAGGAGGCAGCCGTCACCCTCCCGGCGACGCACTGACCGTACCGCCAGTCCGGTGGCCACCGGACAGGACAGCGAGCCCGTACTCCACACCGGAGTGCGGGCTCGCGCCGTTCCGATCTCCTTGCCAGATTTGGTCTGGTGCGCACCAGAATGCCGAGCGAGCAGAAAAGGCCGAGCAACGACTATCTGGACAACGGCCGCCCGGATCACGAGACTGTGACCGGCGCTGAGCCAGCCCGCGCCGTCGTCTCGGTGATTGTGAATCGCCAGGGACGATGGTATGCCTTGGGGGCGCGGATCCTCATTGGCGTCAGCCCTCAGACCTACGGTGCACCTCCGGACCCTCTCCGAACAGCTCAGAAGCAGCGGTCGAAGATCAATAGCGCCTACCCAGACATCCCTGGAGGACAGGTTGACACCACTGGCTATAGTCCTTCTCGGCATACCTGGCTCCGGAAAAACATCGCTCGCAGCCGCGCTGTGGAAGGATTTCGGCGCCGCACACCTGACGGCCAGTCGCATCCTACGAAATCATCTCGATCGCAATACCCAGGTCGCCGACCGATGGGGTGACTACTGGAAACGCGGGCTCAACGCTCCGGATCCCGAGGTACTGCCCGTCCTCTGGCATGCCTTCGAAAGCTGCGAATCCAGCCTGGCCGTCCTTGACGGTTATCCCCGGACAACCGCCCAGTTGAATGACTTTCTCGAACGGGGCGGGGAGGTCGGACTGTCCGTCCTACTGCAAATCCCAACCCACATCGCCCTGCAACGCGCAACTGCCCGTACGGATTCCGGGCGCGTACGGCAGGAGACTGCGGAACTGCTGGCGGAGCGGATCAAGGCGGAACAAGCCCATATCGCCAGCCTGCTGGGTTCTCCCGCCATCGCCGAGAAACTGGTACGTGTGTATCCCGAGCACCAGAATATCGAGGAGATCGTGAAAGACCTCGCGACGACACTGGGACTACTCCCGGAAACGCGATCACCGGCCGGACGCCGCCCCATTTCCGCACCGTTGGACGGGAAGCCGTAGCGGCACGGCAAGTCGACAATTACAAACGCATCAGCAACCTTGCCCGAATTTACCTCAGCGGGTTACCTCTCAGTTCCGCCAGCGTACCCGGCCCGCGATGATTCAGGGATGACTCAGTGGACGATGTTGCAGCGGCAGTCCGACACGGCCTCCAGTGGCTGGAGCGCCACCAGCGAAACGATGGACACTGGGCCGGCGAGAGCCCACTGTCAGAGGTGCACGCCACCACCCGATCCCTACGCGCCTTCATCGGTGCCGGCTTCCCCGAGAACTACCCGGCCGTGGCCCGCGCGGCAAGATGGCTGGTTCGACCGGAAGCCGAAGGGTCCGTCTACCACTACTTCTGGCGGCTCGGCGCCCTGACCGAGCTGGCCGGCACACCCAGAGAGGTCATCGAGCACGACCTCGACGTCGTGTGTCAGACAATCGGCAACCGCATCAGGCTGGACGAGAAGCTCAACTACCACGCATTCCTCTTCGACTGCGCGGCCAACTGCGGGATGGGCGGTCGTTTTCCCGACCAGGCGGTCGAACTCCTGGCCATGCTCCGCGACCCCCGGCTGCACGCGACCCCGGCCCTTTGGGGTTTTGTGGCACTGGAACGCTCAGGACTTCCGACCGACGGGCTCGAAGGAAGGATAAGCGAGCTCGTCCTGTCCGCCTTGAACGACCAGAACGGCTACAACCACATGAACGGCCTCGTCGCCGAAACCAGCTTCTTCGTCTTCAATGTCTGCCGGTCAACGCTGTTGAGCAACGACCCAAAAATGAGATCCGCCGTGTCCGGTGCGGTCAGGTGGATCATCTCCCGGCAACTGAAGCGGGAAGGGGCATGGCCCATCGAGCCCCCGCTGTACAACGCTGACCCCCAGTGCGACGCCTACTTCACCGGCATAGCAACGAGAGCCCTGCTCGAGTATCTCCGACGCTACGCGCCTCAGCGCCAGGGCGAGGTGTTCGTGCCCGACTGGCGGCTGCGTCGAATATTGGGGGTTGCGCTGCGATGGTTCGTCGGCATTACCCTTGGACTGTCGCTGGCACTGCTGGGGGCTTTTGTCATCCCAGGTTACTGGGGCCTTACACTCGCGATACTCGGTGCGGTGGCAGCGGTGATCGAGATAGGGAACTTCGCCCTGGGGCTACGGAGATTGATCATCAAGAAATGAAAGCCATTTCGGCGCCAGCCAGCACAGTGACCGCCTGAGGAGTTCTGCGCTCATGACTCAGCCTCAACCGCGCGAGGGAATTCGTACCCAGACCGGAAGGCGGGAGTAAGGTGAAATTTACTTCCGCTGGTCGACAGAATCGTGGGCGTACGGCATTCCTCATCCTGGCCCTGAGCATTGGCCTCCTCGCGTTCAACCTGCGCCCTCTGGTCACAAGCGCTCCGCCGGTGTTCAACGAGTTGCAACAGCAATTCGGGCTCTCAGCGGTGGGCCTGTCCTTTCTTGCAGCAGCTCCGGTTGCCTGCTTCGGCCTGTTCGCGGTCGCCGCCGTACCACTGGCCAGACGACTCGGAGAAGGGGGCGCCATTACGTTGGCGCTCGCGGTATTGGCAACCGGTGTCCTGTTCCGTGGTGCCTACGACGGCGTGCTCGTGTACCCCGCGACCATCGCGTCAGCGGCGGGGATAGCGATACTGAACGTCCTCGTCCTAACCACGATACGACGCCGGGACCCGGCCCGGACCGGTACGTTGATCGGCATCTACCTGTCGACGCTCTACCTGGGTGCCGCCGCCGGCAGCGGGGCCAGCATACCGGTATACGAGTGGTCGAACGGTTCGCTTCTCGTGACGCTCGGAATATGGAGCCTACCCGCTCTGTTGACGATGTTCGTCTGGCTTCCCCAACTGCGCACCAGAAGACACACCGAGATCGCGCGGGCACCAAAAATCGACTGGCAAATCCTACGTCAACGATTCGCGTGGCAGGTAACGCTGTTCATGGGCTTACAGAGCGCTATCTATTACGCCATGTTGTCCTGGCTCCCCACGATCCTCCAGGACCGCGGCCTGGGACCGCAGGAGGCCGGCTATCTCACGTCATTGCTCAACCTGGCAGGGCTCGCCACGGCGTGGGCATTTCCGGTTGTCGCAGACCGACTGAAGAGTCAACGGAGCCTGGTAGCAGTAGCGGTGGTTCTGGGTGCGACCGCCATCGCGGGCGTCACCTTCGCCCCTCTCGCGACCGCGGCGTACTGGTGTCTTCTGATGGGGCTTGCCCTGGGCGGCGCGCTCGGCCTGGCGACATACTTCTCCGTCACTCGCTCGGAGAGTCCAGAAGCTACCGCCGTCCTGACCTCGGTATCACAGACGCTCGGCTATGTTCTGGCTCTTGTCGGCCCGCTCCTGGTTGGTCTCCTTCATTCGGTGAGCGGTCGGTGGTCGATCCCGGTAGCGGTCCTGCTCGGGGTCATGGGGCTGGAGTTGCTGGCCGGGCTGGCCGCTGCCCGGCCCTACCGCCGCCACGAAGGACGCCCTGTTGCCCTGCCACCCGAGAGAATCTCGTCCTAGGCATCCACCCGGCCGCCCTGTCCGTCCCTCCATATCGCACGGGACAGGGGATAGTTCACCCTCGCATAGTCCTCCTGGCGGACCCCTTCGCCGAGGAGGCGATCGGCAGCATCCGGAGCCCACGAAGGCGCTCCGAGGTTTGCGGCGAGTACGCGGTGGACGGCTGCTCCCTGATCCCGCGCCAGTTGCATCCATCGGGGCAGCACCCGTGAATAACTCCTGCCTGCGCCAATGGCGGACAACAGCTCGACCGATGTCGTGACCCGTCCCGCAGGTATCCGCTCGACAGCCCAGGCGCATCGGTCACGAAAGTTGTCCGGGCACTCCTCCCAGACCTCGGGATGAACCCGCGCCCCAGCTCCCACAGCGACTACTCCCGGTGCCGTGACCAGACCGAGAAATCGACGGATCTGGCGAAACATCGGCATCGGCGCCTGCGCCAGCTGCGCTCCATGGGCACACGGCTCGCATGCCAGGGTGAGCCGCAGGTTCACTTGCCCGATGGCAAGCAAGGAACCGGATGCCAGGGACAGGTCAGCTCCCTCAATCACTATGTCCGCCCGTGCCCCCGACGCCTTGACGCCATTTCGGTCCAGGCTTTCACTCTCCGCGATGCAGAGCTGGCGCGGCGAGAAGCCGAACGCGGTCTCGCCGTCACCCACGTCTGCCCGTTCGACATCGAGCGAGGGCACCTCGACCATCGGCTTACCCCGTTCACGCTTGATGAACAGGTGTTTGACCCTTGCAACACTGTCTGCGGCGGCGTTTGACATGCGCCACAGCGTATCGGACCCAACGCTTCCGCGCGGTGGACACTCCCGAGGAGGAAGTGACGACTCAAGCGCACCCAACGGCCGACAGGAAATTACGGGAACGGTGCCGGTTTCATGCATTTCGAATCGGGGCCACGAGGGTGGCCTTCGCGGCGGAGACGCTATCGGGTTCACCGCCCAGAATCATCCGGGTTCGACGCATGGTCGTCACCCACCGATGTTCCCAGTTACGTTCGGTCATGACCAGAGGCGTGTCGGCCAGATGAGCTACCGAACGTTCCGGGTTCAGTCGGTGGAAAATCACATCCGGCTTGCCCTTGGCCCTGATCACGAGTTCGAAATAGGGACCCCGGCGCGTTGACGGGAGATATTCGAAAGGACCAAACGCCATGACCCATGCCTGGACGCCTCGTCCCACAGGGTAACGCAGATGCAGCCGGTGGTTACCACCGTGGATCTCATCAGCCTCGAGCCAGAACTTCGAGTGCCGGGTAAGTGCGTGTATAAAGCCAACCGGATCCGATGCACCGACCTCCGGAACGAGAATGCTCAACAGTTCGGTTCGAGCGTCGGCTACCGCCTCGTCGACAAGTCTTCCGAGCGCGATGATGTCTTCCGGCACCAACCGGTCCGGCGGTGGACGCAGCACAAGGTAGTCCCAGCGCAGTGTGTTCGCCTGAAGTGCGGCAAGGCGGGCGAACATGCAGCCCGTCTGCCCCCTGACATGCCAGTCCCGCTGCGCCCGGCACTGCAGGCGCGTCAACGCATCTGACTGCGGGGCGGCATGTTCAGCGACCACGGCCAGGTAGTCCGCCGGGCTCGGGAACCGTCGTGTCCCGAACGCGTACGTGGTGGGAAGATGGCGGAACAGTGGATCGCTCGAACCGTCGGGCACCGTGTCCCGGACCCTCATGATCGTCCCAGGAACCACGGACACATCCTTTCTGGGGAGATGGCCTGTCGTCATGACCACCGCGCCGAGCGGTACGTCCGGTTTGAGATTCTGGCCGATTCCGCAGACCGACATCACCAGGACAATGAGCCGGGCGACAAGTCTTCGACCGAGTCGTCCCGCGAGCCATCCTCCTCATTGACCATCATCACCCAACTGAAATCGATCGGACAACGACTGTCAATGGACCAGCCAAAAGGATCAACGGGTCGAGGCGCCATCTCGGTCGGTAAGTGAGGATTTTTGGTGGCATGAGGCAAAGGCGGAATTTAGCTGCCCTACCCCGCCCGCGTCGGGGCATCGGCGGCCACTGCGGTCGGACGAACGGCCGGGTACGTTCGCAGGTGTTCGACAAGTTCGCCGATGCTGTGCGTGATGCCACCGGTCAGTGCTTGGTCGATCATCAGGTTGTTCGAATCCGTACCATCGAACCTGCGGGAATCGGTCTGGAGTCCAACACAGGGCATCCCCCGCGCATAGGCGATCCCGAGTTCGACGCACGCCCCTTCGTCGGGCACACGGCCGTCAAGGACAAGGACCAGCAGGTCACATCCGCCCAGCGCGGCGACGTCGGCGACGAAGATCCGATTCCGTATCACCTGCTCAGGCACGCCCTGTTCGGCAAGCTCCGCCACGTTCACACCGTCGCGTTGTGGCAGATGGGTATCGAGCCCCGATTCCCGCAAGGCTTCGTCCACGACAAGATTGAAATGCCTCTCGGCCTCGCTGAACAGGGGCGATGCGATGTATATCTTCACGGCTTGCCACTCCTTCGCCTGACGGGGGTCGGGATGTGATGTGGACGGGTCCGGAACAGTTCGGCACATCGAGAAGCGGTCTTGACTGCGACGTTACCGCCGCCATCGGGGTTTGCACCATTGCCACCACCGTAACGCACTGACCAGGGCCGGTGACTTTTCGCGGACACGCTGCTCAGAGACGGTGACTTGTCGGACCCGGGCGCCACAATCGGCGGATGGAGAAACCCAGCATCGTTGCGCCCGAGCAGTGGCAGCAGGCCCGCGACGAACTGCTCAAGGCGGAAAAGGAAGCCACCCGCGCGCTGGACGCCCTCGCCGCCCGGCGCCGCCGACTGCCGATGGTCAAGTTCGACAACGGGTACGCCTTCGACACCCCGACCGGCACCAGGACGCTGCTCGACCTGTTCGAGGACCGGGGACAGTTGATCGTCTACCAGTTCATGGACAACGGGCCGAAGCACTTCTGTCCTGGCTGCACCTGGTTCACCAACAGCGTCCCGGTGACCGGGCTCGCCGGGCTGGCCGACCGGGGCGTCTCGTGGGTGACGGTGTCGAACATGCCGCTCGCCCAGATCGAGGCGTACAAGGCGAAGATGGGGTGGACGGTGCCGTTCGTGTCGTCGCGGGGCACGTCGTTTTCGGACGACTGTGGCGCCGGCCGCGGGTTCATGCTCAGTGTGTTCCTCCGCGACGGCGAGGACGTCTACCGGACGTACAACACCACGTCGCGGGGCGTGGACCGGCTCGTTTTCGTGAACAGCATGCTCGACCTGACCCCGTACGGGCGGCAGGAGGACTGGGAGGACTCGCCGGCCGGCTGGCCCCAGCACCCGACGTACGGCTAGGTCTGCCGGCGCTCGTCGGAGTACGGAAGGTGGGCGAGCGGGCTCCGGGGCGGTCGCCATTCGAGGAACACCGCCGTGGCGTCGTCCTGGAGTTCGTCCTTCTGGTGCGTGACAACCGCGCGTACGAGCCGGCGCATCGTCTCCGGTGTCGGCAGCTCGTCGTTGAGGGCCCGGTTGACGAAGTCGACGAGCCGGTCCACCCCGAACCGTTCCCCCTCGGCGCTGACCGCATCGGTCACCCCGTCGGTGTACGCGAGGACCCGGTCACCGGGATGCAGGTCCTCCTCGTGCACCTCCGGCCGGCGCGGCGACATGTGGCCGAGGCCCAGCGGTAGCGCGGTCGGGCCGGGCAGTTCCCGGATCGCGTGACCGTCGCGCAGCAGCAGGGCACCCGGATGACCAGCATTGATCATCCGTAGCCGACCGGTGTCCCGGTCCAGCTCGGCGAGCAGTGCCGTGGAGAAGAGGTTCGGGTGCTCGGAGCGGATCCACTTGTCGATGCTGAGCGCGGTGTCGACCAGGTCCAGGCCGCACCGACGGGCGTTGCGGTAGACGTTGACCACGAGCGAGGCGAGGGTGCTCGCCTTGATGCCGTGCCCGCAGGTGTCGAAGAGTCCGACGCTGAGCACGTTGCCGTTGAGGGCGTAGTCGAAGACGTCGCCGCCGACGTCGTAACAGGGTTCGAGGATGGCGGTGACCATCATGTCGTCGGTCGCGAACGTCAGCGGTGGCAGCAGCCCCCACACGATCTCGGCCGCGACCTGCATCGGGAGGCGTCGGCGCATCCGTTCGACCACGTCGCCGTACGGACGGCGGTTGACCAGGAGCTGGGCGACGCTGACGGAGAGTTCCCGGGCGGCGTCCTCCATGCCCGGGTCTTCGGTGGCCGGACAGACGATCTCGAGTACGCCCATCCGCTCGCACCCGACCAGCAGCGGCACCCACATCCGGTTCCCGCCGTCGACGGTCACCTGGACGTCGACGCCGCTGAACGCCCGGCCGGCGAGGGTCGCCTCGATCGACAGCACGTCCCGGTGCAGCCCGTTGCCGAGCATCGGTACGAGCTGGGTCTGCTGGTAGTCGGCCAGGTAGACGACGATCTCGGTGGCACCGATCGCCGGGGCGGCCCGGCTGATCAGGTCGGACAGGTCGTCCGGCCCGCCTCGCGGCGCGGTCAACTGGAGCCAGCGCACAGCATTGCCCGCGTCGACCACCACCACCCACCCTCCGTGTCTCCCCCACCGTAGGAGCCGGGTGGCAATCCCGCCAACCGGGCCGACGGGGATGCGGTCGGTGTCACCCGAGGGCGGTGACCGGCGCAGTCCCCGTCGGCCCGATGGCCGGCGTCATCGACCGGTTTCGACCGTTCAGCCGAGCTGCTTCAGCCCGGCGGCAACGGCGTCGGCGAGCGACGTGGTGGGACGGCCGAGCAGGCGGGACAGGTCCTTGCTGTCGGTGTACAGCTCACCCCGGAGCATGCCGACGCGGGAGTCCGCGTACACGTCGGCGACGACCTGGGGCAGGCCGACGCTGACCAGGAAGGCGGCGTACTCGGGTGCGGTGAGGTCGCGGTATTCGACCGTACGTCCGCTCTGTCGGCTGAGTTCGGCGGCCAGGTCGGTCATCGTCACGGCCGAGTCGCCACCCAGCTCGTACGCCTTGTTCTCGTGTCCTTCGCCGGTGAGCACGGCGGCGGCCGCGCCGGCGAAGTCGGCGCGGGTAGCGAGCGACAGGCGGGCGTCTCCGGAGGCGTCGACGATCGCGCCGTGCTCGAGGTTCTGGGCGAAACTGCCGGTGTAGAGGTCGAGGTAGAAGCCGTTGCGCAGGAACACGAAGGGAACGCCCGACTCACGGATGAACGCCTCGGTGGCCTGGTGCTCGCTGGCGAGGACGAGCTTGGCGGTGTCGGCGTTCAAAATGCTGGTGTACGCGAGCAGCCCGACGCCGGCCGCGCGGGCGGCGTCGACCACGTTGCGGTGCTGCGGTTCGCGCTGCCCGACATCGGTGCCCGAGATGAAGAGGATTTTGTCGGCGCCCTCGAACGCGGTGGCCAGGCTCGCGGGGTCGTTGTAGTCGGCGTGCCGGACCTGCACCCCGCGCTCGGCGAACCGGGCCGCCTTCTCCGGCGTCCGTACGGCGGCGACGATCTCCCCGGCGGGCACACCGCGCGCCAGCAGGTCTTCGATGACGATGGAACCGAGCTGGCCGGTGGCCCCGGTGACGACGATCATGCGTGACTCCTTGGAAGGATCAACTGACGAGTTGCCTCCCTGAAGAATGTACTAACTTTTCGAAAGTGCCGAGGAATAGTGAGCACCTTCACTAACGACAGCGCCCTGGTCGCGGCTACCGTAGTCACCATGGTTGACTCCACCCCCGCCGACGACGGGTACGACGGCGACGACGCGATGATCGCCGACGTCTTCGCCCGCGACTGCTCCTCCCGGCGCATCGTGGAGAACATGGCCGGCAAGTGGGGCATGCTCGCCCTGGCCGCGCTGCACGAGGGGTCGTACCGCTTCAACGCCCTGCGTCGCCGGGTCGACGGCGTCAGCGAGAAGATGCTCTCCCAGACCCTTCAGGGACTGGAACGCGACGGCCTGGTCCTGCGCGACGTACAGGCCACCATCCCCCCGCACGTCGAATACAGCCTGACCCCGTTCGGCGAACGCGTCGCCGCCAAGATTGTGGACCTGATTGAGCTGGTGCAGGACGAGGTCAACACCACCAGCGCCCGCTAGGTCCCCGACTTCCGGCTCATCAGTCGATCGATCCGGAGAGCTGTAGCTGGCCGGTGCCGTCACCGCCACCGGCGCCCTGGGTGAACAGCTTCCCGTCGACCGTGGCGACCGCCCTGACGTCTCCGGAGCCGTGCCGGACCACCAGCTTCCACGAGCCCGACTCGATCCGGAAGGTCTTCTCCCACGGCAGCGTCGCCGCCTTCTCCTCCACGGCCTCGCCGTTGACCTCGTAGCTGACGTTCTCCAGCTTGGCCGTCCCGGTCATCGAGAGGACCAGGGTGTGCGCCGCCCTGGGGACCTCCGTCGCGGGTGCCGAGGTGGGGGATTCCAGAGGGGCGTCCGTCGCGGATGCCGAGGCGCCCGGCGTTCCGGATTCCCCAGGGGCTTCGGTGCAGCCGGCGAGGGCGGTGAGCAGCAGCATCGAAACGGCGAGTCGGGCGGTGGCTGGCTTCATCGATTGCCTCACCAGTGTGGAGGGATGATCCGGAGTCGCCCGCTACGGTATCGAAGCTCGATGAACAATCAGGGCGAATGACAGTGATAAAGTCTGATTTCCCGTGCGCCCCTGTCCTGGGATCAGCCGTCCGGTCGCGCACCTGGTATCGGAGGAAAACCGTGGGCTACAGGGAACGACGAGCCGAGATGATCGCCGCCAAGGCGGCGCCGCATCTGGAGCCCGGCGAGCAGATCCAGACCGGATTCATGACGCTGACCGGCCGGGGAATCTTCACGGTGCCGGCGGAGACGTTCGTGGTCACCGACCGCGCGATCCTCGTCATCGCCCCCGGCGGGACACATCGTCTTCCGCGCAACTCCTGGTTCGGCAAGCCAACCGGTTTCTACTACCGGTTCCAGCTCGACCGCTCGTACAGGGTGCACCGGCAGTGGTACCAGGAAGTCATCGCCGCCGACGAGGCACTGCGCGAAATGCAGGCCCACGACGACCCGGCGACCGGCGAGCACTGATTTCAGTTTGCGCGGCGGTTCACCGCCGCATCCGGCGGGCACAGGGGCCTGGCATGTTCCGGACGCCCTGCCCCGACCGCGATCACACGGCCTGCACGAGCACACCCAGGCAGATGATCAGCCCCGCGGCGATGACGAAGTAGCGCCAGCGGGCGAGGGCCACACTCCGGTCAGGGTTCCGATAGGGCACTCCGGCGAAGGTCACGGCGATCCCCACGGGCGCCAGCGCCAGCCACGAGTCGTCGAAGTCGACGGTACGGAAGTACACGACAACCAGCAGCGCCCCGAGCGCAGATCCGCCGAGCAACGCCAACCAACCGGCCCGGTCGGGCTTCACGAACCGCGTCATCACCGTTCGGTACCCGCCGGCACCCGGACCGAACCGTACCGATCCTCGAACCCGACCCACCCACCAAGCTGGACCCCCGCCCCAGGCCCTTGAAAATGGGTTCCGGTTGTCGGAGCGGAGGTGGTAGACAGCCGTCGTGGCAAAGACCCTGGGGTTCCCCGCGCTGCTGCGGCTGATCGACGAACGCGCGACCGCCTTCCGCGCCGCGGTTTCGTCCGCGCCCAGCCTCGATCTACCGGTGCCGACCTGCCCCGGCTGGACGCTGCTGGACCTGGTGGAACACCTGGGCAAGGGCCAGCGCAAATGGGAGGCCGCCGTCAACGCTGGTCCGGCCGCCGCTCCCCCGGCGGAGTTCGCGCCGGACGGACTCGATCCCGCACCTCGGGAGCGCGAAGCCCTGCTGACCTGGTGGGACGACTCCACCGCGCGGCTACTGAAGGCGCTGCGCGAGGCCGGTCCGGATCGCGGCTGCTGGACGTGGTGGGGTGGGTCGGAGTCGCCGCAGACCGCCGGTGCCGTCGCCCGGCACCGGGTCCAGGAGGTCGCGGTCCACACCTACGACGCCCAGATCACCCAGGGCGCCCCGCACCCGCTACCGGAAGACGTGGCGCTCGACGGTGTGGACGAGTTCCTGACCACCTGCTGCGCGACCACGATCGCCTGGCCGCACAAGCCCGCCGACCTCGACTTCCACGCCATCGAGGGCCGCTCCTGGCGACTCTCGCTCGACGCCGAGGGTGCACGGACCAGCCGCCTCCCCAGCGCCACCGCCGCCGGCGAGGGCCCGGACGCGCCCGCCGCCTCCGCTCGGGCCACGGCCAGTGACGTGGTCCTCTGGCTCTACAACCGCATCCCGCTCGACTCCCTGGAGCTGCGCGGCGACGGACGCGTCTTCGACCTGCTCCGCGACTGGAACCCGGACGAGTAGGACGCCCGTTCAGCGCGTCAGGCGGCGGGCGCAGGGTCCGTCGTGGTCGGCGCGGAGCAGGCAGCGCCGGCCCGCACCCAGCAACCGGTCACAGAAAACCCGATGATGTACGCGCTGCTCGTCCTCGTACGACACGGTGATCTCGCCTGGGTCGAACAGCGGCAGCAGCCGCAGGGACCGACCCACCACCCGGGCCAGACGCTGGGCGCCGGCCAGGTCACGGGCAAGGACCGGCAGACGTACGACAAAGCGCTCCCGGTCGGCCATCAGTAGCGCTCCGAGACGTTCGCCGTACGGGATTGGCGCGACTGCCACTGACGCAGCGCAACCTTGACCCGGATCGTCTCGTCCCTGCTCTTGGCCAGTTCGTCGTAGAGGCCGGTCATGTCGGTGGCGACCCGATCCAGGAACTCCCCCACCTCGTCCGGGTCGAGCCCGCGCCGCCGCCCGAACAAACCGACCGTACGGAACCGCCGCCCGCGCACCTGCCACGGCCGCAACGGCGCGTACGCCCTGGACCGGTAGTGGACGCCCCTGCTCTCCTGATCGGTCCCACGAAACCGTGCCAAGAGGTTGCGCATTCCTGTGCCTGCCTTCCTGTTCGGATTGGGTCTGGAAGGGGTGGCCCGCCCGTCCGCCGCGAACGGGCGGACCACCCCGCCCCACCACCGCAGCCTCGATCGGCAGTACGACAGCAGGGCTGCTCATCGGTTGTGCGAGTCGAATTGATCAATGCCGCATGAAGATCAACAATCCACAGTGGTCATCGTCTTGGCAGCCATCCTGTGGCAGGATGATTCACGAGCGCAACGTTTCAGCAAAAGAAACCGCGCCAGCACATTGACTTCTTTTACTGCAACCGATAGGTGTTGCAGGAGCCACCCGACGAATGTTCAGTTTGGAACTGGGGAGCGATCAGATGCCCGAAGAGATCGGTTCGACCGTCCCGCGCCGCCAGCTCGGCCGGCTGCTGCGCCAGTACCGCACCGAGGCCCACGTGACGCTCGACGCGGCGGCCGAAGCGCTCGAATACAGCCGCCAGAAGATCTGGCGCATCGAGAGCGGCATGGGTGCCGTACGCGGCCTGGACGTCAAGGCGATGTGCGAGCTGTACAGCGTCTCCCCCGAGGTGACCGACGCCCTGCGCGGACTCGCCTCCGAGACGAAGTCGAAGGGCTGGTGGCACGCGTACGGCGACGCCGTCCCGAGCTGGTTCGAGCTGTACGTCGGCCTGGAGTCGGCCGCCTCCCGCCTACGCGGCTACGACGAGTCCCTGATCACCGGCATCCTCCAAACCAAGGAGTACGCCCAAGCCCTCTTCCGACCTCGTACGACCCTCAGCGACGAGGAACGCGAACGCATGATCGAGGTTCGGTTGCAGCGGCAGGCGCTGTTGACTCGTCGGCTACCGAAGCCACCTCGATTGGAGGCGATTCTCTCCGAGGCGGTGTTGCGTCGAGCCGTCGGCGGACCAGAGGTGATGGCCGCCCAACTCAGTCACCTGCTGCACGTGGCTGAGCTGCCGAACGTGCTGCTACGGGTCATGCCGCTGGCCGCCGGGCCGCACCCTGGCGCGGTCGCTGGGACCTTCATGGTCCTGGACTTCCCGCCCGAGAAGGGACGGGCTGTTCCCGAACCGTCCATCGTCTACAGCGAGTCCCTGACCGGGGCGCTCTACCTCGACAAGCCCGATGAGCTCGCCGCCTACGAGCGGGTGTGGAACGGCTTAGCCACGTTGGCCCTTGATGAGGGACAATCGAAGCGCATGATCAACCGGCTCGTTGGGGAGATGGCACCATGACTGACCTGAGCAGCGCAATCTGGCGCAAGAGCACCCGCAGTGGCGACAACGGCGGCGCCTGCGTAGAGGTCGCCACCAACCTGCCCGGCGTCGTGGCCGTACGCGACAGCAAAGATCCAACCGGCCCGAGCCTTGCCTTCACCCCCAGCCAGTGGTCCACCTTCACCAGCACCACGAAAGGACACTCCTTTGTCTAAGTGCCTCGAAGGCTGATTTCTTCGGTGTCACCCTCGGTATCAGTAGCGAACCAAGGCCCCTGCTGGATGAATACTGTGCACCTTCTGGGCTACCAACGCAACAGCAAGCCGGTGGTGGAACTAGCCTAAAAGACGATGTTTTGTCTCATCCAGTTCGCGGACACCTTAAGCACATCGGCCGGACGACATGGCCCGATAGCCATGGTGCATGACATCGATCCCTGACACACTGCTCGTCGTGCCCGACACGCATACCCACGATATTCAGAAGATCGAGCTAGGTTCCCTGAAGCAGGAGATTTGGGACCGCGCTCTCCACGCGCATGCCACAGCATTCATCTTCGAGCAGCGGGCACGCCGACTCAAACGACGACTACGATGGCTTACATTCGTCGCACAGATCGTGCCCGTGGTCGTGGGCGGCTTGGCGCTCGCCTATGGGGCGGGATTCCCTCTCCTCGGGGCCGCCGTGGCGATAGGGGCCGCCGTGGGTCTTCTTCAGTTAATTGTCTCAACGTGGTCAGTCGTCTCTGGTTGGGTTGAATCCTATGGCTATGCAAGCACTTCGCTTGTAGATAACCAACGCCTAGCACGCGATTTCAAACAACTGGGCGAAGATACAACCAGTGCCACTGAAAGCATCCGTCACCGTGCCGACATCCTGAGGGCAATCGATGACGCACGCCAAGCACAGGACTACGGACAGGACATAAGCAACGAAGAAAAGCGGATAGGCATGCGAGCCGCGCTCCGCGAACGACAGGCCAAGTGCGCAGGCTGCCAGCACGTCCCGACAGACATGAATTCCACGAAGTGTGGCGTTTGCGGAGACTTTAAGATCCGCAAGATCTAGCACCGAAAGGCAAGAGGGCAATGGATTCAGAAACAGCGATGGTCGTCAGAGGCTTTCTCGCACTCAGCCTAGCGCAGCGCAATGAATTTGTTCGGGTTGCCAACGATGTGCTCAACAACCGAACCACTGAAAGAAAAGCAACATTAGAATCGGAACACATCATTAGGGTCAACACTGGCCCCGTCGCAAGGACATGCGGTTGCTGCGGTCGATAGTGCCTATAGTATTCGTTCGGCTTCTAATTGCAGGAACAGCGGGTGGGCGTACGGGTGGTTAGGTTGCTGGGGTGACTGAGCTGGGGCGGGGGATTTACGAGCACCTGATCACGTACGGGCTGGCTGGTCAGCTCGACGGGATCGGGTCTGAGCTGGTGGAACGTACGGATCTGGATCCGGCGGACGCGCACGAGGTGTTGGGGCGGCACATCGCCGCGTTGACCACTCGGGCGCTGCGTGCGGTCAGCGGCTCCGACAGGGAAAGTCTCGCCCGGCAGGTGGCGATCGCTAACCAGATCGCCGAGACGATCGCGTCGATCGAGCCACGGGCCGTCGACACCGCCGACCAGGTCACCGACGTCCACAAGCTCCTCACCGCCATCGCGGACCCGCCCACCCCACCAGCGAAGCCGACCTTTCCCGTACGTCCGCGCACTCCCCTGTCCACCGGGGCGCTGCTGGTCAACGGGCGGCACCAGCCCCGCATCGGGCACGAGGTGGCGACCGAGATGGCGTCGGCCGACGAGGTCGACCTGCTCTGCGCGTTCATCAAGTGGTACGGGCTGCGCCTGGTCGAGCGCCCCATCCGGGAACTGATCGAACGTGGTGGCCGGGTCAGGGTCATCACCACCACCTACCTCGGCGCCACGGACCAGCGGGCCCTGGACCGGCTGGTCGAGTTGGGCGCCGAGGTCAAGGTCTCCTACGAGACCCGGACCACCCGCCTCCACGCCAAGGCGTGGCTGTTCCGCCGCCACAACGGGGCCAGCACCGCGTACGTCGGGTCCTCGAATCTCTCGAAGGCGGCGCTGGTCGACGGCCTGGAGTGGAACATCCGGGTCTCCAACCTCGAACAACCCTCGGTCATCGACACGTTCGAGGCGACCTTCACCGATTATTGGAGCGACCCGGCGTTCGAGCCGTACCACCCGGCCGAGGACCGGGAGCGGCTGCGTCGGGCGTTGTCGCACGAGCACACCGGCAGCGGCACGATCAGCGAACCCGACGTCGAGATCACCAACATCGACGTCCGACCGTACGGGTACCAGCGGGAGATCCTGTCCGACCTGGCCGCCGAGCGGCTGGTCCACGGGCGGCACCGCAACCTGGTGGTGATGGCGACCGGCACCGGCAAGACCATTGTCGCCGCCCTCGACTACCGGGAGCTGCGCCAACGCGGGACCGTCGAGTCGCTGCTGTTCGTCGCCCACCAGGAGCAGATCCTGCGGCAGAGCCGATCGGTCTTCCGGCACGTGCTCCGCGACGGGAGTTTCGGTGAGGTCCTGGTCGGGGGCGAGCAACCGACGCAGTGGCGGCACGTTTTCGCCTCGATCCAGTCGCTACAGCGGCGGGACATCGACCCGACCAGGTACGACATGGTGATCGTGGACGAGTTCCATCATGCCGAGGCGCCGACGTACGCCCGGTTGTTGGAGCGCGTGGCTCCTCGCGTACTCCTTGGGCTGACGGCAACGCCCGACCGGGCCGACGGCGGCGACGTGCGGCGGTGGTTCGACGGACGCACGGCCGTTGAGCTGCACCTGTGGGAGGCACTGGAGCGGCAACTGCTCGCGCCGTTCCAGTATTTCGGGCTGCACGACGAGGTTGACCTGTCGACGCTGACGTGGAAACGCGGGCAGGGTTACGAGACCGCCGACCTGGACCGGGTCTACACCGGCAACGACGCCCGCGCCCGCTACATCCTGCAAGCCGTGGCCAACAAGGTCGACGTGAGCACTATGCGGGCGCTCGGGTTCTGCGTCAGCATCGGGCACGCCGAGTTCATGGCCGAATGGTTCACCCGGGCCGGTGTGCCTGCTCGGGCGGTGACGTCGCGGGTCGATGCCGCGGGCCGCCGCGCGCTGATCGACGCGTTCAAACGCCGGGAGGTACGGGTCCTCTTCACCGTCGACCTGTTCAACGAGGGCGTCGACCTGCCGATGGTCGACACGATCCTGATGCTCCGCCCGACCGAGAGCGCCACCATTTTCCTTCAGCAGCTCGGCCGTGGGCTGCGCCTGGACGACAACAAAGCGTGCCTGACCGTGCTCGACTTCATCGGCGGGCAGCATGCCAACTTCCGCTTCGACCTCCGCTGGCGGGCGTTGACCGGGGTCAGCCGGCGGGCGATCGAAGTCGCCGTACGCGAAGACTTCCCCACCCTGCCCAGCGGCTGCCACGTGGAGCTTGACCGGGTCGCCAAGGAGATCGTGCTGGCGAACCTGCGCAACGCGCTGCCCAGCTCGACCAAAAACCTGACCTCGGAGCTGCGGGCGCTCGGGGACGTCAGCCTGGCCGAATACCTGCACGAGACCGGGTTGGAGGTCGAAGACCTCTACCGGCGTAAGAACATGGGTGGCTGGGTGGGGCTGCGTCGGCTCGCCGGGTTGGAGACTCGCCCGCCCGGCCCGGAAGACAGGGTCCTCGGACCGGCGATCGGTCGGATGCTTCACCTGGACGACCAGGACCGGCTCGGTCTGCTCCGGCAGCTCGCCTCCGGTGAAACGCCGGCACCGGGACGGCTGGCCGACCTGATGCACCTCAACCTCTGGGGGCCGAAGGTGCCGGCGAGCGAACGGGAACAGCGGCTGATCCGGCTCTGGTCGGAGCACCCGGACCGGCAGGCCGAGTTGGGGCAGCTCTACGAGGTGCTGCGGGAACGGATGCACCGGGTGGTCGGCCCTCCCGCTTCGGCGGCCGTTCCGTTGCGGGTGCACGCGAGGTACAGCCGCAACGAGGTGTTGGCGGCGTTCGGCGTACCGGATCCGGGGTCGATGCGGGAGGGGGTGAAGTGGGTCGAGGCCGAGCAGGCCGACATCTTCTTCGTCACGCTGGTCAAGTCGGAGCAGCACTACTCCCCCACCACCATGTACGCGGACAGGGCCATCGCCCCGGACCTGTTCCAGTGGGAGTCGCAGAGCACCACCTCGGCACTGTCACCGACCGGGCAGCGCTACATCAACCACGCCAAGCGCGGATCGACCGTGCACCTGTTCGTCCGCGAGACCAAGGAACGTGACGGCGACCTGGGGGTGCCGGCCTACCTGTACGCGGGAGCGATGGTCTACGAACGGCACACCGGTGACCGGCCGATGAGGATCTTCTGGCGGCTCGACCATGAGCTGCCGGCCGACGTGTTCCATGCTGCGCGGGTGATCGCCGCCTGACCGGCTTCCGGGGCGGTTACGACCAGGCGCCGGCCGCAGCGGCCCGAGCGGCGTACGTGTCGAAGTCGATCGGGTCGCGGCCGAGGAGTCGCCGTACGGTGTCGGTCGGTTCGGCGAGGTGTCCGGCGCGCATTCCGGCGAACAGGACGTCGAGGGCGGCGGCGGCCTCCTCGGAATAGCCTTCGGCCAGGAGTTCGGTCCGGTACTCCTCCGGGGTCAACTCGTCGTACCGGATGGTTCGCCCGGCCGCCTCGGCGATTGTCGCCACCGCCGCGCCGAAGGTGAGTGCGCGGGGGCCGGAGAGGTCGTACACCTGGCCCTGATGGTCGTCCGAGGTCGTCGTCAGCAGCAGGGCGGCGACGTCGGCGACGTCCTGGGCGTCGACGAACGGTTCCGGGGTGGCACCGATCGGCAGGGCAAGCCGGCCGTCGCGCAGCGGTTGGTGGAACAGGTCCTCGTCGAAGTTCTGGTTGAAGTTGTTCGGCCGGATGATCGTCCATTCGGCGCCGGATTCGCGTACGGCCTGCTCCCCGGCGACCATGCCCGGGGAGAAGTCGCCCTCGATCCGGTCGATTCCGCGTCCGGACAGTGCCAGGAAACGGCTGACGCCGAGTTTTGCCGCCAGGGTGACGAAGGTGTCGGCGTCGGCGGGTTCCTCCGGGGCCATCAGATAGACCGCCGAGACGCCCTCCACGGCCGGTTGCCAGGTGTTCGGATCCGTCCAGTCGAACCGGACCTCACCGGAACGGGAGGCAGCCCGGACCCGCCTGTTCGCGTTCCGGAGCGTACGCACCAGCCGGCGTCCGATCTTGCCGGTGCCGCCGATGACGAGGATGTCGTTCGCGCCTGTTGTCATGCTCACCAGTCAACCGGCGTGACCACCGACCGGACATGGCCAGCCGTACGCCGGGCATGTTCGATCGTCCGCGACCTATGGTGAGGTCATGGACCCGTTCGACGATCTGCTGCGCGGCGTACGCGCGGACGGCGCCGCGTTCGGCCGGTCGGTGCTGTCGCCGCCGGGGGCCCTCCGGTTCGTCGGCGGCGCACCCCTGACCCTGTGCGTGCCGCTGCGCGGCGAGGGTTGGATCAGCCACCCGGCAAGCGAGAAGCCCCGTCAGGTACGGCTCGGTGAGGCGGTTGTCGTACGTGGACCGGAGCCGTTTGTGTTCTCCACCGAACCCCTGTCGGAGTTCCGGCCCGGCCAGGTCCGGGACGTGCACTGCGGGCAGTCGCGGGTGACCGGGTCACCGGACGTCGATCCGGCCGAGCGGTCCGTGCTGCTGGCCGGGGCGTACCACGTCCAGGGTCGGGCGCCGCAGCGGCTGCTGGGGGTGCTTCCGCCCGTACTGGTCGCGACGGACGACCATGACTGCGCGTCGCTTCGGGACTACCTGGACTCGCAGCTCGGTGCGTGCCGACCGGGTCGGCAGATCGTCCTGGACCGGATGCTGGACTGGCTACTGGTCTGCACCCTGCGGGACTGGTTCGACCAGCCGGGCGCCGAGCCGCCCGACTGGTATCGGGCACTGGGTGACGACACGGTGGGGCTCGTGTTGCGGGCCATGCACGAGGCACCGGACCAACCGTGGACCCTCGCGTCGCTGGCCGCCCGAGCCGGGGTGTCCCGTACGACGCTGGCGAAACGGTTCACTGAGCTGGTGGGTGAGCCTCCGCTGACGTACCTGACGGACTGGCGGATGACGCTCGCCGCGGACCTGCTGACCGGGTCAACCGCGACAGTTTCCGCCGTGGCGCACCAGGTCGGGTACGCGGACGCGTTCGGCTTCAGCGCGGCCTTTAAGCGGATCCACGGGATGAGTCCGACCGCGCACCGCCGGCTCGCCCATTCCGTGCCCGCCACACACCGAACCGCCACCCCGGCCACGTCTGGTACGTGACGGGGGTGGCGGCCGGTCGGGCCGGGTGGGTCAGGCGGTGCGGCGCCGGGTCTTGATGATGCTGTCGATGATGTCCCAGACGGTGATGACGGCAATCCCGACGGTGATGGAGGTGGCGAGGGTGCTGAGGTTGTCGCCCTCGCCGAGCCAGTCGAGGTGTCCGACGAAGGCCGGGCTGAGCAGTTGGTCGTTGAGCAGGAGCCAGGCCAGCGGTACGGCGAAGGCCAGGTTGAGCAGCACCTTGCCGCCGACCAGGGCCCAGGTCCAGTGCCCGACGCGGTACTTGACGATCTCGAAGCCCGCGCTGATCACCAGCACACCGATCAGGACCGGAAGCCACGAGGTCCACAACGCCGGGTCGATGATCGGGATGTTGGTCCCGTTGTCGGTTTCCAGCCACGAGTGGAAGTGCTGCAGGACCAGGTAGGCGATGGTCAGCCCGATCGTGAAGACCGCGGCGATGGCGTCGGTGAGGCCGATCTCCCGCTTCACCGGTACGGCGGGGAGCTGGTCGACGTTCCACTCGGGCAGGCCGAGCGGGGTGTTGGTGCGTTCGGCGATGGCGAATCCGAGGGTCACCCAGAAGGTGATCTGGACCGCGACCTCGATCGCGACGCCGATCCCGGAGCCGATCGCCCCACCGATCTTCCCGTCGTCGGCGGCGTCGACGATCGCGACCACGGTCCCGACGATCGCCGGTACGAAGCTGAGCAGCGTCTTCAGCAGCTTGGCCCAGTGCAGGTAGTACTTCGGGCCGATGAGCTGGAGCCTGCGGTCGGCGTACCGGGCGGCGAGGCGGTCAGGGTTGCCGAGTTCGGTGAGGACCTCCCGTTCGGCGGCGGCGGGGTCCTGTCCGTTGCCGGCCCGGTCCTCGATCATGTCTTCGATCGACCCGCGCAGCTCGGCGGCGATCTCGTCGCGCCGCTGCGCGGGTACGGAGGTCAGGGTCGCGGCGAGGTAGCGGTCGGTCAGGGAGTTCATCGGTCGGCTCCTTCAATCAGCCCGGTCATCGAGGTCTGGATGGCGGCGAGGTCGTCGAGGAGTCGGCCCAGGATGGTCTCCCCGTCCTCGCTGGTGCGGTAGAACTTGCGCGGTCGGCTCTCGTCGGTGTTCCACTCGCTGGTCAGCAGGCCCTGTTCCTCAAGGCGACGCAGCAGCGGGTAGAGGGTGTTCGCGTCGACCGGGAAGCCGTGGTCGGTCAACCGTTGGAGCAGGGCGTAGCCGTAGCCGGGTTGGCGGAGTGCGACCAGGCTCGCTGCGACCACCGTGCCCCGTCGGAGTTCCTGGAGGTGCGTCCGGAGGATGTCATCGCTCGGCATGCGTCAAACTATAGTGTGTGGCACACACTGTTGTCCAGCAAGACATCGTTGCCTCCGCCAAGGACATTGGGTCAGCCCCGGCCCAGGGCTCCCACCTGCTGTTCCTCCTGATCGGGTGCCGGAGCGGGTGGCGGCACCGGACCGGGCGACGCGGGAGCGGGCAGCGCCTGCCGGGTGCGGGTCGGGCCGACGCCGACGAGCACCACCGCCATGCCGGCCAGGATGCGCGGGTTGAGCCGTTCGTCGAGGACCAGCGCGGCGAGGGCCACCGAGACGACCGGCAGCAGGTAGCCGACGGTGGCGGCGGTGACCGGGCCCTCGGTGGCGATGAGCCGGGCGTTGAGGTGGAACGTGACCCCCGTACCCAGGGTGCCGAGCACGACGACCGCGACGATCGCGGTCAGGGTGGGTGTCGACGGGCCGGCCGAGCCAGCGGGCAGGGTGAGCGTGGTGAGGCGAAGCCGAACCGGAGGCCGGTCACCACAGCGGGCGCGGGTGGCGGCGGACCACGCCACCGCACAGGGCTTCGTCGGCGTCGGACCCGGCGTCGGAGATGGGACTGGGCAACCGCCACCCCGCCGTTGTCGTACGCCGGGTTCGCAACCCGGTCCCGGTGCGAATCATCTACGCCGCCGTACGGGAGTCGTCACCGGACCGGCCGGCGCTGCACGGCCTGCTCGACGCGCTGCGGGCGGCGGCGACGGCGAACGCCCGGCCGGGAGGTCCCGGCCGGGCGTCCGGAACGGATCAGCAGCCGAGGTAGAGCCGCGCCTGGAACCGTACGGAGCCGGACGGCGGGGTGTCGAAGCAGCCGATGGTGCCCGCCTCCATCACGGAGAAGGTGGTGTAGCTCGTCAGGCCGCCGACCTGGAACCAGGTCGGGTGCGTGGTGGTCCCGCCCGACTGGAGCCGGTAGCACTGGTACTCGAGCCAGGTGCCGGCCACCGCCCTGGTCCCCTTGTACAGGCCGTAGTAGCCGGGCGCGGAGAAGTTCCAGGTGTCGGTGACCGACGTGCTGTTCGTGGTCGAGGTGGTCGTCTGGACGGTGAAGCCCACCTTCGCCGCGACCTCGACGAGGCCGAGCGTTCCCTTCGTGCTGATCTCGGTGCTCTGCCCGACCTGCGTGGTCACCTGGGTCACCGTCTCGAGCGTCTCGGTGTGCTCGCCCGTGGTGCCGGCGGTGATGTGGATCGCGAGGAAGTGGGTCAGCGTGGGGTTCACCTCGGCCGCGTTGACGACGAAGGCCGTCTCGCCGAGGTTGGCCGTGGTGCAGGGCTTGTCCGGCTTGGGGTACTGCGGGATGAGCGGGCCACCTCCCCCACGGTCGGCCGAGGCCGGCCCTCCGGCCGCGGCGACGAGCATGCCCGCGACCAGGGCGACAGCCCCGACTCGCAGGGCACGGTGGAATCCCGTACGGGACAGGCGCATGTCCGCTCCTGACTCGGTTGTGCACAGTGGACCGATTGCGATCATCATCGAGCGACCGATCAAGCTCCGCAACGATTTCTCACCGCGCCAACCGCACAATGAAGCTTTTCCGGCCATCCGCCCGGTACGAGAGCGAACGGCGGATAGTCCGCCGGGTACCCAGCTTTCGGACAGCCGACGACGGGCCACCTAACCGGTCACGGAACCCGGTCCGACCGCGTCGCGGGACCGACGCTCCCGTGGTGGCGGGCTGAGCACCACGTCGACCACCCGGCCCAGCCGCTGCATGGCCGGCGTCCTCGTCGCCGAGGTCAACCGCTCGCGCAGCACCGGCACCCCGTCACCGGTCAGCTCGTCCAGCGCCGGGATCCTGCCGCCCATCGCCAGCACCAGCGGCTCGGCGTCGCCGCGTACGACCGCGCCGGTGCCGTGGTCCCAGCCAGCGTCGTCGGCCACCAGACGCAGCCCGCGCAGCCGCCCGCCCAGCGCGAATCCGGGCGACGGCTTCGCCGCGAGATGCTGGTACGCCACCCACAACCGTTCCTCGGAAAGGATTCGCGGAATACCGAGCGGGCGCCGGATGTCGAGATCGTGCAGAACGATGTCGGCGAGCACCGGATCGTATCCCGATCGGGGAATCGTCGTACGCGACGACGCGTTCCGGCGCAGTTGTTCGATCAGCGTGTCGGAGCCGCGTTTCGCGTACCAGCGGGTGAGGGTGACGTTGACCCGGTCGAGGTCCGCCCCGGTGGCCGCGATGCCCAGGTAGAGCTTGACCTGACCGAACCGCAGGAAGCTGACCAGGTGCGCGGCGATGTCGTGCATCGTCCACCCCGTACACAGGCTCGGGGTGCGCAACTGGTCGACGGTCAGGCCGGCGAGCAGGTCCGCGGCCCGTCGACGCTCGTCGACAATCATGTCGTAGACCCGCATTTCCCGACCGTAGGACAGATTGCCGGGCCGGCCTTCTTCCATCGTGCCGAATCCGCGATCGTCGGCCGGGCCCATTCGAATCGGGGCCGAATCGTGCGGAATGGCGACTCCGCATGCACAGAGAAGACAGCGCAGGTCGGCCGAGGCGAAGCTTGATCGGACTGCATCAATGGAGCGGTCGGCGTGCTCAGCGCCTCGCCGTGTCGCGAGGGTGACCGGGCGGGCCGGTGCCTCGGCGGGCCCGGTCCGTCCCCTTCGGACCGGAAGCCGGCCGACAGTGAGAGGAGACACGCGTGACAACACCGGAGAATGTGATCCCCGCCTTGATAGCCGACGGAAACGACGTCGACGGTCTGCTGGCGGACCTCGACGACGCCCAGTGGGGGCTGCCCACCCCGTCGGAGGGGTGGACGATCGCCCACCAGGTCGCCCACCTGGCCGCGACCTTCCACCTGGCCGCGATGGCCGCGTCACAGCCCGAAGGGTTCGTGGCCATGACGAAGCAGTTGAGCCCCGACTTCGGGGCCAACGTCGACGCGGCGATGGCACCGTTCCTCGCCGCGCCACCGCAGGTCCTGCTCGGGCACTGGCGGTCCGAACGGGCGAACGCGGAACAGGCGTTGGCGTCGGTGCCGGCCGGCAAGGTCGTACCGTGGCTGGTCCGGCCGCTGCCCGCGCCGGTTCTCGCCGCCGCCGGAATGATGGAGTTGTTCGGGCACGGTCAGGACATCGCCGACGCGCTCGGCGTACGGCGGGAATTCACCGACCGGATCGCCCACCTGGTCGGGTTCGCGGTCCGGACCTGGGACTTCGGCTACCTGTCCCGGAACCTGACCCCGCCGGAGGTGGAGTTCCGGTTCGAGCTCACCCTGCCGTCGGGGGCGCCGTTCGTGAGCGGCCCGGAGAACGCCGAGCAGCGGATCACCGGCCCGTCCGTCGACTTCTGCCTCCTGGTCACCCGGCGCCGCCACCGCGACGACCTGGACCTGGTCGCCACCGGCCCCGACGCCGAACAGTGGCTCAACATCGCCCAGGCCTACCGAGGCCCCGCCGGCCCCGGCCGCCGCCCCGGCCAATTCGCCACCGCCCACCGCCCCTAGCCGAAGGCACACCGCGACGATCTTGCACTTGTGGTGGTAAACAAACCCCAACAATCAACGCGATTCGGGGCACCACAAGTGCAAGATCGTCGGCAGGGGTGGGGCTAGGGGCGGCGGGGGGGGCATGAACGTGGCTAGCAGGGCGCCGAGGAGTAGGACGGTGGCTACCACGGTCAGGGTTGGGCGGGCTGCGGCTAGCAGGGCGTCGCCGAAGGCGTCGGCGGCTGAGCGTTCGACCTGTTCGGCCAGGGGCGGGGGGAGGTGGTCGGGGACGGTGAAACCGCCCTGTTGGCCGCTGCCGAGACGCAGGCCGTGCTCGGTCGCGTCGGCGAAACCGGCCACGAATCCCGGCCGCGCTTCCGGTGGCAGCAGACCCGCCTGGTGCTGCGCGGAGTCGTGCAACGAGGCGACGAGCCGGTTCTGGAGCACCGCACCGATCACGGCGGCACCGAGCGCCGCGCCGACCTGGCGGGCCGTGTTGAGCACCCCGGAGGCGGCACCGGCCTGGGCGGGGACGATGCCGCGCATCGCCTCGGTGGTGGTCGGTGCGATCGCCGCGCCCATCCCGATGCCGATCAGGACCAGGGGCGCGAAGAACACCCACACGCCCGAGTCCCGCGCCGGCAGGTACGCCATGCCCAGCACCCCGAGCGCGAACGCGGCCAGCCCGAACACGAGCAGGATCCGGCCGCCGAGCCGGTCGGCGAGCCGTCCCGCCACCGGGGCCACCGCGCTGAGCGTGATCGTCCACGGCAGCGCGGCGAGGCCGGACATCAGCGGGGTCATGCCGTACAGGGTCTGGGTTTCGATGACGAAGACGAGCAGGAACCCGTAGAGGGCGAACGAGGTGATCAGGGTGATCACGGTGGGGATCGCGTACCCGCGGTCGCGCAGCAGCCCGAGCGGTACGAGCGGTTCGGGCTGGCGCCGTTCCCAGAGCACGAAGAGCCCGAGGAGCAGACCGGCGGCGAGCAGGACCAGGGGGACCGTGACCGGGCCGACGATCGTGCCCCAGTGGTGCCGCTCCCCCTCGACCAGCGCGTACACCAGGCCGCTGAGGCCGAGAGTGGCCAGGACCAGCCCGACCGGGTCGAAACTCTTCGGTCGCGGCTGGCGCAGGTCCGGTACGAACCGCAGGGCCAGCGCGATACCGGCCAGGCTGAGCGGCACGTTGACGTAGAAGATCCACTGCCACCCGAGGTGGGTGACGATCAGGCCACCGGCCGTCGGTCCGCTGACCGCGGCGATGCCGGCGACGGCGGTGAAGATCCCGAACGCCGCACCCCGACGGGCCGGCGGGAAGATCGCGGAGAGCAGCACCAGCGCCTGCGGCAGCAACGCCGCCGCGCCGATGCCCTGGAGCACCCGCGCGGCGATGAGCTGCCCCGGGCTCTGCGCCGCGCCGCAGAGCAGTGAGGCGAGCGCGAAGACACCGAGCCCGGCGACGAACACCGTACGCGGGCCGACCAGGTCACCGAGCCGGCCGAAGACGATCAGCAGGGTGGACAGTGCCAGCAGGTACCCGTTGAGGACCCACAGCACCGTGCCAATCCCGGTGTCGAGCGAGCTCATCATGACCGGCGCGGCGGTGTTGACGATGCTCGTGTCGAGCAGGATCAGGAAGTTGCCCAGGCAGAGCACGGCGAGCGCGGCCCACGGGTTGACCGGCCTGGGCGTGGTCGTACTCCGGGGTGCCGGTCGGGTGGTGGTCATGCTTCGAGGTGCCGCGCGGCCGGGGGCGGGGTCGTACCGGCGGGGGTCAGCTTCGTACTGACCTGCCGGGCCGCGGCCAGGCTCGCCCACGAGGTGAACTCGATCAGCGTGTCCTCGCCGGGATGGGCCCGCCGGAACGCGTCGACCAGTTCCGAGCTGACCTGCGCGGAGGCGAAGGCGGTCACCAGCCCCAGCCGGGCCGCCGGGCGTTCCGCCTCCGGCAGGCCCGCCACGGCGGCGTCGGCCCAGACCCGGGCGCTGAGCCCCGGCGGTTCGGCGGCCGGGTCGGCGAGGCGTTCCAGGATCAGCGCCCGGGCGCCGGCCGGCACCGTCGGGGCGCCGGCGTCGATCGCGGCGTACGCGCGGGCGAAGGCGTCGGAGACGGTCGCGTCACCGGCGGCCCAGTGCAGGTCCGCCGGGGGCGGGGCCGCCGGCAGCAACCGGAGCGAGTCGCCCGGTTCGACCGTACGGCGGGCCAGCGCACCCATCAGCCAGGCGGCGACCCGGCGTACGCCCGGCAGGGCGGGACCGGGAATGCCGGCCGGCAGCAACGAGTCGACGAGGAAGACGTTCACCATCCGGTTGATGTAGTGGAACGTCACCGCGACCCCGATCAGCTCGGGCGCCTCCTCCGGAGTGAACGGCACCGGCCCGGCGGGGATGGACGTACCGAGGCCGGAGGCGCCGGCCCAGAGGGCGATCGCGCGCAGGCGGGGATCGGTCACGTCGTCCCACCGCTGCTCGGCCACTGCCGTTGCCGACTCGCCCCGGAGCAGTCCGCGCAGCGTGGCCCCGTGCACCTCCACGCAGTACGGGCACCGGTTCGCCACCGACACCGCGGCGGCGACCGCCTCCTTCGCCTCCCGGGTCGCCCTCCCCTGGGCGAGCAGCGCCTCGCGCAGCATCAGCCAGCACGCGGCGAGTGCGTCGGGCGCCGGTGAGTGCAGGCTGATCGGGGGTGCGAGCATGCCGAAGTCCCGCTCGACCTGCCGGTACACCTGGGCGACCAACCCGGTCGCGGCCAGTGGCGGGACCGCCTGGACGTGCCGTACGTGTGCGGTGGCCGGGCGGCGCGTCGCCCGTTCGATCAACCCACTCATGCGGGTTCCCTTCCGATCAGGAGCGGGTAGAGGAGGGTGGCACCGGCCCCTGGATCGGGGCCGGTGCCGACGGGATCAGACGAGATCCAGGCTCGGGGCACGGACGGAGGCGCTGCTGGACTCGGGCAGTGCGCCGACGTACGTGACCTGCACCCCGCGTTCCCGGGCGGCCCGGACGATGCCGGGCATGGCCCGCTCGGCCAGGGCGGCGATGGTCAGCGCCGGGTTCACGGTCAGGGCACCGGGCACCGCCGAGCCGTCGGTGACGAAGATGCCGGGGTGGTTGCGCAGCTCGTGCCGGTCGTCGAGCGCGGAGGTCTCCGGGTCGTCACCGATCCGGCAGGACGCCAACGGATGCACCGTGTACGCCCCGACCACCTCGTTCGTCCACGGCATCACCCGCGACAGGCCGTCCTTCTCCAGGATCGCCTTGACCTCCGCGTCGGAGAGGTCCCACCCGCGTCTGGTGTTCGCCGTCGGCCGGTACTGCAACGCGCCCTGGCCGAGCATCTGCTGGGAGATCCGGTTCGCGTTGCCGGTCGGAGGCGGTGGGCCGAACACGCCCTCGTTGTCGTCCTCCGACATGGTGAAGATGGTCAACCAGGACGGCCACTGCCGCATCAGTTCCTTCTTCTCCACCCCGAACCAGCTCGGACCCTCGGCGTCGGGGACCTGGGCGAGGATGGTCCCGAGACCCGGCGGGAAGTAGAGCTGCTCCAGGGAGAACCGGTCGAACTCGGGCAGGTTCCCGTCCAGGTGGTCCCAGGTCGCCACGACCGGCCCACGGCCGATCTGGTTCGCCGCGTACGCGAGCCCGTTCTCCCGGCTCAGGCCGAGCACGTCGCGTGCCTTGTCCTCGTCGATGATGGCGGTGTTGAGGCGTTCGCCGTTGCCGGAGAAGTAACGGCCGACGGCGTGCGGCATGGTGCCGAGGGTCTCCTCGGAGCGTTGCAGGATCACCGGGGTGGCGCCCGCCCCGGCCGCCAGGATGACGATCTTCGCGTCGATGGTGCCGTGCTCGTGGTGCACCCGGTAGTCGAGTTCGTCCACGGTCGAGTAGTGCACCCGGTAGCCGCCGTCGTCGTTGCGGGACAGGTACTGCACCTCGTGCAGCGGGCGGATCTCGGCCCCGTGCGAGATCGCCGCCGGCAGGTAGTTGAGCAGCAGGGACCGCTTCGCGTCGAACTTGCAGCCGGCCATCATCCAGTTGCAGTTGGTGCACATGGAGACGTCGACCGCCGACGGGACCGGGTTCGCCGTACGGCCGGCGTGGTCGCAGGCGGCGGCAAAAAGCCCACCGGCGTACGGCACCTGGTCCCAGCTCGTCTTCGTCACCGGAAGTGCCTCGCTGACCCGGTCGTACCAGGGGTCGAGGGTGTCCCGGTTGATCGCGGCCGGCCACATCCGGCGGCCGATGCTGCCGTGGCGTTCGAAGACGAACCGGGGCGCCCTCGGCATCGTCGCGAAATAGACCACACTGCCGCCGCCGACACAGTTGCCGCCGAGCAGGCTCATTCCGTCGCCGAGGGTGAAGTCGAAGATCCGGGTGAACGACTTGCCGAGTTCGAAGTCCTGGTCGAACTCGTCGGCCGACAACCACGGTCCACGTTCGAGGACCACCACCTTCGCGCCGCCCGCGGCCAGGTGGTACGCGGCGATCGCGCCGCCGAACCCGCTCCCGATCACCAGGACGTCGGTCTGTTCCGTGCTGCTCATGCGGGGCTCCCGGTGGCGGTGGTGTGTGGGTGGAGCTGGGACAGGGCACGGCCGTACGAGAAACGCGGGAACCGCCAGACGCCGTCCGGCTCCGGCCTGGCGTAGCCGATGGCCAGCAGACCGGGGTGCCCCGCGGCGAGGGCGTCGGCGGTGCTCATGTGCGCCGCGCTGTCGAAGGCCATGTTGCTGAACATGGCCAGCCCGACCCAGACGCCCCGCTCCTCGTGCCCGGGCGCGGTCAGTCGCAGCACCAGGGCGGTACGGTCGGCGAACGGCAGCGCGACGAAGGCCGGTACGGACTCGTCGAGGGTGAGGTCGTGCTCGGCGGCGTACTCCTGGGCGTGGCCGTTGAGCATCGCCATGAAGCCTTCGAGCATGTCACCCAGTCCGCTGCCGGGCAGTTCGAGCAGTTCCACCGCTCCGGAGGCGACCGCGCCGCCACCGTCGGCCATCCCGGCGACGGCGCGGTCGTCCGGCGTACGCCGCTCGCCCGGGACGATCGTGTCGGCGTACGCCTCCAACGTCATCGTCTTCCATTGGTCCGTGTCTGCGGTACCGGTTTGCACGGTCTCGCCTCCTGCACTGAATGGTCAGCACACACCGAAACCGGATCGGTTGGATAATTGCTACCGGACCGGCGGGTGAATGCGGAAGGATAGGCATAATGGTGGCCCGGGTATCGCACGGTTAATCGATATCGGCCCGCCACATCTCATGGTCCGATTGGCACCGATGCGGCGCATCTCCTGACGTGCTGGAGGTGCTCGAAAGTGGACATTCGCCGGCTGGCGGCCCTATCCGGCGGAGCCGATTTCTTCCAACGTGCGCAGAACGTACGGCTGGTTGTCCGTCGCCGGGTGTCGCGGCGCCTTCTCGAAACGTGCTCAGTGTGGTCGCAGCCAGGTGCCGGGCCTGTCGGTGTGCCAATACTGGCATCGATGAGCGCGACCGTGTCCCGGTCTCCCGGCGGCCTCGTCGCGCATCGCGGCAGGGGAGGCCGACATGGTCGTCAAGCGAATAGCGGCGTCAGTGATCCAGCGTCAGGTCAAGTACGTCACACCGGTACCGGTGGCCGCCGCCGACGGGCACCTCGCCGAGGTGTACCGCCAGGTGGCCGAGGAGATGGGGCTGGTCGTGCCCCCGGTGCAACTGCACTCGCCGGTGCCCGACCTCGCCTCGGCGTACTGGATGATCATGCGCGAGACGCTGCTCCCGGTCGACATGGTGGGCCGGGAGACCAAGGAGGCGGTGGCGACCGCGGTCGCGGTGGCCAACATCTGCCCCTACTGCGTCGACATGCACAGCCTCGGCATGTACGAGCTGGGCACCGAGCACGACGCGGAGGCCCTGGTCGCCGACAAGGTCGAGGACGTCGCCGACGCGCACACCCGCGCCATGGCGACCTGGGCCCGGATCGCGCACCAGCCCGAGGCCGCGTTCGCGGTCGCGCTGCCGTTCGGACCGGTGGAACGGGCCGAGCTGGTCGGTGTGGTGGTGGCGATGCACTACCTCTCCCGGATGGTGAACGTCTTCCTGTCCAGCTTCCTCATCCCGCCGAGGCTCAACGCCGCCGGGCGGCGGCGGTTCAAGCGCGGGGCGAGCGTCATGTTGCGCAGCACGTTGCGGGCCGACCGCCCGGCCGGACGATCGGTGGACCTGCTCCCGCCGGCCCCGCTGCCCGCCGGAGCGGAGTGGGCGGCCGGGAGCCGGGCCATCGCGGCGGCGGTGGGACGAGCCGACGCAGCGTTCGAGGCGGCCGGAACCCGGGCACTGACCCCGGCCGTACGCGACCTGGTCCGGCGCCGGCTCGGCCGGTGGAACGGCGAGGAGACCGGACTGAGCCGGCGGTGGTGCGAGCGGCTGATCGAGGACCTACCCGAGTCCGAACAGGCGTCGGGGCGGCTGGCCCTGCTGACCGCGTTCGCGTCGTACCAGGTCGACGAGCACGTGATCCGGGAGTTCCGCGCCACGGCACCCGACGACAGCGCGCTACTCGACGTCACCGCCTGGGCGAGTTGGATCACCGCCCGCCACGTCGGCGCCTGGTACGCCCCGGCAGCCCTGGCGGCCGGGCCCACGAAGCCGGTCCCGGGGCGGTGAGCAAGCCGTCCGGGTCATCGAAAAAGAGCAATCCTGAACAACTCCGAGTCCACAGTGCCTGACAACCTGTAACGGTGGCGATCCCTGTCGCCTCGTGCACCGCGACCAACGCCATCCCCCGCTGGAGGAGAAATGACGGCCTACACCGCCCCGGCTGGCGGTTCCGCAACCGGGCTGCTCGACCGCTTGAACGGCGCCCGGCACCGGGTCGCCCTCAACGTGTTCATGCTCATCGTGCTCGCCCACTGGGCCGAGCACCTCACCCAGGCGTTCCAGATCTGGGTCCTCGACCGGCCGGTGAAGCAGTCCCGTGGCGTACTCGGCCAGTGGTTCCCGTGGCTGGTCAGCTCCGAGTGGCTGCACTACGGGTACGCCCTGGTGATGCTCGCCGGGCTGTGGTTCCTGCGCAAGGGTTTCGTCGGACGCGCCCGTACGTGGTGGATGGTGGCGTTCGCCATCCAGTTCTGGCACCACATCGAACACCTGCTGCTGTTCGTCCAGGCCCAGGCCGGCGTGGTCTTCTTCGGCCAGGCGGTGCCGACCAGCATCGCCCAGCTCGTCTTCCCCCGGGTCGAGCTGCACCTGTTCTACAACACCGTGGTCTTCCTGCCCATGGTCGTCGCGATGTACTACCACCTGCGGCCGAGCCCGACCGAGCGGGCCGAGGCGGACTGCAACTGCGCCCCGGAACTCGTCTCCTCGGGCCACCGGTAGTCGTGCTCGACGTGTCAGCGGCCGGCGGGGCGCAACCAGCCTCGCCGGCCCGGCCGCGCCGCTGGCGGAGCCGGCTGGGCGCGGCCCTGGCGGTCTTCGCGGCACTGGCGATCGGCGTACCGGCGGTGGTGGGTGGACCGGAGACCGAACTGACCGGGGTCAGCCCCACCGACGGGACGACCGTACCCGGACCACCGGCGGAGGTGGCCCTGGTCTTCACCGGGCCGGTCGACCCGAGGGAGTTCCACCTCACCGTCGCCGACCGCAACGGGCGTGTGGTGAGCAGCGGTGCCGCACGGCTGGACGGTCAACGGATCGTGGTGCCGCTCGCGCTGGTGCCGGCCGGTGCGTACCGGGTGGCGTACCACGTGGCGCTCCCCGACGGGCAGGAGTTGGACGGGATAACCGACTTCTCCGTCACCGCCGGTTCGGCGGAGCGCTGGACCGCGCCACCGCCCGACCCGGCGCTCGCCGGCGCCCACGCCCACGGTGGCGCCGACCCGCTCAGCGTCGTGCTGACCTGCGTCGCCCTCCTGCTCATCGGCGCCCTGCTCTACCTCCTCCTGAGCCGCCCCCGCCCGAACTGATCCCCACCGGAAGGGCTCCTTCCCGCCGCATCCCGGCGGCCGAAGGGGCCCTTCCTGACGCGCGGACGGGGGGGCGCCGGGTGACGGTCGGTGAACAGGGCACTGGAGGAGACGTGGGGGGCGGGTCGGCCGGTTCACGATGGAACCGCCGCCGCCGGTGGCCCCGCCACTTCAGCGAGGGGGAGATCATGGCTACCGCCCTTGGTTCGCTGCGCAACCTGCTCATGACGCCATCGCTGGCCCAGGTGAGCTTCGAGGGGCGGGGCTTCCCGATCACCCCCACCGACGCCACCCGCCGGCTCGAGGCAATCCCACAGTCGGTGATCTGCGGTTTCGAATGGGGCATCGACGCCCGGAGCCTGTGGGAGGTGCAGAGCCGGGTCGAGTTGGTCGAGCCGGAGCTGCGCGGATTCGCGTACGAGGGCGTGACGATGGCCTTCACCATCCGCGACTCGATGGCCGGTGGACGCGGCCGGCTCGCCGGGGACCTGCTGCGCGGCCCGGGACGCCCGCACATCTTCCTCACGTACATCGGGATCGGATTCGCCATGGCCCGGCTACCGCGACCGCTGTGGAAACGGGTGGTGCCGGACCTGACCGGGGTGCCGTACCACCCGACGATGAGTTGGCTCGCGGTCGACGGGTTCGGGTTCGACCGGGCCTACTTCGACACCGACAAATGGGTAAAGGAACAGAAGCGGCCGACGCCCTATCCGTGGGACGGGTGGCCCGACTACTTCCCCCGCGCCTTCGACCAGGGCGTCGGGCGGGCCCTCTGGTTCATCCACGGTGGACAGGTGGCCGACGTCGCCGCGGCGGTGGAACGGTTCGCCGTGGACCGGCGGGCGGACCTGTGGAGCGGGGTGGGTCTCGCGGCCACCTTCGCCGGTGGTTGCGGACCGGCCGACCTGGCCGTACTGCGCCGGGACGCGGGCGCGTACGCACCCGACCTGGCCCAGGGAGCGGTGTTCGCCGCCAAGGCGCGGGCGTTCTCCGGACACGTGCCGGAGCGGACGGAGGCGGCGATGGGCGCGCTGGCGGACCTGTCCGTCACCGCCGCGTCGGAACTCGCCGACGACGTGGCCGTGGGCGGGCTGCACGCGGACGGTCTGCCGCAGTACGAGGTGTGGCGGGCGAAGGTACGGGAGTCGGTCACGGCTCCCTCGGGGTTGCGCTGAGCGCACGACCGCACCGGCTACCGGACCCGTCCGTTCGCTCGCCGAACGGACGGGTCCGTCATTTCTTCGATCGTGTGGGCATCTGTTGACAATGGCCAGATGGGCAATCACGAGGAAGAAATTCCGGTCGGGCCCTGCGAGGATCGGATTAGCGTGGACGAATAGATGTTGGGGAGCGTTCCATGAGATCTTATCGCGCGTTGCGGCGCCGTATCCTGACGCCGAACGTTTCCGAGACCAAGCTCGAAGTCCGGGGATTCCACGTCAAGAATCCCGAGGCCAAGGAGCTGCTGGAAACGGTAGGCCGGTCATTTCTGACCGGTTACGCGTACGCCGCCGAGGCCGCCACCACAGACGAGGCGGAGGAGCGACTCGAAGGCGTACCGACCCGCTTCCGCGGATTTGCGTACGAGGGTGCCGCGATGGGTTTCGCGGTACGGGAGGGACTGCCGATCGGCGGCCGGGGAATGGTTCGTGACTTCCTCGACGGGCGCGGCCACGACCACATCTACATGGCGTACGTCGGTGTGGGTTGGGCGATGGCCCGGCTGCCGAGGTTCCGTTGGTCCAGCCTGTACGCGCCGGACCCGCTGCTGCGCTGGCTGGTGCTCGACGGGTACGGCTTCCACCAGGCCTACTTCCAGACCGATCGGTACGTCCACCAGGGATTCCAGGAGGAGAACTTCCCCTGGCCCGCCGGACCCCACCGCTGGTACGCGAACCGCGCCATCGACCAGGGGATCGGTCGGGCGCTGTGGTTCGTCGGCGGAACCGAGGCAGAGGTCGTCGCCGGGCTGATCGACCGGTTCCCGGAGCACCGCCGGTCGGATCTGTACAGCGGTGCCGGACTCGCCGCCACGTACGCCGGTGGCGGTGACGACACCGAACTGCGGTGGTTCGCCAAGCACGCCGGGCCGTACCAGCGCCAGGTGGCGCAGGGATCGGCGTTCGCCGCCGGTGCCCGGGTACGGGCCGGACTCGTCGTACCGCACAACGAGATCGCCACCCAGGTTTTCTGCGGGATGACACCGGTCGAGGCCCAGCGGGTCACCGACGAGGCGCTGGTCGACCTGCCGGCCGATGGTGACGTCCCGTCCTGGGAGGTGTGGCGGCGCCGGATCGCCGCCCGGTTCGACTCCCTCGACACCGCCCCCTAACCGTTCCCGCACATCGCCGGTCGCGGACGACGCGCACCAGCGGGCGTCCGCAGGAGAAGAGGTCGTGTCCATGTCCAAAATTGCCATCGTGGGAATGGCGTGCCGGTATCCGGACGCCACCTCACCGAGAGAACTGTGGGAGAACGCGGTCGCCGGTCGACGCGCGTTCCGCCGGCTGCCCGACGTACGGATGCGGCTCGACGACTACTGGGACCCGGATCCGAAGGCGCCGGACCGTTTCTACGCCCGTAACGCCGCGGTCATCGAGGGGTACGAGTTCGACCGGATCGCCTACAAGGTCGCCGGGAGCACGTACCGGTCGACCGACCTCACCCACTGGCTGGCGCTCGACACCGCCGCCCTGGCCCTCGCGGACGCGGGTTTCCCGATGGCCGAGGGGGTGCCGCACGAGCGGACCGGTGTGGTGGTCGGGAACACCCTGACCGGTGAGTTCTCCCGCGCCAACCAGCTCCGGCTGCGGTGGCCGTACGTGCGGCGGATGGTCGCGGCGGCCCTCAAGGAGCAGGAGTGGGACGACGACCAGCTCGGCTCGTTCCTGGACGACTTCGAGGCCACCTTCAAGAGCCCGTTCCCGGAGATCGACGAGGACACCCTCGCCGGTGGCCTGTCGAACACCATCGCCGGGCGGATCTGCAACCACTTCGACCTCAAGGGCGGCGGGTACACCGTGGACGGTGCCTGCTCGTCGTCGCTGCTCTCGGTGGCGACGGCGTGCAAGGCCCTGCTCGACGGGGACCTCGACGTGATGGTGGCCGGCGGGGTCGACCTGTCGATCGACCCGTTCGAGATCATCGGTTTCGCCAAGACCGGGGCGCTCGCCACCGGTGAGATGCGGGTCTACGACCGCAACTCGAACGGCTTCTGGCCCGGCGAGGGCTGCGGCATGGTGGTCCTGATGCGCGAGGACGAGGCCCGCCGGGCCGGTCACCGCGTCTACGCCTCCATCGCGGGCTGGGGCATCTCCTCGGACGGCAAGGGCAGCATCACCCGGCCGGAGATCAACGGTTACCGGCTGGCGTTGCGTCGGGCGTACGAGCGGGCCGGTTTCGGGATCGAGACGGTCAGCATGTTCGAGGGTCACGGGACCGGGACCAAGGTCGGTGACACGAACGAGCTCACCGCGCTCAGCCAGGCCCGGTTGGAGGCCGACCCGCACGCCCGACCGGCGGCACTCAGCTCGGTCAAGGGCATGATCGGACACACCAAGGCCGCGGCCGGGGTCGCCGGCCTGATCAAGGCCGCGATGGCGGTGCACCACGAGGTGATCCCGCCGTCGATCGGGTGCGTCGACCCGCACGAGTTGCTCGACGGGGACGGGGCCGCGCTGCGGGTGCTGCGCAAGGCGGAGTCGTGGGTGGCCGACGCCCCGGTCCGGGCCGGTATCACCGCGATGGGCTTCGGCGGGATCAACACCCACATCGTGCTGGAGAACGACCAGCCCCGCCGACGGGTGCGTTTCGACACCCGTACCCGGGCACTGGCCTCGTCGGCGCAGGACGCCGAACTGCTGCTGGTCGACGCCGGTTCCCCGACCGAGTTGCGGGAACGGGTGCAGCGGCTGATCGACTTCGTCCCGCAGCTCGCGTACGCCCAGCTGGGCGACCTGGCCGCGACCCTGCACCGGGAGCTGCGCGAGCTGCCGTACCGGGCGGCCGTGGTGGTCTCCTCCCCCGAGGAGGCCGAACAGCGGCTGCGCCGGGTGGCCGACGCGCTGGACGCGGGCGAGACCCAGCTCTTCGCCGCCGACGGCGGCATCCTGCTCGGGCACGTACGCGGGCCCGGCCGGATCGGCTACCTCTTCCCCGGCCAGGGGTCGGGGCGCGGCACCAGCGGCGGGGCCCTGCGCCGCAGGTTCGCCGAGGCGGCCGACATGTACCACCAGGCCTCGCTGCCCAGCTCCGGCGACATGGTGGCCACCTCGGTCGCCCAACCCCGGATCGTGACCGGCTCGATGGCCGGGGTACGGGTGCTGTCCACGCTGGGTCTGGAGGCCGTCGTCGCGGTCGGGCACAGCCTGGGCGAGATCTCCGCGTTGCAGTGGGCCGGTGCCCTGGACGAGCAGGCCCTGCTGCGGGTCGCGGCCCTGCGCGGGAAGACCATGGCCGAGAACAGCGCCACCGGTACGATGGCCGGCCTCGCCGCGTCGCCGGCCGTGGCCGCGGACCTGACCGCCGGGTTGCCGGTGGTCATCGCCGGTTACAACGGCCCGCAGCAGACCGTCATCGCCGGCCCGGTGGAGGCGGTCGAGGAGACCTGTGCGCGGGCCCAGGCGGCCGGACTCGTCGCCACCCGGCTGTCGGTGTCGCACGCGTTTCACTCGCCGCTGGTGGCACCGGCGGCGGCGGCCTTCGGTGCGGCGCTGGACGCCGAGGACTTCGGCCCGGTGGAGCGGCGGATCATCTCCACCGTCACCGGTGAGGCGCTGCCCGCCGACACCGACCTGCCGGCGCTGCTGCACCGGCAGATCACCGACCCGGTGCTGTTCAGCCAGGCGATCGCGGTCGCCGCCAAGGAGGTGGACCTGTTCGTCGAGGTCGGACCGGGCCGGGTGCTCAGCGGGCTGGTCGGCACGGCGGAACTGCCCGCGGTCGCGCTCGACACCGACGACGAGTCGATCGGCAACCTCCTGCGGGTGGTCGGTGCGGCGTACGTGGTCGGCGCGAGCCCGGTCGACTCCGCCCTGTTCCACGGCCGGCTGATCCGGCCGTTGCAGGTCGGGACCGAGTTCCGGTTCTTCGCCAGCCCCTGCGAGGCGGCACCGCCGCTGGACCTCGCCACCCGGCAACGGGTGTCGAACGCCCCGGCCGCGGCCACCGAGACGGTGGCCGGGCCGACCGACGAGTCGACCGCCCACCTGATCCGCCGGTTGGCGGCGGAACGGGCCGAACTGCCGCTGGAACTCGTGCACGACTCCAGCCGGCTCCTCGACGACCTGCACCTGAGTTCGATCACGGTGGGACAGGTGGTCAGTCAGGTCGCCACCCAGTTGGGCATGCCGGCGGCACAGACGCCGACCAACCTGGCCACCGCGACCGTACGTGAACTCGCCGACGCCCTGGAGGCGCTGGCCGCGACCGCGCACAGCGGTGACCTGGCCCCCACGCAGGTGGTGGCCGGCGCCGGGGCCTGGGCTCGACCGTGGACCCTGGACCTGGACGAGGTCCCGCTGCCCGGCCCCGCGAACGGTGCCACCGCGAACGGTGGCCAGTGGCAGGTGTACGCCAACACCGACAACCCGATCGCCGAGCCGTTGCGGCACGCGTTGCAGCGGGCGAACCTCGGCTCGGGGGTGCTGGTCTGCCTGCCCGAGGGCTGCACCGAGGAACAGCTCGAGTTCGCGCTGCGCGGTGCACAGGCGGTGCTCGGCGGGACGGCCGGTGACCGGTTCGTCCTGGTCCAGCACGACCGGGGCGCGGCCGGGCTGGCCAAGACCCTGCACCTGGAGGCGCCGAAGGTGCGTACGACGATCGTCCACCTGCCGGTGACGGCGGCGGCGGTCGAACAGGTGGTGGCGGAGGTCGCCGCGACCGGGGACTACGCCGAGGTCCACTACGACGAGGCGGGCGTACGGCGGGTACCGACGCTGCGGGTGATGCCGGTCGAACCGGCCCGTACGGTGGCCGCCCTGGACACCACCGACGTGCTTCTGGTCACCGGTGGCGGCAAGGGCATCACGGCCGAGTGCGCGCTGGCGATGGTGCAGGACAGCGGGGCGAGCCTCGCCGTACTGGGCCGTTCCGACCCGGCCGCGGACAAGGAGTTGGCGGCGAACCTGAAGCGGATGGCCGACCTCGGGGTGAACGTACGCTACGCCCGGGCCGACGTGACCGACCCGGAGCAGGTACGCACCGCCGTCGCCGAACTGGTCGGGGCACTCGGCCCGATCACCGCGCTGCTGCACGGGGCGGGCCGCAACGAGCCGGCCGCGTTGACCGGGCTCGACATGGCGGCGTTCCGCCAGACGTTCGCGCCGAAGCTCGACGGGCTCCGGGTCGTCCTCGACGTGGTACGCCCGGAGCGGCTGCGCCTGCTGGTGACCCTCGGCAGCATCATCGGCCGGGCCGGTCTGCGCGGCGAGGCGCACTACGCCACCGCCAACGAGTGGCTAGCCGACCTGACCCGCGAGGTCGGGCGGGAGCACCCGACGTGCCGCAGCATCTGCCTGGAGTGGTCGGTCTGGTCCGGGGTGGGCATGGGCGAGCGGCTGTCGGTGGTGGAGTCGCTGACCCGCGACGGCATCACCCCGGTCACCCCCGACCAGGGCGTCGCGATCCTCCGGCGGCTGCTGTCGGACCCGGACACCCCCGAGGTGGTGGTGATCAGCGGGCGTACCGAGGGCATCGGGACGGTCCGCTACGACCTGCCGACGCTGCCGCTGCTGCGTTTCGTCGACCGGCCGCTGGTCCGCTACCACGGAGTCGAACTGGTCACCGAGGTCGACCTCAACGGCGGTACCGACCTCTACCTGCCCGACCACCTGCTCGACGGCAACCTGCTGATGCCGGCGGTGTTCGGGATGGAGGCGATGGCGCAGGTGACGGCCGCGTTGACCGGCTGGACCGAGGTGCCGGTGATCGAGGACGCGCAGTTCCTGCGGCCGATCGTGGTGCCGCCGGAGGGCAGCACCCGGATCAGGATCGCCGCGGTGGTCACCGGTACGGACACGGTGGACGTGGCGATCCACAGCGCCGAGACGGCGTTCGCCGCCGAGCACTTCCGGGCCCGGCTGCGTCGCGGTGACGGGGTCGTCCCGGACGGCCCCCCGGACCAGGTCCCGGACGGGCTGCCGGTGGTGCCGCTGGTGCCGGACCGGGACCTGTACGGCGACGTCCTGTTCCAGGGTCCGCGCTTCCAACGGGTACGCCGTTACCACCGCGCCGCCGCCCGGGACGTCGACGCGGATCTGTCCGCCGACGCGTCGGTGGGCTGGTTCGCCGGTTACCTCCCCGGCGAGCTGCTCCTCGGCGACCCCGGCGTACGGGACGCGCTGATGCACGGCAACCAGGTGTGCGTACCGGACGCGACCCTGCTGCCGGCCGGTATCGACCGGATCCACCCCGCCGGTCCCCGGATGTCCGGCACCGAGGAGCTGCGGTACTGCGCCACCGAACGGTCCCGCGACGGCGACAACTACGTGTACGACATCGCGCTGCGCGACCGTACCGGAGCGGTGGTCGAGCGGTGGGAGGGTCTGCGGCTGCGGGCCGTACGCAAGAACGACGCGCGTGGGCCGTGGGCGGCGCCGTTGCTCGGGTCGTACCTGGAACGGGCGGTCGGCGACCTGCTCGGCGCCCGGGTGGCGGTGGCGGTCGAACCCGACCCGACCGGTCCCCCGGACGGCGACGGTGCCGACCTGATCGCCACCCGACGGGCGCACACCGCGCTCGCCGCCGGCCGGGCCTTCGGGCATCCGGTGGAGGTCCGGTACCGCCCGGACGGGCGTCCGGAGGTCGACGGCGACCGTACGGTCTCCAGCGCCCACGGTGCCGGGCTCACCCTCGGCGTCGCCGGTGCCGGCCCGCTGGGCTGCGACGTCGAGCTGGCCGCGCCCCGGCCGGTGTCGGTCTGGCAGAGCCTGCTCGGCCCGCATTTCGAACTGGCCGAACTCATCGCGCAGACGTCCGGGGAGAGCGCGGACACCGCCGGAACCCGGGTCTGGGCGGCGGTGGAGTGCCTGCAGAAGGCGGGCCGGACCAACCAGGCACCGCTGGCACTGCTGCCGTCGGAGCGCGCGGGCTGGACCCTGCTCAGCTCGGGCGAGCTGCGGATCGCCGTGTTCGTCACCACGGTGCGGGACGTTGCCGGACCCGTGGCGTTCGCCATCCTGACCGAAGGGCGTTGAGCGTGATGGAGATGTACTACGAGTACCGGCACACGGTTGGCTTCGAGGAGACCAACATCGTGGGGAACGTGTACTACGTCAACTACCTGCGGTGGCAGGGGCGGTGCCGGGAGATGTTCCTCAAGGACCGGGCCCCGGCGGTGCTGGACGACCTGCGCGACGACCTGAAGCTGTTCACGCTCCGGGTCGACTGCGAGTTCTTCGCCGAGATCACCGCGTTCGACGAGCTGGCGATCAGAATGCGGCTGGTCGAGCTGGCACAGACCCAGGTCCAGTTCGGATTCGACTACGTCCGGCTGGACCCGGGCGCGGGCGAGACCCTGGTCGCCCGCGGCAACCAGCGGGTGGCGTGCATGCGTGGCCCGAACACCCGTACGCTCCCGGCCCGCGTGCCGGAATCCCTGGTCCGAGCGCTCGAGCCGTACGTGCTCGCGGCGCCTCGGGCCTGACCGGACGGCAGTGGAGGACGACTGTGGATGTTCAGGCGAAACCGTCCTCGACGGCCGAGATCCAACTGCTCCGACGTTCCTTCAGCGCGTACGCCACCGGCGTCACGGTGGTGACCGTCGGTGGCGACGCGCCGCACGGCATGACCGCGAACTCGTTCACCACGGTGTCGCTGGACCCACCGCTGGTGCTCGTGTGCGTGGGTCGGCAGGCCATCATGCACGGGCTGCTCGCGGAGACCGGCACGTTCGGCGTTTCCGTCCTGTCCGCACACCAGGAGGCGGTGGCCCGGTACTTCGCCGACAAGCGCCGCCCCCTGGGCGCGGAGCAGTTCGAGGCGGTGGACTGCGTACCGGGTCAGATCACGGGCGCGCCGCTGGTCCGCGGCGCGCTGGCCCATTTCGAGTGCAAGCTGCGGGCAGCTTACGACGGTGGGGACCACACCATCTTCGTCGGCGAACTGCTGTCGCTGGACCGGCATCTGGACGACAAGGCCCTGCTGTTCTACCTGGGCAGGTTCGCTCAGTTCGACTTCGAGTGAGGTGACGTGGCGCCATGACAACTCTGGATCGAGCCCGGCGGGTGCCGCCGGGACCCCCGCGCAGCTCCGCGATGCGGATGCTCGCGGTGATGAACCGGGACCGGTTGGGCATGATGACCGACGCGGCCGCGGCGTACGGCGACGCGGTCCGGCTGCCGGTCGGACCGAAGTCGCTCTACTTCTTCAACCACCCCGACTACGCCAAGCACATCCTCGCCGACAACAGCGCGAACTACCACAAGGGGATCGGTCTGGTGCACGCCCGGCGGGCGCTGGGCGACGGGCTCCTGACCAGCGAGGGTGACCTCTGGCGCAAGCAGCGTTCGGTGATCCAGCCGGCGTTCCAGAGCAAGCGGATCGCCGCCCAGGCCGGGGCGATCGGACTGGAGGCCGCCGCCCTGGTCGAGCGACTGCGGGCGTACGAGGGCCAGGGGCCGGTCGACGTGGTCAAGGAGATGACCGGGCTGACCCTGGGTGTGCTCGGTCGGACCCTGCTCGACGCCGACCTGGGTACGTTCAACACCATCGGGGGCTCCTTCTCGACCGTCCAGGACCAGGCGATGTTCGAGCTGGCGACGCTGAGCGCGGTGCCGACCTGGATCCCGCTGCCGACCCAGCTCCGGTTCCGCCGGGCACGGCGGGACCTGGAACGGATCGTCGACCAGTTGGTCGCCGACCGTCGGGCGAGCACCGGGAACCGCGACGACGTCCTGTCCCGGCTGATCATCTCGGCCGGGCAGGAGTCCGACCCCCGGGTGGGACGGGAGCGGCTGCGCGACGAGCTGGTGACCCTGCTGCTGGCCGGGCACGAGACGACCGCGAGCACGTTGACCTGGAGTCTCTACCTGATCGACCAGCATCCGCAGGTGTGGGAGCGGATGCACGCCGAGGCGGTCGAGGTGCTCGGTGACCGGCCACCGGTCTACGAGGACCTGCGGGGGCTGAAGTACACGGCGATGGTGGTGGAGGAGGTGATGCGGCTCTTCCCGCCGGTGTGGCTGTTGCCGCGCAAGGCGTTGCGGGAGGACAACGTGGGCGGCTACCACGTACCCGCCGGGGCGGACGTGGTGGTGTGCACGTACACCCTGCACCGGCACCCGGACTTCTGGCCGTCGCCGGAGCGGTTCGACCCGGAGCGGTTCGACCCGGCCCGTTCGGGCGACCGGCCCCGGTACGCGTACATCCCGTTCGGTGCCGGTCCCCGGTTCTGCGTCGGCAACCACCTGGGCATGATGGAGGCGGCCTTCGTCCTCGCCATGCTGGCCCGTGAGCTGCGGCTGGTGAAGGCTCCGGAGCACGAGGTGGTGCCGGAGCCGATGCTGTCGCTGCGGATGCGCGACGGGCTGCCGATGACGGTACGCAGCCTGCGCTGAGGCGTACCGGACGTAGTTGTTGCCCGCCGGCGTTCGCGCCGGCGGGCAATTTCCGGCGAGCGCGGCCGGGGCATCGGCCGCGCTCGCCGGTCCCGCGTTGTCAGGCCACCGCGAACGGCTCGTAGGAGCTGTCGCTGCGGACGCCCGCGCGGATCAGGGCATCCTTGCGTACGTCGAACAGGGCCAGCAGGACCGGCGGATCCATCGTCCGCATCGGCTTGAGTTGCAGGTCCACCGACTCGACCACGCTGTCCCGGCACATCTCGATCGGCCCGACGATGCCCACGGACAGGTCGTCGGGGTTCAGCCCGGCGCCGTCGACGGATTCCTCGGTGCCGGCCGGGACCGCGTGCGCCAGCAGGTACCACGCGCCCTTCGGCACCCGCTCCAGCGCGTACTGCCCGGCATGGTCCAGGATCGCGCAGCTCACCGGCCGGCCTTCGGGGATCCGGTCGGGGAACAGGCCGACGAAGGTGACCTGGCGTCCGGTCGTGGGGTGGGGATGGATGATGCCCTTGACCGTGCCGCACGCGACCTCGGGGCCGCTGTCCGGATGGATCTTCGGGGTGAACCCGCCGAGCCTGCGGTAGGTGGTCGGCGACAGTCCCACGCTGCGGGAGAAGCGGGAGCTGAACGTACCGACGCTGGTGTAGCCCACCCGCATGCTGATGTCGGCGACGTTCAGTGAGGTCGACACCAGCAGCTGCTTGGCCCGTTGCAGCCGCAGGGCGGACAGGAACCGTCCGGGCGACAGCCCGGTCGCACGTTGGAACATTCTCGAGAAGTGGAACTTGCTGAACATGGCCACCCGCGCCATGTCGTCGATCGTGAGCGGCTCGCTCAGATTGTCGAGCATCGTAGCGATTACGCGTTCTACAGCTTGTTCGGCGGTATCGTGCATCGCGATTCTCCCCCGGATCTCAGCCGTTGCCCAAGGAGTAGCACTCAGGGACAAAAGCGCCTCTTCATTGATGTCGCTCGATCAATACGGGGTTGCCCCACACTCACCCGTACTGACACTGCATCCCCGAAGCCCCGCTATCGCCGGAAGTACGTGGTCCGCAGAATTGGCCCGGTCCGGTGGCCGCACACATCCCAAGCGATAGTTGTCGATGCTAGACCAAACCGTAACGACCAGCAACGGCTCCGTCACCGAACCGCGTTTGTCCTGGTGGCGCCCCCTAACCCGACTCCCGGGCACGACGCTGGCCTGCGGAAACACGTCCGGTATCGTCCTGACCGGTCCGAACTGAGCAATAATTTGGAGATAAGATGGTGGTGATTCCTGGTATCCATCGACCGACCCCGGTGCGGGCGATGCGTCCGCTTTCGGTGTTGATTGCGTCGGTTCAACAGTTAATTTCACGGAATATCGCCTTGGTTTACCCCACCGCAACGGTCCCCCGACACCGCACCGACGGCCTTCGGACAGTGGCCGAGCGAAGCTTAAGAGACCATGAAATCCCTGGTCAGACACTTATTGGCGAACATCTACAAGGCTTGCGGTACTCGATCATGTGTGGCAGCATGCATTGAGCGGACCCCACAAACCTCTGGAGTTCGATGAGAATTTCGGTACTCAGCAGACAGAGCGGGGTCCCGGTAGCGACGATCAAGTTCTACCTCAGAGAACAACTGCTGCCACCAGGTACACCTACCGCCAGGAACCAGGCCGAGTATGACGAAGAGCACCTTATACGGTTAAAACTAATTCGGGTCCTGACCGGTATAGGAATGATGAGCATCGCCTCGGTCCGCGAGGTACTGGCAGCGATCGACGACAATTGCCTCGCCCCCCAGGCGGTGGCCAAGGTGGTCACCAAGGCCCTCCTCGCGGACTACCCCACCGAGGACTCGGAGCCCGGCGTCATCGAGTCGGCGCTGGGGCGTATCGACCAGCTCGTCCGCACCGTCGGCTGGCGCGTCGAGCCCGAGGCACCCGCGAAATCCACCCTGGCACAGGTTTTCGCGGCGCTTCAGTACCTCGGTTGGGACGACGACAGCGACGCCTTCAGGCTGTACGTCTCCGCCGCCGACGCCCTGGCGAGGCACGAACTGGACCAGTCGCCACAGGAGACCGCCGCCACGGCGGTAGCCCGTACCGTGCTGAACGAGGTGGCCTTTGCCGCCATGCGCCGGATGGCGTACGAGCACTATCTCGCCCTGCGGGTGGCCGGCGGCACGGCACCCGAACAGGCCCCGCAGGCTGACTGAGCGGCCGTTCGCCCCGCCGCGCCGCCGAGACGGATCCCCTTTCGCCGCCGTCTATTCCCGGCGCCGGCAGCCACCCTTCTCCCATATTGCGCAGGTCAGGCGATACGCGGGCCTAGAGCACTTTTTGAGAAGACACCGGGTGGGCACGACGCGAGGATATCGATGGTCGGAAGGTAATTGGTCCGGCGTGACGGAATAGTCAAGGAAGGAAGGACTCGCCGGGCGCCGAGGCCGATCATCCACCTGGTTCCACGGGCCGACCCCGCCGTGGGCCTTCGCGTAACTGGCGGCGAACCGACGAACGGCGTACGGATTCCAAACGCCTCGCCGGACCGACAACTCCGCCAGTAAACAAGCACTCCGCAACCGCATCGCCGTACGCGATCGCCGGTTGTCGGGCGCTGCCCCGTGCCGTCTATTTCGAGGGGAAAACGATGCCATCGAAACCCGGCGTCCTGCGCCGGTTAACCCCGGCCCTGTTCGTGCTCGTCCTGACGGGCACCCTGTTCGTGGCCGCTCAACTACCGGAGGCGTCGGCCGAGGATCGCGCATCGATGGCCTCGCGCTTCCGGTTCACCGAGCTGCCCATCGCACTGCCCGAAGGGCTGCCGCTGCGGACCGTCCGCGAGGTGAACCCCGAATACGAGCACATCAAGTCGTGGATCTCCTCGGTCGGCGCGGCCATCGCCGTCAACGACCTGGACGGCGGCGGAGTCGCCAACGACCTGTGCCTGGTGGACACCCGGAGCGACTCCGTGATCGTCACACCGGCGCCGGAGAGCGGCGGTAGCTACCCGCCGTTCGTACTCGACCCGGCCCCGCTGCCGATGAACTCGGCGATGGCCCCGATGGGCTGTGCCCCCGGTGACTTCAACCAGGACGGTTGGACCGACCTGCTGGTCTACTTCTGGGGTCGTAGCCCGGTGCTGTTCATGCAGCGCGGCACCTCGGCGCCGCTGAGCCTGGCCACCTACCTCCCGATGGAGCTGCTCCAGTACGGCACCGCGCCCGACGGCCTCTACCACGGGCCGCAGTGGAACACCAACGCGGTGAACATCGCCGACTTCGACGGTGACGGGCACCCCGACATCGGGGTCTTCAACTACTTCCCGGACACCGCCGTCCTCGACCCGCAGGGGCTCAAGGGCGTGACGATGAACCACTCGATGTCCCGGGCCCAGAACGCCGGCGGCGCGCACATCATGCGCTGGAAGTCGGCCACCGTCGGCGCCACCCCGTCGGTGACGTACGAGGAACAGAACGCGATCGAGGGGCGCCTGGCCACCGGGTGGTCCCTCGGGGCCGGCTCGGCCGACCTCGACGGCGACCTGCTTCCCGAGCTGTACGTCGCCAACGACTTCGGCAACGACCGGTTCTTCCACAACGTCTCCACCCCGGGCAACATCAGGTTCACCCTCGCCGAGGGACGCCGGGGTGCCTTCACCCCGAAGTCGCTGGTCCTCGGGCACGACTCCTTCAAGGGCATGTCGATCGAGTTCGGCGACCTGGGCTCCACCGGCCGGTTCGACATGTTCGTCAGCAACATCACCGCAAGCTGGGGCATCGAGGAGAGCAACTTCCTCTGGAGGAACACCGCGGACAACGTCCAGGAGGCCCGGGCCAAGCTCAGCCGGGGCGTGGCGCCGTTCGACAACAAGGCGGCGGACGCGAACATCGCCTGGGTCGGCTGGGGCTGGGACTCCAAGATGGCCGACTTCGACAACAGCGGCTTCCCGAGCGTGGTCCAGACCACCGGCTTCGTGAAGGGCCACATCAACCGCTGGAACTGGCTCCAGGAACTCGCCATGGCCAACGACCTCATGCTGGCCGAACCGCACATGTGGCCGAACGCCGAACCCGGTGACGACATCGCCGGCTCGTCGCCGTTCGCCTTCTGGGTCCGGGAGGACAACGGCCGGTACGTCAACCTCAACGAGGACCTGGGGATGACCGACACCACGCCGTCGCGCGGGGTCGCGGTCGCCGACGTCAACGCCGACGGCAGCCAGGACTTCGCGGTGGCCCGGCAGTGGGGACCGCCGGCCTACTACCGCAACACCAAGCCGGCCGAGGGCAACTTCCTCGGCCTGCGGCTGCACCGGCCGGTGGCCGGCGCGACACCGGGGGCGGCCGGTCCGATCGGGACCCCGGCGTACGGGGCCCAGGTGAAGATCAAGACCGCGGACGGGCGTACCCAGGTCGCCCAGCTCGACGGCGGCAGCGGGCACTCCGGCAAGCGCAGCTTCGACGTCTTCTTCGGGCTCGGCGACGAAGCGAACAAGCCGGTCTCCGCCGAGCTCTGCTGGCTCGACCTCAACGGGACGATGCACATGCAGACGCTCAACCTGAATCCCGGTTGGCACGACTTCATGCTCACCGACCAGGCCCAGGAGGTGGCGGGCTCATGACCCACGTCGAACGCATCAGCACCGCCGGAGTCGGCGTCCGTACCCCGGTCGCCACCGCACCGGCCCGGACCGACCAGGCGACGACCGCCGCGACCGGGGCGCCTCCCCGGCCGAACCGGATCGACGGCAAGGACCCGCGCTATCTCGCGCTGCGCAACTTCGCCATCTCGATGAGCATCTTCAACATCCTCGGCTACTCGGTGTTCGGCTTCGAGCAGCCGTGGACGTGGCCGCTGTTCGCCCTCGCGGTCGGCTACACCACCGAGTTCGTCTGCGAGACGATCGCGGCCTGGGCCGGGAAACGGCCCGCGGAGTACGCCGGCAACGGTGCCTGGGGCGTCTACACCTTCCTGCTACCGACCCACATCACGTCGCTCGCGGCGAACATGCTGCTCTACGCGAACGACCTGTTCTGGCCGATCGCCTTCGCCGTGGTGGTCTCGGTGGGTCAGAAGTACGTGCTCCGGGCGCCGATCAAGGGGCGGTTCCGGCACTTCATGAACCCCTCCAACTTCGGCATCACGATCACCCTGCTCGCCTTCTCCTGGGTGAACATCGCGCCGCCGTACCACTTCACGGAGAACGTGCCGGACGTGATCCGGATCGTGATCCCGGTGGTCATCCTCACGGCCGGGACGGTGCTCAACGCCGCCCTGACCAAGAAAGTCGGCCTGATCATGGGGTGGGCCGGCGGGTTCGTACTCCAGGCCCTGATCAGACACTGGATCTGGGACGTGTCCCTGTGGGGCGCGCTGGTGCCGATGACCGGGGTGGCCTTCATCCTCTTCACCAACTACATGGTCACCGACCCCGGCACCACCCCGAGCCGGTTCCGGGACCAGTTCATGTTCGGTGCCAGCGTCGCCACCGTCTACGGGGTGCTGATGGTGTTCAACGTCGTCTACACCCTCTTCTTCGCCGTCACCATCGTCTGCCTGGCCCGCGGGCTCTGGTGGTGGAGCCGGTGGCTGCGTGAGCGCCGACAGGAGGGCGTGACCGCCCCGGTGCCGGTGGCGCCACAACCGGCGACCGCCTGATCCAACGCCGGTATGGAATGGCCCCCTGCCCTTCACTTACGGTCAGGGGGCCATTCCTATCTGTCGTCCTACCCCCCGAAGAGGAGCAACCGTGAAGGTCTCACCCCAGCTCGTCACGGCGCCGCCCGCCCCGACCGTCGCGCGACCGCGTACCGGTCGGGTGGTTGTCCTCAGCGTGTTGGCCGGCGTACTGCTGGCCGTGGTCTGGTCCTACCACTTCGTCGACGCGGTCATCGGAGACAACGTCGCGAACACCCTGCTCGGCCACGACGCCAAGGGCACCGCCATCGCGGGTACCGCCGCCGGGCTGCTGTTCGCGTTCGTGTCCGGGCTCGCGGGTACGTTCACCGCCTGCAACATCGCCATGGCGGCGGCGATCGGGCCGATGAGCCAGGCCGGCGCGACCAGTGGCACGACCGGCGCCCTGCGTACGATGCTGCGTCCGGTGGGCTGGCTGGCCCTCGGCATGGTGTCGGTGTCCGCGATGTACGGGTTCGTCGGCGTCCTGCTCGGCGACCGCCTCCCGCAGCTCTCCACCGACCTCGTCGGCGACATGCCGGTACGCATCCTCCAGTCGTCGGTGGTCTTCGGGGTGATCGGGCTGGCGCTGGCCTATCTCGGCCTCGCGGCGCTCGGGGTGCTGCCCGACCCGTTCGCCACCCGACCCGTCGCCCGGGTCGTCGTCCTGGGCGCGCTCGTCGGCGGCTTCCTCATCGGTCGGCCGTACCCGCTGTTCAACAAGCTGTTCCACTGGGCGGTCGACTCCGGCAACCCGTTCTACGGTGCCGCGGCGTTCGTGCTCCAGTCCCTGGGCAACATCGTGATCGTCGCGGTGCTGTTCGCCCTCGTCGTCGCCGGCACCCGGGGCCGGTTCCTGACCTGGTTGTCCCGGGACCCGGTACGGATGGCCGTCATCACCGGCAGCCTGCTCGTCGCGCTCGGCGTGTTCACCGTCGTCTACTGGGACATCCGGGTGCCGGCGATGTTCGGTTTCGGCTGGTTCCCGACCCTGCCGTACAACAACTGACTTCGCGCGAGCGGTGCGGGTACGGAACCGGTGGGCAGGTCGCCACCGGTTCCGTACCCGGTTGCTAGGCGCGGGTGATCGCGTTGGCGTGGATGGCCCCGCACAGGTAGGCCGTCATGCCCGGTGCGATGTTCTCGTAGTACGCGGTGAACCTCGGGTCGGCCAGGTACATGTCGGCCAGCCCGGTGTGGATCTCGTACGTGCACTCGTAGAACCAGCGGCTGATCAACTGGCGGTGCTCCTCGGCGAGCGCCATCGCGCCCGGGCTGTCGGAGGGGGCGCCGGAGTCCATCAGCGCCACGAACCGCCGGCCCCAGTCTTCGTTCTCCGCCTTGTTCCGCAGCCAGTCGTCCTTGCTGTACTGCCCCGCACGCCGGTTCGACTCCCGGTACGCGTCGGTGCCGCCCCAGCGCTGCTCGGCCTCGGCCGCGTGCTCGTCCGGGTCGAAGTCGCCGAAGACCTCGAACCGCTCCTCCGGCGTCAGTTGGATGCCCACCTTCTTCGCCTCCATCGCGAACTCGATCGCGGTGACCATCTCCCGCAGCCGGTGGATCCGACCGGTCAGCAGTTCGTGCTGCCGACGCAGGTGCTCGGTCGGATTCGACTCCGGGTCGTCGACGATCGCGTTGATCTCTTCCAGTGGGAACCCCAGCTCCCGGTAGAACAGGATCTGCTGCAACCGCTCCAGGTCGCCGTCGTCGTACCGGCGGTGACCGGCACCCGTACGACCGCTCGGCGAGAGCAGACCGATCTCGTCGTAGTGGTGCAGCGTCCGTACGGTCACGCCGGCGATCCGCGCCACCTTGCCCACCGGGTACTCCACGGGTTCCCTCCCTTCCGAGAACCACCCTCCCGCCTCCCGCTACGTAAGGCTCAAGCCCACCACTGACTAGTCCGGGATCGAGGCGTCGGTGGGTGGGCCGCCGTGGGTCCAGGGGGTGTCCTCGCGGGACGGGAAGGTGCCGGGTGGGGCGTACCCGTCGGTCAGGGTGGTGTAGCAGAGCCGCTCCCCCACCTCCGGTACGGTGCCCGGCGGCGCGGTCAGCCCTCGACCCATCCCGCCGGACAGCTCCAGCACCACCTCGGTCTTCGACCCGTCACCGGTCCGGGTGACGAACACGACCCTGGCCTTCTGCCCCGGCCGGGCCGGTGAGGTGAGGGACGCACCGGGCTGGACGAGCACCGGATCGGTGGTGACCACCATGATCCGGGGACGGAGCACCGGCCGCTTGCCGGTGTCGTCGACCCGCGCCGGGTCGGCCAGGGTCACCTCGCCGACGAACGCCTCCCCGGTCAACCGGTGGTCGGCCATCACCAGCGGGTCGTCGTACGCGCGCTGGACGGCGTACGAGCTGAGGGCGCGTTCCAGCCGGTGCAGGCGCTGGGCGGCGGCGACCGCCCCGTCCCGTCGGGGCTGCGGCTGGCCGCCCTCGTCGGTGTAACCGGCGTAGTCGGTGAACGCGTCCCGGTCGGCGTCCCAGCGTCCCGCCACCCGCGCCCCCGGCGGCAGGGCGTGCAGCAGCGACAGCCCCCGCCACATCAGCCGCCAGGTCGGCTCCAACTGGCCGCGCAACGCCTCCGCCATGCTCGCGTACGCCCGCTGCCGGGCCGGCTCGTCGTCCGCCGCCATCGCCGCCTGGTACGCGGCCATCGTCGGGGCGAGTACGTCGTTGTCGAACTCCGGATCGGTGGTCGGTCCGGCCGGGGGCCAGATCGACGGATCCTCCGCCTCGGCGGCGGCGACCGGGCCGGTGACCCCCGGCGGCGGGTCGATCCAGCCGAGCTGAGCGGCCAGGTTCAGGTCCTCGACCGAACTCTGCCCGGTCGCCCAGTGCAGGCCGAGCGCCTCGGTCAGCGCCACCAGCAGCGATGATCCGGGGTGTTCGGCCCGTTCGGCGAGGAAGGTCAGCCACCGGCCGACCAGCGGCACCGAGGCGTCGACCGGATAGTCCCCGTCGGTACGCCGGAACCGGGTGTTGCGGCCGAGCAACCGCAGGAAGGTGATCCCGCCCGAGTTGGGGACGATCAGTTGGGGCGCCTCGACGTACCGGTAGCGCACGTCCCGTCCCCGGTCGACCGGGACCGACTCGGACACGCCCCGGTGACCGTCCAGGTAGGGCAGGAGCACGGTGCCGAGCGCGGTGACGAAGTCGAGCCGCTGGTCCCGGTTGCGCGGCTGTGGGACCACCAGCAGCCGGGGCTGTCCGGGGTCTGTGCCGACCAGGACCGCGAGCGGTGCGTTCGCCTCGCCGGCCATGGTCAGCGGGACCAGGACCAGTGGCCGCCGGGCGAGGTGCAGGTGCCGGACGGTGGCGGTCGGCTGGGCCTTTCCGGCGGCGAGTGCCTGCGCCCGGGCGAGGGCGGTGAGCGTACTCATGAGAGGGCCTCGGCCCGCAGCCGCGCGGCGGCCTGGAGCATCGCGGCGGCCTCGGCCTGCCCGTCGGCCGGTGCCAGTTCGCCGCTGGCCAGGGCGAGCACGGTCGGTACCCGCTCGACGCCACCGAGTTCCTCGCGGACCGACTTGCCCAGGCTGCCGGTCTGGCCGCGTGCCTCGTGCCGGCAGAAGAAGGCCAGTTCGCAGCTTGCCAGGCAGTCCGGTGCGTAACGCGCCTCGACCACGCTCAGTGCGGTGGTCAGCGCGGCCGGCGACCGGCTCGGCCGACCGGCCCGGTCGGGCGCCAGGTCGAAGGTCAGATCCGCGGGCAGCGCGGCCACCACCTCGTCGACCCGCGCCATCCGGGTGAGCTGCCGGCGCAGGGTCGACAACTGCTTGCGTACGTCGATCAGCGCGGCCACCGGCTCGTTGGTGAAGTCGCGCGGGCAGACCAGCAGTACGTCGTGCGACACGATGGCCGGGTCATGCCCCGCCTCGGTCAGCAGTTGCCGCATGGCGAGTACGTAGACCGCCGCCTGGACCGCAGCTGCAGAGACCTTGCTCGGGTCGGCCTGCCCGTCGATCACCGGAAACGACTTGATCTCCACGACGTGGAACCGACCGTCGACCCGGAACGCGATCAGGTCCGGTTCCAGGTAGACCGGCTGGCCGGCGACCTCCAGCCGGAGCAGCGGGTGGTCGAAGATCAGGGCGTCGCCGGATGCGGGCGACCCGGCGGCCTCGCCGAGCAGGTGCCGGGACCGCTCGTACCGTTCCTCGTTGGTCTCGGCCGGTCGGGCCGGGACCGCGTCGGCGTCGGTGTCGGTGTCGGCTGTCTGCGTGGTCGGATCCGGCCTGCCATCGTCGAGGTCGGTGTAGGCCGCGTCGGGGATCGGGAGTCCGAGCCGCTCACGCAGCAGGCGGAGCAGTTCGACCCCGCCGTCCGCCTTCACCTGCCGCTCGAACGCGTTGCCACGGGTGATGGCGAACCGGGACTGGCCGAACCGGGCCGGGAAGCCGATGTGCTCGGCCAGCCGGGGCTTGTCGACCCCGGCCGCGTCCAGCACCGCCCGCCGGTGGCAGCCCGGATTGCCGGTCAACGCCGCGATCGTACGGGCGTTGTGCCGTCGGGGCGCCACGGCGCCACGCAGCCGCTCCAACCAGCGCTCGGTGGAATCCCGCATCAACCTGGAATCCGGCATCGACGCAGCGTACAAGCTCACCGTGGGATCGCCCCCGATCGCCACCCGCCTTCACAGCTCGCGCACATGCTCTTCACGGCACGGGCCGACGGTTCTCCGCCGGGCCGGCTCGTGTAGGAGGATCGCCGGGTGCAGACGTACCCCGCTCGCCGCCGACCCGCCCGCCACCGGCTCGGCCCGCTGGTCACCACGGTCGCGGCGGTGCTCCTGCTCGGCACCGGCTGCGAGGGTCCCGTGCCCGGCCAGCCGATCGTCCTGCCGGCGCCGACCCCGCCCGCGCCCGAGCCCTGGACGGTTCCGGCACCGGGCGAGAGCGGTCGCACCGCCGACGTACCGGCGCAGGGCGCACCGAGCGGGTCGGCCACCGGTCTGCCCGTACCGACCGCGACCGGCGGTCCACGGGAGGCCGCCAGTTGCCCGGCGTCGGGCGTACTGGTGAGCACCAGCCCGACCGACGCCGCGATGGGGCTTCGGGGCATGGGCATCGTGCTGTTCAACTGCGGCACCGAACCGTTCCCGCTGAACGGCTACCCGGTGGTACGGGTGCTGGACGCGGAGCGGGAACCGCTGGCGGTGAGGGTCGAGAACGGGACCGCGCTGGGCGGTGAGGACCCCGGACCGAAGGAGATCACCGTGTACCCCGGCGGCACCGCGTACGCCTCGGTGCGCTGGCGGAACACGGTCACCGACGGGGAGATCGCCGAGGGCGCGTACCTGGAGGTCGCCCCGGCGGCCGGACAGCCGGCCCAGACCGTGGCGAAGCACCTCGACCTGGGCACCACGGGCCGGCTGGAGGTACACGCCTGGACGATGTCCTGACGGGCCGTGGGATGTTTTGGACTGCCTCGCGTAAATGGCCGCGAACGGTGCGGACCCCTCGGATCAAGCCCGACCGCGCGACTGAGACCGGGACGCCCGGCGAAACAAACAATCGCGTTCGTCTTCTACATCATCTTTGATGTGCGTACATCGAAGATGATGTACGAGATCAACGCGTTGGTTTTCCTGGGAGCGTCTGCGCACCGGACCTCAGGTGGTACCGGGGAGCTTGCCGATCGTGTCCCGGTCGACCAGGGCCCGGTTCGGGGTGGCCAGCCGGGCCTGGTCCGGATCCAGGAAGTCGATCAGGGCGATCAGCTCGTGCTGCATCCGTACCAGGCGGGCGTTGCCGTCGTAGTCCGCGGTCGCGATCACGTCCACGTCCGCCCGGATCCGGGTGAACCAGGACGCGAACCGGGGATCGGTGTCGAGGCGCTCGCAGAACTCGGCGTACCCCATCGACTCGTACCGGGTGCCGGCGCTGTCCTCGACGCGTACGAGCAGCAGTTCGCCGATCGCCCGTTGCTGGCCCCGGAACAGGCGCAGCGGCGGCGGGGTGTCCAGCGCGGCGATGATCTGCGTCATCCGGTCGAGGAAGCCGAAGAACCGTTTGTTCCGCTCGACGTCGCCGAGGTCGAGGAACTGCTGGTCCCGCCGGATGATCTCCACCCAGCAGAGGTACTCGGCCAGCACGTACACGGTGTAGTCGCGGGTGTACCGCTCGTCGTCCACGTCACCGCAGTGCAGGTACGTGGAGAGGAAACCCGGCCGTACGGCGTTGAACAGCCGCCCCTGCAACGCGTGCGCGGACCAGAGCAGCGGCTCCCGGTAGCGGCTGAGCAACTGCTCGGCGAGTTCGGCCTTGCTCTGCCGGTGCCGCTGCTCCTCGAGCTGGTACTGCAACACGGTCACCCGACGGGCGGAGAGCGTGGTGAACAGGACACTGAGGAGGGAGACGACGGCCGATCCGATGGCGATGAATACCTCGGGCTGCACGGCGGACAGAGTGCCCGACCGGAGCCTGTCGTGTCGACCCGTTCCCCGCCCTCGGCCGTGAACTTTCCCACCACCCGACACCGGCCGGCGCGGTTTGTGCCACGACGAATCGAAGGCGGTCTAGTCTGAGCGATTCACGGCCGGTTCGAGTGTCCACTCGACACAGTGATTTTTCCACGCCTGAGCTGCACAAACGACGCGACCGGTCGGTGCGCGCGGCGGACCGGAACGGCCCGGATGCCGGCCCCGGACCCACCCCTGCCGGACGATCCGGATCTTGCGCCGAAAGATGGGGCTCGACACGATCCGGAAAACGGGTAATCCTGGCCCGATGTCGCTTTGGTTGCACGAGCTGTCGGAGGCGGAGCACCGCATCCTCAACCCGTTCACCCACGAGAAGTTGATGCTGCTCGGGGCGGCCAGTCGGGTCGGCCCGCAGACCAGGGTCCTCGACCTCGCGTGTGGGAAGGGTGAACTGCTCGCCCGCTGGGCCCAGGGTTACGGCATCCGTGGGCACGGCGTGGACATCAGCGAGGTGTTCCTGACCGCCGCCAGCAAACGCGCGGCCGAACTCGGCGTCAGTGACCGGGTCAGCTTCCAGTACGGCGACGCCGCCGAGTACCGGGCCGAGCCCGCCGGTTACGACGTCGTCTCCTGCCTCGGCGCGACCTGGATCGGCGGCGGGCTGGCCGGCACCATCGAGCTGATGCGGCGGGCGGTCCGCCCCAACGGGCTGCTCCTGGTCGGTGAGCCCTACTGGATCGACCCGCCACCGCCGGGGGCGTACTCGGCGTACGGGTTCGGGCTGGACGATTTCACCTCGCTCGGCGGCACCCTGGACCGGTTCGAGGCGGCCGGCACCGACCTGGTCGAGGTGGTACTCGCCGACGCCGACAGTTGGGACCGTTACGTGGCCCAGCAGTGGTGGACGCTGACCGAGTGGCTGCGCGCGTACCCGCACGATCCGCGCGCCCAGCAGGTACGCGAGTTCCGTGACCTGTCCCGCCGGTGGCACCTCGAGTACGGCCGCCGCTACTTCGGCTGGGGCGTCTTCGTACTCCGCCCGACGCTCGCCCCGGGACGGTAGTCCGGCGGCGACGCCGGCCGGGACGCCGCTGCCCACCGGTCCACGCCAACGAAGGGTGACACGTCACTCTTCGTGTTGGGACGGTTAGGACGGCAGACATCCAGGCAACGCACATCCGACATGCCGCGCGTCTTCTTTGCCGCTCGGGCTGACCTTCAGCCACCGGCACTGGCGGATAGTTGTCCCGGCGAGTGCAATTTGCGCCGCGGTGCGCGCCTACCAGCGTCGCACTGCCGCAATTTCGCACCCGATGACCTGCTGCACGTCGGCACCACGTCGCAGCACGGGCGGTGGCCGGCACCGGGCAACCGGTGCCGGCCACCGCAGCCCGGTACGGCACGGCTCAGCCGAGCATGAGGTAGCGGGTCACCACGCTCGCGGCGGCGCTCACCGCCTCGCGTACGGTCGCTGCGGCGTCCACGATGCCGGCGTCCCGCGCCACCACGTACCTCCCGCTGACCAGGTCGAAGGTGACCCCCGGCCCCCGGTACCACAGGTCCTCGGGCACCCCGTCCGGGTCGCGCCCGGCGCTGCGCAGCAACTCCTCGAACGGCGCCGGCAACGCGTCGACGACTACCGCGTACCCGAGCCCCTCGTCGTCTCCCCGCTGCCTCGGCACCGGTGCGGTACGCCGACCGGTGAGCCGGGTGTGCACCCCGAGCAGCGCCGCACCGCCGCCGGCGACCAGTCCCCACTCCACCGCAGCCTTGGCGTTGCGTACCGCGTCGTCGATCTGGCGCCGCCGGACCCGCTGCTGCTCCGGGGTCACCTCGCCCACCTTGATCACCGCCACCCCGCCGGCCACCCGGGACAGCCGCTCCGCCGACACCCGCAGCGGCTCGCCGTACCGCGACTCGGCCCGCCGCCTGCCGTCCGCCCGGGGGTCGTTGCGGCGCGGATCGGCACGGGTCCGCGCGGTCCGCAGCCGCTGGTAGCGGCGGACGATCGGGTCCGGGTCGTCGACCCCGGCCAGGACCACCGACTCGCTCCGGGTGGTGACCACCCGCCGGGCCCGGCCCAACTCGGCCAGGGTCGCGTCGGCGAGACGCACGGCCGACTCGCCCCCGAGCACCGTCGCGCCGGTGAGCGCGGCCAGTTCCGCCAGCGCGTTCCGGCGTTGACCGGCCGGCCAGGGCAGGGTCACCGCGACCGGGCTGAGCACCTGCCGGGCCTTCGCCAGGACCAGCGCGGCCAGCGCCGGGTCACGGATCTCGGGCGCGAACACCGCCAGCGGCCGACCCTCCCGCTCCACCGCACCCAGCAACCGCAGCAACTCCTCGGCGGTACCGATCCGCTCGTCGACGAGGAGCACGTACGGCTCGTCGAGCACCGCCTCCGCCTCCTCCTCGTCGGTCACGAAAGCCGGTGACACGTGCCCGGCCCGCAGGCTCATCCCCTCGGTGAGCTCCAGTTCGAGGCCGAACAGGTTGCTCGCCTCGACCCGGATCACACCGTCGCGGCCGATCCGGTCCACCGCCTCGGCCACCAGGTCACCGACGAGTTCGTCACCGGAGGCGATGGTCACCAGCGCCCGCAGTTCCGCTCTGGTGCGTACCGGCACCGCGAGGCCGGCGAGTTCGACGGCGACGTCCCGTACGGCGGTCGAGATCCCCCGCCGCAGCGCCACCGGGTTGGCGCCGGCCCGGAGTGCGGCGGAGGCGCCGTCCAGCATGGCCTGGGCGAGGACCACGCCGGTGGTGGCTCCGTCGCCGACCCGGTGCCGGATTCCCTCCACCAGTTCCCGCAGGTAACCGGTGCCGAGCGCGTCGCGGGGGTCGCCACCTGCCAGCAGCCGGACGATGCCGGCCGCGTCCGCCATCTCGTGGTACCCGCCCTGCTCGTCCTGGACCAGCATCCGCCGGCCGAACGGCCCGTAGGTCCGCCGGATCAGGTCCGCACCCGTACGGAAGCCGCGCGCCACGATCGCCTGGTGCTGGTTGTAGGTGGCCGGCAGGTGGAGGGTCGGGGCGGGTCCGGCGGTCGACCCGTTCGGGGCACCGCCGACCGGTCGGCCCGGCACCGGGACGGTGGCGCCGCCCGTGATCGGGGCGGTGGCCAGGTAGATGTGCGGCTCGGCGTTGTAGGCGCTGTACTTCGGCTGCTGTTCCGGCCGGCGGCGGATCACCCCGTCGTGCACGTAACGGAACAGCTCGTCGACGCCGACCAGGCCGTCCCGGTCGAGGTCCGCCGCGCCGCTGACCAGCCCCTCGATCAGTACGTCGGTGAAGATCGAGCCACGGGGTGCCGAGGCGACCAGTTCGTCGGACTCGAACGCGTACTCGTAGCTGTCGCAGGCGCTGAGTACGACGTACCCCCGGCCCACCTGGCACTCCAGCGCGCCCTGCGGCGCTCCCTTGAAGCCCTCGGCGAACGCACCGGCGAAGCAGCAGTCGAGGATCAGCACCTTGGCCGCGGCCCGGCACGCCTCGAACTGCTCGTTGACGAAGGAACGGGAGATGGCCGTGCTGGCCGGGCGGGTACGGACGGTGTCGGCGGCGGCGAAGTAGAGCCGGTGGTAGGGGTCGACGATCCCGTGGCAGGAGAAGTAGAGCAGGACGAGATCGCTGTCGACCCTGTCCGTCAACAGGTCCTCGATCGCCGCCCGTACCTCCCGTTCGGGGGCGTCGCGCAGCGTACGCACGTGGAAGTTGCCGATCGCCGGATCCGCCAGTACGGCACCCAACCGCGCCACGTCCTGCTGCGGTGCGCGCAGCCGGTCGAGGGAGGGGTCGGCGTACTCGCCGGTCGCGATCAGCAGCGCGTACCGGCCGGCCGGTGATCTAGTCGCCACCGGACCCGACATCCCGCCGCGCCTGCGGTACCGCCTTCACCTCCGGCCGCGCGCCCCGCTCGGGCACCGCCCGGACATTCGGCTCCGGACCCGTCTGCGGCACCGGGCCGACCTCGGGCACCTGCACGGTGTCGGGCACCTCGGGGAGGTCGACCGCCGGTTCGGTCCGGTCGGGCGCGGTGAGCCAGTGCGCGACCGCCTGCTCGGTACGTGCCGACGGGTCGACGATGGTCAGGGTCCGGTCCCCGTCGCGGAGCACGATCCGCCGGGCGGCGCCCCGCCGGACGAAGGCGACCACGATCTGGGTGAGGGCGGCGAGGGTGGTGGCCGAGAAGGCGCCGGTGATGACGAGTTCGGCGAGCGACACCGCCTCGCCGGCCTTACGGCCGGTGGCGGGGTCGGGGTCCGGTCGCAGGTCGGAACCGGTCCGGGGATCCGGGTCGGGCGTGGATCGACCGACCGCTATCCCTGCCCCGGTCCGCAACTCCCGGAGCAGGGCGGTGGTGGCGGCAGCGTCGGCCCGATCACTGTCCGCCATCGGGCCACTGACCTGCAGAAACAGTTCCCGATCACCTGGCGCGTTCCACATACAGTAATTATCTCGTAACTATCAGTGATCCGATAGAGGGTAACGGCTTGCCGTTCCGGGAAGATCGCGCTAGCCGTGGCCGCCCCGCGCAGACCGGCATACGCTGGAAAACGTGCCGAAAGCCATGTGGAACAACCAGGTCATCGCAGAGAGCACCGACACCGTGGTTGTCGAGGGCAACCACTACTTTCCGCGCAGCGCGTTGCGCGACGACGTGATTCGGGAATCCGACACTCACACCATCTGCCCCTGGAAGGGACAGGCCTCCTACTACTCCCTCGCCCTGGACGGCAACGAGAGCCAGGACGCGGTCTGGTACTACCCCGATCCGCTCCCCGCCGCCGAGCAGATCCGCGACCGGGTCGCCTTCTGGAAGGACGTCCAGGTCGTCGACTGATCGCCGGGCACCCCGCCGGGGGATCGGCGAATCCGTACCGAGCGTGCCCGCCGCGCCGTACCCGTACCGGAAAATGCCGGGTGGGGTGCGGCGGGCCGATTGGTCCCGGACCCGGCGACTGAGTCACTATCTGGGGATGGTCACCTCCGAGCCACGACCACAACCGCCGGGTGGCACCGTCTACGGCGCGCCCGCCCCGCCCCGGCCCGGCCGGGACCGGCTGATGACGGCCGCGCTCGCGATCGGCGGCGTCGGCGTACTGATCGGGGTGCTCTTCGCCACCGGCCTCTTCGCCGGTGGCGGCGACGGTGACCAGGCAGCGGTGCCCGCCCCGGCCGCCGTCTCCGACGCCGCCGCACCGCCCGCGCCGAGCGGCGTGGCGGCGGGCAGCACCGAGCCGGCACCCCCGCCCAGCCCGACCCCGTCGGAGATCCCCGCCCGGATCTTCCGCTCCGCGGCATCGTCGCTCTGCCTCGCGCTCAACACGAACGACAACCCGGACGGGCCCCAGGTCCAGCAGCGGGTCTGCACCGGCGACCTGACCCAGCAGTGGCGCCCCACCCCCGTCGTGGGTGACGAGTTCGGCCTGGTCAACGTCGCGACCGGACGCTGCCTGGAGGTGAAGGACGGCAGCAAGGACGACGGCGCGCGGCTGCACTTCGCGGTCTGCGACGGCACCGTCGAGCAGCGGTGGCGACTGGCCGGGCTCGACACCGGGCAGGTGTCGCTGGTCAACCTCAACAGCGGGCGCTGCGCGGACGTACCCGAGAACACCCTCACCCGCCCGGACACCTCCCTGCAACAGTGGGCCTGCCACGGCCGCGCCAATCAGCAGTGGGTCGGGTAACCGGGTCGACCCGCGCCGCTAGACGTCGGTGGGACGCAGCCGCCAGGCGCGCGGGGCGGTGGTGACCGGCTCCGGTTCGACCACCGGCACCGGCTCCGGTTCCCGGCGGCGCAACATCAGCGAGAGCGCCGCCGCGCCGAGCGCCAGCACACCGGCGGCGTACCAGGCCACGGTGTACTCGCCGAGCCGGTCCCGGACCAGGCCGGCACCGGTGGCCGCGATCGCCGCACCGACCTGGTGCGAGGCGAACACCCAGCCGAACACCACCGGTCCCCGGTCACCGAAGTGCTCCCGGCACAGGGCGACCGTCGGCGGCACCGTGGCCACCCAGTCGAGCCCGTAGAAGACGATGAACACCAGCATGGTCGGCCCGGTGGTGTTGACGAAGAGGCTCGGCAGGACCAGCAGGGAGAGCCCGCGCAGCGCGTAGTAACCGGCCAGGAGCAGCCGGCTGTCCACCCGGTCGGTCAGCCAACCGGACGCGATCGTGCCGACGATGTCGAAGAGACCGACCAGGGCGAGCAGGCTCGCGGCGGTCGTCTCGGCCACCCCGTGGTCGTGCGCGGCCGGGATGAAGTGGGTCCCGACCAGTCCGTTGGTGGTCGCCCCGCAGATCGCGAACCCGCCCGCGAGCAGCCAGAATGCCCGGGTCCGGGCGGCCGTCCGCAACCCGGACAGTGCCCGCGCCGCCGCACCTCCCGCGCCGCCGGGCAGCGGCTTCGGGCGGACGACCTCGGTGCCGCCGTACAACGGCAGGCCCAGGTCCGCCGGATGCTCGCGCAGGAAGAACACCACCAGCGGTACGACCAGCAGCGCCGCCCCCGACACGACCAGGGCGGCCACCTTCCAGTCGTACGACTGGACCAGGTTGGCCAGCACGGGCAGGAAAACGAGCTGCCCGGCGGCTCCACCGGCGGTGAGCACCCCGGTCACCAGTCCCCGGCGCTTGACGAACCAACGCCCGGTCACCGTCGCCACGAAGGCGAGCGCCATCGACCCGGTCCCCAACCCAACCAGTACGCCCCAGCAGGCGATGAGCTGCCAGCTCGCGGTCATGAACACGGTCAGGCCGCTGCCGGTGGCAACCAGGAGCAGGGCGGCGACCACCACCCGGCGGATGCCGAACCGTTCCATCAGCGCGGCGGCGAACGGTGCGGTGAGCCCGTAGAGGATCAGGTTGACCGAGACCGCCGCGGAGATGGTGGCCAGCGGCCAGCCGAACTCCTCGTGCAGCGGGTGCAGCAGGACCGACGGCGTGGCCCGGAACCCGGCGGCACCGACCAGGGCCACGAAGGCCACGGCGGCGACGGCCCAGGCGGGATGGAACAGGCGCTGAGTCTTCACGGTCGAAGTCTCGATCACACTCACCCCGGCGACGAGTGGCCGGAGAGCCATCATGCGCAACAATCGGGCCATGACCGCTCGCCCGCACCGGATCGCCGTACTCGCCCTGGACCAGGTGGTCGGCCTGGATCTTGGCACACCGTCGCAGATCTTCAGCACCGCCCGCAACGCCGCGGACGAGCACTTCTACACCGTCGACACCTGCACCCCCGGCGGGCGCCCTGTACGCAGCAGCGCCGGCTTCCAGATCGTCCCGGACCACGGGCTGGAGTTGCTGGACCGGGCGGACACGGTGGTCGTGCCCGGCGTACACGGGGCGTCACTGGACGACCGGGCGATCCTCGATCCGGAGGTGCACCGGGCGCTGAACGCGGCGTACGAGCGGGGGGCCAGGATCATGTCCATCTGCACCGGCGCCTTCGTGCTCGCCGCCGCCGGTCTGCTCGACGGACGACCGGCGACCACCCACTGGGCGTACGCGGAACGGTTCCGGCGCCGGCACCCGAGCGTACGGCTCGACCCCGGGGTCCTCTTCGTCGACGACGGGAACGTCCTCACCTCGGCCGGGGTGGCCGCCGGCATCGACCTCTGCCTGCACGTCATCCGCACCGACCACGGCAGCGCGGTGGCCAACCGGTCGGCGCGCCGGTGCGTGGTCCCGCCGTGGCGTGACGGAGGTCAGGCGCAGTTCATCGAACGGCCGGTGCCCCACCCGACCGACGCCAGCACGGCGGCGACCCGTCAGTGGGCCCAGCACCGCCTGCACGAGCCGCTGACCCTGCGGCAGCTTGCCGGTCACGCCAGCATGAGCGTACGGACGTTCACCCGGCGGTTCCGGGCCGAGACCGGTCTCAGCCCCGCCCGGTGGCTGTTGCAGCACCGCACCGACCACGCCCGCCTGCTACTGGAAACCACCGACCTCCCGGTGGACCAGGTAGCGCAACGCTCCGGCTTCGGCACCGCCGCCGCCCTACGCCAACAACTCCACCAGAGCATCGGCGTAGCCCCGACGACCTACCGCCGCACCTTCCGCCACTCCTCCACCCCTCCCCCTCCCGACCGCGCAAATACAGAGAAAGAGTGGCTATCCGACGCGGAATAACCACTCTTTCTCTGTATTAGTGGCCGGGGGTGGGGGCGGGGCGGGTCAGGCGCAGGGTGTGTTGTTGAGGGTGAAGGTGGTGGGTGGGGGGTTGGCGCCGCTGCTGGTGCCGAGGAAGCCGAAGGTGACCGAGGCGCCCGGTGCCACGGTGCCGTTCCAGTTGGCGTTGCGGGCGGTCACCGCCGCGCCCTGCTGGCTGCCGCTGGAGTTCCAGAACGTGCCGGCCCGCTGGGTACCGGGGAAGGTCCAGCCGACCGTCCAGCCGTTGATCGGCTGGGTGCCGGTGTTGGTGAGGGTCAGGGTGGCGGTGAAGCCGGTCCCCCACTGGGAGTCCACCCGGTAGCCGACGGTGCACCCCACCGGCGGCGGGAGCGCCGCGAAGGCGACCTTGTGCAGTTGTCCGGGCAGGTCGTTGGCGAGGTAGATCTCCCCGGCCGCATCGACCCCGAGCGTGGTCGGCTGGATGGTCAGCTCACCGAGCGCCCGGGTGGCGTACGTGCCGCCGCCGGGCCGGATCGCGAAGCCGGTGCCGGAGCAGTAGTCGGTGGCGAGGTACGTTCCGGCCGCGATGTCGGCGTACTGCTGGCCCCGGTAGACGTGCCCGCCGATGATGGCGCACCCGTCGACCGAGGTGCGGTACGTGAAGACCGGTTCGACGAAGGTGGCGCCGGCCGGACAACGCGCCTGGTTGAACACCTGGGTGCCCTCCCGGCAGGACCAGCCGAGGTTCGCCCCGGCCCGGCCGGCCGGCAGGTGGTCGACCTCCTCGAAGGTGCCCTGACCGACGTCTGCGATCCAGAGCGATCCGTCGGCCGGGTCGAACGAGAACCGCCACGGGTTGCGCAGCCCGTACGCCCAGATCTCCGGTCGGGCGTTCGTCACGCCGACGAACGGGTTGCCCGCCGGTACGCAGTACAGCAGCGGCGCGCAGGCCCGGCTCACGTCCAGCCGGAGGATTTTGCCGAGCAGGGTGGTCAGGTTCTGCCCGCTGTTGAGTACGTCGTCCGCGCCGCCGCCGTCGCCGAGGCTCCAGTAGAGGTAACCGTCCGGGCCGAAGGCGAGCTGCCCGCCGTTGTGGTTGCCGTACTCTGCGTGCGGCTGGGTCAGCAGGATCTGCTCGCGGGCGGCCGGTACCGGCTGCTGGTTGGCCTGGTCGAGGGTGAACCGGGACAGTGTCAGGGTGCCGGACGGCAGGCTGGTGTAGGCGACGTACAGGGCCCGGGTGGTGGCGAAGTTGGTCGAGGTGACGATGCCGAGCAGACCGCGTTCGTTACCGGCGGTGGAGACCCGGTCGGTGATGTCCAGCAGTGGCGCCTCGGCGAGGCCGGTGCTCGGGTGGTAGACCCGTACGGTGCCGACCTTCTCGGTGATCAGCAGCCGGCCGCTGCCGTCGTCCGGAGCGAAGATCGCGGTCGGCCGTTGCAGCCCCGAGGCGACCTGGGTGGTGCTGACGGTCAGCCGGTCCAGCGGTACGGCAGCCGCCTGGATCGTGGCCGGTCCGACCGCCGCTGCCGACCCGGTCAGGGTGTCGTCGCGGGCGGCGGCGGGTGCCCCGGCGAGGGCGAGCGGCATGAGTACGGCGATGGTCGCGGCCGCGCCGAACCGGCCAAGTGATTGACGTCGCAACATATTTACTCCCATCGGTTAACAGGAACGTAACGCCACAACGGGGTTCCGAACCGACCGTCCCAGATCATGGGAACGCTCCCACGCCCCCGGTGGGATGCCCGGATTAACCTGCTTCAGACGCTCGGCCACTTAACCGAGGGAAAGTGGCGTTCCAGCCCGGCCGGCCACCCGGACCGGCATCGCCAGAAAAGAACCGGAATCAGGGAGCCCCGGAAACGCCACCGGCTTTCCGACCAATTTACGTCGCAGTTACGACAGTTTACTGTATTGATAACAATCATTTGCTCGCTACGCTCACCGCAAAGGTCGTCGCACCGGAAAGGTGAACGATGAGCGACACACCATTCGGGTTCTCCCGCCGGGGTTTACTGGTGACCGCGGCAACCGCCTCCGCGGTCACCGTCGCCGGCGCGACCCCCGCACTCGGCGCCCCGCCCGAAGCGCCCGCGGCCGGCACCGGGGCCACGGCGGTCACCGTGACCCGGGACCGGATCGCCACCGCCGTCATCCGCTCGCCGGGGGGCGGGTTGGCCGCCTGGCCGTTCCAGGTGGACCTGCACGACCGGCTGGGCGGATGGTTGGCGTTCTGGTCGGCCAACTCGCCCGCGAACTGGCAGGAGCCGGTGGAGGTGGCCGGACGCACCGAGTCCTCCGGTGCCGCGTTCACCCTGACCGGGCTCCGTCACCGCCGTGACGACCAGGTACGCGACGGGTTCGCGGCCGGACGGACCGACCGGGCGTACTGGGCCACCCTGGCCAGCCTGCACCACCACTTCGCGCTCGTCGAGCCGACCGGCGACGGCGTACGGGTCACCGGCGGCGCCGCAGGTTTCACCGGGTCACCCGACCAGGTCGCCTTCGCCGCCTCGGCGTGCCGCGAGCTGTGGGGTTACCGGGCCGCCTCCACCGCCGACTGGCGCAGCGCCGCCAACCGGGCGCTGCGCCGGGCCGGGCAGCCGGCCGACGTCGCCTCCCGCGCGGGTTGGGCGACATTCACCAGGACAAGCCTGCGGCTCGGATTGGACACCGAGTCGTACTAGTCAGAGGAGGCAGGAATGGCACGTAGCGAATTCCGGTTCGTCGTCGACGGGGTCGAACTGGACGAGGCACAGAAAGCGCGCATCGCCGGTGAAATACAGAAAGCCGGGCTGAACGCGTTGCACAACGTTTCGGCGAAATTGTCCAATCCGCTCACCATCGGCCACGGAAACATCAAGCTCCGTCCCGAGTGGTACGGCCTCTGGGTGCTGGACGGCCCGCTGGCCGACGACCTCGGGACGAAGATCAACGATATCGGTTTCTGGATCCAACGGTGACCGAGGTCCCCCTACGGCCGGACCCGCCGGAGCGGATGTGCCCGAGTACACCGAAGGCCAACGCCACGGTGTTCCTGGGCATGATCACCCCGGCGGGGCGGGTCGCGTACGTCACCCCGGCGATGCCGACCGAGGTGGCCCTGTCCGGTCTGCCGGACTCGGCCGGACCGGCGGAGTCGCAGTACCGGCTGGCCGGACCGTGCGTCACCTCGTCCTGCGGGTTCTGGACCGGTGAACACTGTGGCCTCGGCGCCCGCCTGGTCGAGTCGTACCGGGAGACGGCCGTACCGGACGAGTCCTCGCTCCCCCGCTGCGCGATCCGGCGCACCTGCCGGTGGTACGCCGAACAGGGCCCGGCCGCCTGCCCCGCCTGCTCACACGTCGTCACCGACGCCCGCTGAGCGCATCCCCGCAAACCATGGATTCACCCTGCCCCAATCCAGGTTGGTCGGTAACGTCGATTTCGACAGGGGGGGCGTGCAGCAGGATCTCCGAAGCGTTTGCCTGGTTTTTCGGCCCGCCCCCGCCGACCAGCTCAAGGAGGCGAAAACAGTGGCAAAAGTTTTGTTCGTGGTGTCCGGAGCGCAGTACTGGACACTGAAGGACGGCCACCGTCATCCCACCGGTTACTGGGCTGAAGAATTCGTGGCGCCCTACAGCGTCTTCACCGGGGCGGGCCACCAGGTCACCGTCGCAACCCCGGGCGGGGTCATTCCCACCGTCGACACCATGAGCCTGCGTCCCAGCATGACGGGCAGCGAAGACAATTCGCTCAAACTAGAGGCAGTCATCGAGAAGGCCGAGGAACTGCGCCATCCCCTCGTCCTGAGGGACGTCAGCGTCGACGACTACGACGTCATCTACTATCCCGGCGGACACGGCCCGATGGAAGACCTGGCATATGACCGCGACTCCGGGAAGCTCCTCATTGACGCACTCGCATCCGGTAAGCCCCTCGCCGTCGTGTGCCATGCACCCGCCGCTCTTCTCGCCACCCGAGATGTCGACGGACACTCGCCGTTCGTCGGATACCGGACCACCGGATTCACGAACGACGAGGAGGAGGCCGTGCAACTGCGGGACAAGGCGAGATGGCTCATGGAGGACGAGGTGCGCAACCTCCCCACCGACTACTCCCGTGGCCCTGTTTTCGAGCCCTACCTGGTCAGCGACCGCAACCTCTACACGGGTCAGAACCCCGCCTCGTCCGGCCCGCTCGCGAAGGAGATCCTGAAGGTGCTGTAGGGGCGCACAGCTCGGTCAACCGGCGGCCGGAGCGTGCAGGGCGCGCAGGTCGTCGGTGTGGGCGGGCAGGTGGATCCGGCCGTGGATGTCCAGGGCCCGACCCCAGGGCAGCGCCTCGTCGATGTCGAGCCGGGCGCCCTCCCGTACCCGGGTCTGGACCAGGGTGTCGGACTTGTCGAGCAGCCGCTCGGTCAGGCCGCAGAGTTGCCCGCTGGTGGTACGCAACCGGCTCGTCAGTCCGTCGAGGCCGCCGTACTGGCGCGCGAGTTCGTCGAGCTGTGGTTGGTGGATGGTGTCCAACTCGTAGTACGCGTACGGCGAGCCGGCGAGCACCGCCTCGGTGGCGTTGATCAGCAGCTCGTCGTTCGCCACCAGATGCGCGAGCAACTGCTCCGCACTCAACTCGTCCCCAACCGCCCGACGAAACGCCCCCGCCCCCTCAACCTCGGCAAACAACGCCCGATAAGCCCCCCGCAACCCCTCAGCCTCCACCCCCCGACCCTAACCCCGCCCCAGCCCGTCGATCTTGCAGTTGTGGCCCCCGTTCCGCCCCGTTTCGCGAACTTCGCGAGGCACCACAACTGCAAGATCAACGAGGCGGGGGTGACGGAGGCGGGGGGCGACGAGGCAAGGGTCAGCGGCGGCGGCCTTGGCGGGCGCGGAGGTAGTCGGATACGACGTACTGGCCGAGGTCGTCGGCGGAGGGGGTGAAGACGCGGCCGCCGGAGCGTTTGGCCACGGCGTCGACGAACCGGCGTAGGCCGGGGTCCTCGCCGAGCATGAAGAGGTTCATGGTGGCGCCGTACCGGGTCAGGGCGTCGACCTCGACCACGGTGGCCTCGATCGTCTCCCGCAGCGGCGGCCAGTTGAACACCCCGACGCCGTCCTCCGGGTCCAGGTGCGCGGTCGGTTCCCCGTCGGTCACCACCAGCACCACCGGCTCGCTGCCGGCGTGCCGGCGCAGGTGCCGACCGGCCAGCCGGAGCGCGTGCTGGAGGTTGGTGCCCTGCACCATCTCCGGCTCCACCGCCGCCAACTCCTCCCGGGACAGCTCGGCGGCCTCCCGACCGAAGCCGATGATCTGCAACGCGTCCTGCGGGAACTTGGTCGCCACCAGGTGCGACAGGGCCAGGGCGGTCTGCTTCATCGGGCCCCAGCGTCCCTCGGAGACCATCGAGAAGGAGAGGTCGACACAGAGCGCCACCGCTGCCGAGGCGCGCCGCTCGGTCTCCACCACCTCGAAGTCCTCGACCGCCAGGGCCACCGGCACCCCGCCACCACCTCGGCGTACCGCGCGGGCGACCGTGCGCACCACGTCGAGCGGCTGCTCGTCGCCGTACTCCCAGGGTCTGGACGCCCCGGTGACCTCGCCGGCCGCGCCGGCCGCGCGCAGGTCGTGTTCCCCGCGCCGGCCCGACCCCAGGTCGGCGAAGACCCGACGCAGCGCGGTCCCGCCGAGCCGACGCAGGGCCTTCGGGCTCAACGTCAGGCCGTCGGCACCCCGGGTCACCCAACCCTGCCGGCGCAGCTCACGCTCAAGGTCACGCAACCGGCGTACGTCGTCGGCGGCGTCCCGGCCCAGGTTGCGCCGGACCACCTCCACGTCCACCTCGTCCAGGGTCGCGCCCGGATGTTCCTGACCGAGCTGGTCGAGCAGGTCGTCCAGCTCGGCGATCTCGGACAGCGCACCGGTCGCCTGGCCGTAGTCGAGCGGCTGGTCGCCCCGGACCCGCTCGCGCCGTTCCCAGGCCAGGTCGGGGCGCAGGCCGCGCAGGTTGCCGTCGAGAGCGGCCATCTCCGCCGCCAGGTCGGGGCCGAGCGCCGACTCCATGAGCTGGGCCAGCTCGGACCGTTGCCGGTCGGACAGCGACCGCATCAGCCGCTCCCCGGCGGCGGCCCGCCGGGCGAGTACGTCCACCAGCTCGTCGGTCGACCCCGGCTGCTCCGGGAAGAACTCGCCGTGCCGGCCCATGAACTCGGCGAACGCGTCCGTGGTGTCCTCGCCCCGACCGTGCCGGGCGAGCAGGTCGTTCAGGTCGTGCATCATCTCGCCCAGCCGCTGCCGGGCGGCCGGGTCGGCGGCCGACGAGCGCAGCGCGTCGCGCAGCCCGGAGAACCGCTGCTCCAACACGTCCCGGCGCAGCCCGTCGAGGATCTGCTGGTACGCCTGCCGGGCCTCGTCGCTGGTCCACTGGTAACCGCCCAGTTCCTCGACCGCACGGGCGGTGGAGTTCGGCAGGTTGTCCAGCACCGCCTCGGCGAACCGGGCCGCGTCGTCGTCGCGCCCGCGCAGCTCGTCGCGTTCGGCGGCGAGCGCCTGGTCCAGCAGCGCCTGCGCCCGGGTGACCGCGCCGTCGAGGTTGCCCCGGCGCATCGCCTCACGGCGCATCCGCCGGGCGCGGGCGAGCAGTTCGTCCAGGCCGGCGCCGCCCGTCGGGCCCTGCCGGAGCAGGGCCCGCAGCGCGTCCCGGAGGCTGCCGCCGGCCAGCACCTCGGCGCCGACCGAGTCAACCGCGGCACGCACGTCGTACGGCGGGGCGAGCGGGTCCGGGCCACCGCGCCAGGAGCCGTACCGGAACCGGTTTCCGCCGGGTACGTCCGTCGGGCTCATCGGTTAGCCCCGCCCACCGGCCGAGCGGCCGCCCTCCGGGTTGTGCCCGCCGTAGCGGGTCCGACCGTCCTCGGTCACGTCCTTGGCCAGCCGGCGGGTCAGGTGCAGCCCCTCCAGCACGAACTCGATCCCGGCGGCGGCCTCGCCCGGCGTGGGCGCGTCACCGAGCCCGAGCCGGTCCAGCGCCTTGGCCAGCCCCGGTACGGTGCCCACCTGGCGCAGCAGGTCGGCGGTGCCGACCAGTTCGCCGGTCTCGATCACCGCGCCCTCGGCGACCAGGTTGATGAAACCGGAGAGGTCCAGCCCGGCGAGCCGGTCCCGGAACGTCTCGGCGGTGGCGGTACGCAGCAGGTGGCCGAGGATCTCCACCTCGCGCCCCTCCTCGCCGCTCTCGAACTCGACCTTGCCCCGCAGGGTGCTGGTCACCGAGACCGCGTCCCCGACCCGGGCGACCGGTGCGCCGGTCCCCTCGGCCTCCTCGCCGAGCAGGCTGCCCCGGCGCAGTGCGGCGGCGGCCACGGTTTCGGCGGCGGCGATGGCGAACCGGGCCGAGACACCCGAGCGGGGGTCCACCGACGGCGACTCGCGTACGGCGCGGGCGAACCGGGCGAGCACCTCCAGGACGTGCTCCGGTACGGCGGCGACCAGGGCCGCCTCCTGCCGGATCAGGTCCAGCTCCAGCTCCAGTTCGAGCGGGTAGTGGGTACGGACCTCGGCGCCGAACCGGTCCTTGAGCGGGGTGATGATCCGGCCCCGGTTGGTGTAGTCCTCCGGGTTGGCGCTGGCCACCAGGAGCAGGTCCAGGGGCAGCCGGAGCTGGTAGCCGCGTACCTGGATGTCGCGTTCCTCGAGCACGTTGAGCAGCGACACCTGGATCCGTTCGGCCAGGTCGGGCAGCTCGTTGACGGCGAAGATGCCCCGGTTCGTACGCGGCACCAACCCGAAGTGGATCGTCTCCGGGTCACCGAGGGTGCGACCTTCGGCGATCCGGATCGGGTCCACGTCGCCGATCAGGTCGCCGACGCTGGTGTCCGGGGTGGCGAGCTTCTCGCCGTACCGCAGGGAGCGGTGCAGCCAGGCCACCGGCAGGTCGTCGCCGGCTTCGGCGGCGAGCCGGCGGGCGGCCGGGGTCAGCGGTTGCATCGGGTGTTCGTTGAGGGCCGAGCCGGGCAGCACCGGGGTCCACTCGTCGAGGAGCTGGACGAGTCCCCGGATCAGCCGGGTCTTGCCCTGCCCGCGCTCGCCGAGCAGGACCAGGTCGTGGCCGGCGAGCAGGGCGCGTTCCACCTCGGGGAGCACGGTGTCCTGGTAGCCGACGATGCCGGGGAACCGGTCCTCGCCGGCTCGCATCCGGGCCAGGAGGTTCTCCCGCAGTTCCTGCTTCACGGTGCGGTAGCGGTGACCCGCCGCGCGCAGCTCTCCGAGCGTGCGCGGCAGGTCGGCCGGCGGGTTGGGCGGCAACTGGGATATCTCCGTCACCTGGAACACGCTAGCTCGCTACCACCCCCGGCCGTCAGGGCTGAGGTTGATCATCTGGTCCGTCGTGGGGGGCGGCCGGTTGCCGGATCTCGGCCGGGTCACGCCGGCGCAGGTGGTAGGCGAGGGTCGCGGCGCCCAGCGCAACGCCCCAGAGCGGCCAGAGCAGCATCGGCAGCACCGCAGGATTGAGGTCGCCGGCAAGCTCCAGGAAGTCCGGATGGCTGAGCAGGCCCACCCCGGCCGAGGTGACGAAGATCGCGACCAGGGTCGCCGGCACCACCGCCAGTTTGACCGGCACCCGCCGTCCGGCGATCCCGATCACCCAGCGCGGGAAACGCTCCCCCCAGGGCCGGATCAGCCCCACGGTCAGCACGGCGCCCACCACGGCGAACGTACCGAGGCCGGCTCCGGCCCAGACGCCGTCGCCGGAGCGCAGGTCGCGCAGTTCGGTCGCGGTCAGACCGAGCGGGATGTTCGCCAGCCAGGCGAGCCGGGTGAGCGCGTAGAGCACCGGGATGATCGCCGCGATCCAGGTGACCCACCGCCCCCAGCGGGCCGCCGACACCGCCGTGGTCCAGCCGGCACCGGCCGCACCCGGCCCGTGCGCCGTGCTGCGGGCGGCCGTACGCGACTGCCAGCCGACCAGCGTACGGGCGAGCAGCAGCCCACCGAGCACCACCCAGATCTTGTTGATCGTGGTCCAGTCGAACACCTGCGCGTAGTCGACGTCCGGCCAGCCGAACGGGGCGCCGAGGATGAGCATCGGCGCGTACCCGGCGAGCGCCAGCACCCGCATGTCGGGTACGACCACGAGCAGCAGCGCGACCACGGCCCAGCCGTACCCGAGGAGCAGTACGCGGGGCAGGCCGTGCGGTCGTACCGCCCGGGGTCCGGTGATCGCCAGGGCCAGCAGCGCGGTGAGGAACCCGATCGCGGCGAAGACCGGCGCCCCCGTGGCGTCGGTCAGCAGCCGCAGCAGGTTCGCCTCGTTGCCCCGGGTGCCGGCCCCGTACGGGTAGCCGTCGCCGGTGATCGTCCAGCCGAGCGCGAGCAGGCCGTAGAGGACGGCCCAGACGGCGGTCAGCCAGCCGGCGTAATCCGTCGACCCGCCGGCCCGGTCCCGCACCGGCGGCGCGAGTGGTGGGGCGGTTGTCCCGGTCATCATGTTTCCTCTCGTCGAGGGCAGTGGTGTCGTGTAACCACCCTCGCGAGCGGGGTGCCCGGTTACCTCCCGTGCCGGGGTGAACCACCTCCCCCTGGTGGGGGAGCCCCGGCGGGGTTCAGCCGGCGGACGGCGTGACGAAGCCGGACTCGTACGCGGCGATCACCGCCTGGGTACGGTCCCGGGCGCCGAGCTTGCCGAGCACGTTGCCGACGTGGGTCTTCACCGTCTCCACCCCGACCACCAGCGTCTCCGCTATCTCCAGGTTGGACAGTCCGACGGCCATCAGGCGCAGCACCTCGGCCTCCCGGCCGGTCAGCCGGGCCCGGTCGAGCCGGTCGCCCCCGGTCCCCCCGTACGCGGCGGCGAGCCGCCGGACGGCCGCCGGGAACAGCAGCGAGTCGCCCCTGGCCACCAGCCGGATCGCGGCCACCAGTTCCGCCGGGCGGGCCCGCTTGAGCAGGAAACCGCTGGCTCCGGCGCGGAGCGCGGCGTAGACGTACTCGTCGTTGCCGAAGGTGGTCAGGACCAGCACCCTGGGCGGGTCGACGGAGGTGGCGAGCAGCCGCCGGGTGGCCTGGATGCCGTCGATCGCGGGCATCCGTACGTCCATCAGCACCACCGCGGGACGCAGCCGGGCCAGCAGCGGCGGCAGTTCCGCGCCGTCGGCTGCCTCGCCGACCACCCGCAGGTCCGGTTGGGCGTCGATGATCGCCCGCAGGCCGACCCGGATCAGTTCCTCGTCGTCCACGATCAGCACGTCGATGGTCGGGCCGGACCCCGCCGGTCCGCTCATGACAACACCTCCCGCTCGGTCGGCAGCTGCACCGACACCCGCCACTCGGCCCCGTCCGGTCCGGCGCTCATCCACCCGCCGAGCAGCAGCACCCGCTCCCGCATGCCGGCCAGCCCGCGTCCGCGCCGGCGCCGGTCCGCGGTCCCCACCATCGGGTTGACCAGCTCGATCTCCAGGAACCCCACCGGTACGCCGATCCGCAGCCGAACCGGCCGCCGGCCGCCGTGCCGGGCCGCGTTGGTCAGCCCCTCCTGCACGATCCGGTAACCCTCCCGGGACAGCATCGCCGGCAGCCGGTCGACGGCCCCGGTCAGCTCGACCTGGACCGGCAGTCCGGCCGCCGTGGTCTCGGCCACCAGCCGGTCCAGGTCGGCCAGGTTTCGCTGTGGTGGCCGGGCCGGCTCCGGTTCCCCGTCACCTCGTTCCGGCGCGGATCGCCGGTCGTCCCCGCCGCCCGCCGGATCGTCTTCCCGTTCCCGGAGCAGGCCGAGTCCGTGGTCGAGGTCGTCCATCGCGGCACGCGCGGTCTCCTCGATGGCCAGCAGCGCCCGGCGGGTGAACTCCGGGTCGGTGTCGAGCAGTTCCCGGGCCGCACCGGCCTGGAGGGTGGCGACGGTGAGCGCGTGCCCGACGGAGTCGTGCAGTTCCCGGGCCAGGCGGTTGCGCTCGGCGAGTCGGGCGGCCCGCGCCTCCAGTACCGCCAGCCGTTCGGTCTGCGACGGGCCGAGCAGCACCGGCGCCATCTGGGTGGCCAGCGCCCCCAGACCCGCGACCGCGTAACCGAGGCCGAGGAGCAGGACCAGGCCGGTGCCGACCAACCAGCCGGTGTCGTGTTCGTCCAGCGGACCGAAGCGTGTCCCGGCCATCGCCTCGGCCCCGATGCCGAACCACTGGGCGATGAGCACCAGCGCCATCGGCAGTGCGGTGATCAGGCCCCACATCACCACACCACCGGTGACCAGGTGCAGGCCGATCCAGAGCGCGGCGCGCAGCCGGGTCTCCCGGTCCAGCCGTCCGGACCGGGAGGGCTCCGGCAGGTCGACGTCGAGCAGCGCCCGGGCGGCGGCGATCTCCAGTGCCCGGCTGCCGCCGAGGAAGATCGGTACGGCGGCGATGACCACGGCCACGGCCAGCACCAGGACGGTCGCCCCGCGTGGCGTGTCCGACCCGGTCAGCATGGTGCCGAACAGGACCCCGAGCAGCAGGTACGGCAGCAGCAGCACCCCGCCCAGGAGCAGGAACACGCCACGGCGGTACGTCGTGCCCCGTACCAGGGGGGCCAACGCCGGGTGGACCGTCACCCCGCCATTGTCGCGGCCGGACGCCCGGCGGTGGGGTCAGCGATGTGCCTCGATGTACTGCTTCGGGTCCTTGTCGCGGAACATGAGCCCCTTGCCGCCTGGGTGTTCGCCGTAGAAGGTGAGCCACCGGGCGCCGAGTTGGGCACGCAGTTCGACATCGGCGTGCCGCCGGAAGTCGGCCAGCGCCCCGTCCTCCTCCTCGGCCAGGTGCTCGCTGTTCTCCTTGCGGGCCCGCCAGACCGCCGCCCACCACTCGTCGGTGCCGAGTACGTGGTTCTTCGCCTCGGCGATGGCGTCCCGGATCTTGTTGTGGTCGCCGATCGCGTCGTCGGTCTCGTCCGCGCCGTCGTCACCGTGCCGGACCAGGTACGGGTAGAGGATCGACTCCTCCGCCTCGGCGTGGATGTCCAGGTGCAGCGCGAGCGCCTCCCAGACGGCCCGGATCTCGGCCTCGTCGCGGGCGTCGTCGAGGCGGGCGAACCCCCGACGGAAGGCGTGGTGGTCGTCCAGGATCAGCGCGGTGATGTCGTCCATGACGCTCGTCCTTCACGGGGTTGCTGGTCGGCGGCCGGTGACGCGTTCGCCGCCGACCGCCGGGTCGGGCGCGGCAACACGCCGAACCACGCTAACCCGACCCGGCGTCGCCCGCCCCGGTTACGCCCGGACCCGCAGCCCGGCCAGTGCCCCGCCGACCAGTCCCACCTGCCGGTCGACCCACGCCGCGACCAGGTCGGACCCGGCACCGAGCTGCGCCTCCAGCACGGCGAGCGGCTCGACGGGCAGGGTGGCGCCGAGTTCGGCCAGCAGGTCGGTCAGGCTGTTGGTCACCGCGCGCAGGTGGGCGTCCGAGGCGGCGATGGTGACCGGTACGGCGACCACGCCGGCCAGTCCCCGGTGGCCGAACTGATCCAGGAAGATCTTCAACAGTCCGGTGTAGCTGCCCTTGTAGGTGGGGGTCGCCACGATCAGCAGCCGGGCCGACCGGACCACCTCGAACGGGTCGGCGACCTCGGCCGAGCCCCGCGCCGGCTCGGCGTCGAAGCTCACCCCGACCAGGGTCGCCAGCTCCAGCACCTGTACGCCGTGCAGCACGGTGGCGGACCGGGCCAGGCCGGCGACCAGCGCCTCGGTCGCCGCCTCGGCGAGCGTACGGCTGCGGGAACCCGGACGCGGGTTGCCGACCAGCACCACGACGTCGGCGCCGGTGGGCGGCTCTGCGGTGGCGGGCTCGGTCTGCACCGGGATGGCGGGGTTGGCGGTCATCGGCGGGCTCCTCGCATTACCTCTAATTCCGATCGGGTTAGTAGCGTAACCCGCACCCCCGCCCCACCGACACCTCCGCCGGAAGGGGCCATCATCCTCGGCGATCATGGGGAACGAAACCTCCACGACCACTCGTGACATCCTGTGGCGATGACGTGGACAGCACCGGTGGTGGTGCGAAGTGGTGGGGCGCCGAACGCGCCGGAGCCGGAACTGCTGCGCGGGCTGCTCGACTGGCACCGGACGACGCTGCTGCTCAAGTGCGCCGGACTCGACGGCGAGCAACTGGCGCGGGCGAGTGTCGCCGGGTCGAACCTGTCCCTGCTCGGCCTGGTGCGGCACCTGGCCAAGGTGGAGCGGATCTGGTTCCGGCGCCGGTTCCGGGGCGAGGCGGTCGAGATGCTCTACTCGACCCCGGAGTGGAAGGACGCCGACTTCGAGGACCTCGACCCGGCGCGGGCCGAGGCCGAGTACGCCCAACTGCTCGCCGAGCAGGAGGCGGCCCGCCGCGCGGTCGAGGACGCCCCGCTCGACGCCACCTTCGTCGGCGCGGACGGCAGTGAGATCTCGCTGCGCCTGGTCTTCGTCCACATGATCGGCGAGTACGCCCGGCACAACGGCCACGCCGACCTGATCCGTCAGGGAGTCGACGGGGTCACCGGCGCCTGAACCGCCACCCGCCCCCGGTCACAGGATCGGTGGTACGTCGGCGGTGATCGGCACCGCCAGTACGGTCGGACCGCTCGCGCCGAGCGCCGCCCGGAACGCGTCGACGAACTCGTCCGACGTCGCCAACCGGGGCGCGCGGCAACCGAACCCGGCGGCCACCCCCGGAATGTCGAGGTCGGGCAGGTCCAGACCGGGCACCCCGGCGGTCTCCTTGAACTCGGCGAACGCCTTGAGGATGCCGTACTGCCGGTTGACCGGGACCACGAACACGACGGGCAGGCGCTGCTGGGCGGCGGTCCAGAGGGCCTGGACCGAGTACTGGAACGAACCGTCGCCGATCACCGCGATCACCGGTCGTTGCTGGCCGGTGGCCCGCTGGGCGAGCGCGACACCGACCGCCGCCGGCAGTCCGAAGCCGAGTCCGCCGCTGGCGGTGGTGAAGTACGAGCCGGGGCGGGTGATCGACAGGTGGCGGCGCAGGATGCTCAGGTTCGACGGGGTCTCGGTGACCAGGATCCCGTCGGCCGGCCAGTGCCGGGCCAGTACGGCGAACAGGGCCGCCGGGGCGAGCGGGTTGCCGACCTCCGGCTCCGGCGGTGCCGACCGTACCGGCGGCAGCGGGCGCTGCCCGACCGGGACCAGCGCGGCGAGTGCCGCACAGGCCAGGCCGGGGTCTCCGAGCAGGCTCTCCCCGACCGGGGCACGGGCCGCCTCGGCCGGGTCGTCGGTGATGTGCAGCAGTTGCGCGCCCGCCGGCAGGTAGTCGCCGGGCACGTGCGGGTAGTAGCGGAAGACCGGGGCCCCGATCACCAGGATGGTGTCGTGCCCGCTGAGCCGCTCGCCGAGCGGCCCGATGGCGAAGGGCAGGATGCCCTGGTACTGCGGATGGTTCTCCGGGAAGCCGATCCGCTCGGGTGCGGGCGCGGACCAGACCGGGGCCCGGGTCCGCTCGGCCAGCGCGACCGCGGCCGACCAGCCACCGCTGCGGTCCACCCCGCCGCCGAGCACCAGGACCGGGTTGGCGCTCTCGGCCAGCAGGTCGGCGAAGTGGGCCAGCCGCTGCGGGTCGGCCGCGTACCGCCGGCTGACCTGCCGTAGCTGCGGTGGCGGATCGGCCGGCTGATGCCAGTCGTCCAGCGGCAGGGAGAGGAAGACCGGGCCGGCCGGTGGCTGCACCGCCATGCTGTACGCACGCATCAGCGCCGCCGGGATGTCCTGGGCCCGGACCGGCTCGTAGCTCCACTTCACGTACGGCTGGGCCAGTTCGGTCGCGCGGACGCTGGTCAGTCGGGGTTCGATCAGCAGCATCTCGCGGGCCTGCTGACCGGCGGTGACGATCAACGGGGTCTTGTTGTGCCAGGCGGTGATCAGGTTGCCCATGGCGTTCCCGGTGCCGGGGGCGGTGTGCAGGTTGACGTGCGCCGGTTCGCCGGTCGCCTGGGCGTACCCGTCGGCCATCGCCACCGCGGACGCCTCCTGGAGCGCGAGGACGTAGCTGAAGTCGTCCGGAAAGTGGCCGAGGAACGGCTCCTCGGTCGAACCGGGGTTGCCGAACACGGTGGTCAGCCCGAGTTGGCGCAGCAGGTCGTACGTCGCGTCCCGGACCGTCGCCATGGGCACACCTCCCCCCGTCCGAGCCGGTCTACCCGCGTTCACGGCTTTTATCCCGCCGGATGGCACCCTTCCCGGCACCCGCCCCATCGGGGTACCGATCAGACCCGTGGCGGGCGTTGCCCGTATCGATCATGCCCAGAGGCCGGCGGCGATGTCTCGCCCCGAAGTCGGGGGCGCGACCAAACCCCATGGGATCGAGGATGATCACCGTGGTTCCGGGGCCGGCTGCCGTATCGCTCCCGACCTGCTCCGACCGGGAGCATCGGGGGTGGTCCGGTGTGGACGGGCGGGGTCAGGGCGCGCGGCAACCCCGCTATTGAGCCATAATCCCGACACAAGCAACCAACCGAAGGATGTGTGGTGCCTGTGTTACGCAAGCGTCGATTCCGGTCGATATGGATGCTGCTCGCGCCGGTGCTGGTCGCCGGTCTCGCCGTCGTCCCCGCCGGTCCGGCCAACGCGGTCGCGAATGGCGTCGACGTTCCGAACGGTCTCTACCGGTTCGCGGTCAAGCTGACCATGACCGGCATCCCGACCGCCGACGGCGGGCGCCGCAACAGCGCCTGCTCGGGCGCCCTTGTCCAACAGAGGTGGATCATCACCGCCGGCCACTGCTTCCGGGACCTCAACGGCGTACGGGTGGAACGCACCCTGGCCGACGAGACCCTCGCCACCGTCGGGCGGGCCGACATGTCGTCCTCGATCGGCGAGGAGGCGGAGGTGATCACGGTTCGTCAGCACCCCGAGCGGGACCTGGCACTGGTCCGGCTCGACCGCCAGATCACCACCATCGCGCCGCTCGCACTGAGCCTGCGCCCGCCGGCCCCCGGTGAGGTGGTCCGGCTGACCGGTTTCGGCTCCACCCAGGGCACCAACCCGGTCCCGTCCAACCGGCTCCGCACCGGCGAGTTCACCGTCACGTCCATTGTCGGGCCGACCATCGGCATGACCGGCCTGGCCCCGTTCCCCGACACCAGCGCCTGCGCGTACGACTCGGGTGCCCCGTACTTCCGGGACAACCAGCGCGGGGTGCGCAGCCTCGTCTCGATCGAGAGCGGCGGGCCGACCTGTCCGCACGCCCTGGAGGAGACCACCGTCCGGGTCGACAACATCACCGCCTGGATCAAGGGCATCATCAACGCCGGCTGACACCCGGCAGCCGATCCGAGCCGCCCCGGCGCCCCTGATCGTCGGTTGTCGCGCGGGGCACCCGCCGTGCGGGTTCCCACCGGCAGCCGACGATCAGGGTGTCCGGGTTCAGAAGTAGTTCGGGTAGAGGTTCGTCGTCGGCCAGGTGGTCACCTTGGCCGAGGCCGCCCACAGCAGCGGGTCGATCTCGGGGTACGCCAGACCCGACGCATCGTCGCGCTGGTTGAACAGCACCGCCCAACTCCGCCCCTGGTACGTCCGGACCAACAATGAGTACGTCCCCGGCATGCTGCCGGTGTGCCAGGTGTTGCGGCCGGTCCCGCCGGTGGTGACCGGGCGGACCTGCCAGCCCAGCCCGTAGTACCAGCCGGCCGGGTCGACCCCGATCCCGCCGGGAACGGCCCAGACCCGCCCCAGCGAGGTGCTGTTGAGCACCGGACCGGCGGCGTCGAAGGCCGACGCCCAGCGCACCAGGTCCACCGCCGACCCGATCCAGCCACCGTTGGCGTCCTGCAACCGCATGCTGAACGTCCCGTACGGAGCGGCGACGGTGGCCCCGGTCTCGTTCAACACGGTCGGGCCGGTGTACTGGGAGCGGTAACGCACCTCACCGGCGTGCGGGGCGATGCTCCAACCCTGGGCCATCCGGGTGATGCCCAGCGGGGCGAGGAGCTTCTGCTGCACGTACGTGGCGTAGGGCAGGCCGCTGACCGCCTCGATCACCCGACCGGCCAACTGGTAGCCGAAATTGCTGTACGCGACCTTCGTACCGGGGTCGTGTTGCAGCGGCTGGCCGGCCATGTACCGGATCACATCCGCCGGGTACAACTCCATCGGTACGCCCAGCGCCCGGGAGATGGTCCGGTCGGCGAAGTTCGGGTCGAAGGCCAGGGCCCGGTCCCAGCCCCCGGTGTGTTGGAGCAGTTGCCAGAGGGTCACCCGCGACAGCCGGGGGTCGGCGGTCTGACCGGCCGGCGGGGTGAGGTCGAGCAGCGACGCGACCGGGGTGCCGAGCGCCACCGCACCGTCCTGGGCCAGTCGGGCCAGCGCGGCGGCGGTCACCGACTTCGACAGGCTGGCGATCCGGAACAGGGAGGTCGGCGCGACCGTCTGCGCCGGGTCGTCGCTGTAGCTGTAACCACGGGCGAGCACCAGCCGCCCCTGGTGCGTGACGGCCAACTGGCCGGCCGAGATGTTCCGCGCCTGCATGAAGCTCTTCATCGTGTCGTCGAAGCTCTTCAGCGCGGTCACCGCCGTACCGGTGACCTTCCAGGTCGGTGCGGCGGCCCGCGCGGGCGCCGTGACCAGGGCGCCCCCGGTCAACGTCCCGGCACCTGCCGCCCCGATCAGCTTGCCGAAGGTCCGCCGGTCCAAACCTGTACGTCGCATGCCCGTCCTCCCCGTGATCGTCGAGCCTTTGATCGTCGAGCCTTGATCATCGACGGGGGTCAGGGTAACCGAGAGACGAGTTCTCGCCTGTCGGGTCGGGCGCTACGGTGTGGCCCGTGGATCTCACCGTCATCCTGGGGCCGATGAAGAGCGGAAAGTCGCTCGAACTCGTCAGCCTGCTCTCGCCCCTGCAGTACACCAACGTCCGGCACCGGGTCTACCAGAGCGCCCGGCACGTACGCGACGTCGGCGTCGTCTCCCGCAGCGGTGCCGCGCTGGCGACGGTGAAGACGACCTCGCTCGCCGCCGCCCTGGACGAGCAGGTGGAGGTGGTCGGGATCGACGAGGTGCACATGTTCACCGTCGCCGACGTGTCGGTGGTCCGGACCCTGCTGGGGCGGGGCACCCGGGTGGTGGCGGCCGGGATCGACCTGGATCACCGGGGCGAGATGTTCGCGCCCGTACGGGCCCTGCTCGAACTCGGTCCGGCGACGGTGACCTACCGGCGCGCGGTGTGCGACATCTGCCGGCACTTCACCGCCGTCTACACCCAGGTGCTCGAACACGGTGAGCCGATGATCCGGGTGCTCCCGCCGTCGACCGCACTGCCGGACGACGGGACCTACACCTACGAGGCCCGCTGCCGGGACTGCGCCGTACTCCCCGTCGCCGCTCCGGTCCCGGCCTGACCCTGCCTCCGGCACACCCCGCCGCTGGTCCGGGCGATTTTTTCTCCGGTCCGGATGACACCGGAATGTCGATTCCGGGAGGCTGGCTCCGACCTCTGATGTGAGGGGCCCGACCGGTGGTGCCCGACGACCGAGGAGAGGACTGGACAATGGGTCTGCCTGTGGTACATTTCGAAATAATTGGTACGGATCCCACCAAGCTCCGCGACTACTACGCCGGGCTGTTCGACTGGGAGTCCACCGCTGGTGACGCGACCACGGAGAAGGTCTCCCAGCCGGGCAACTACCACTTCATCGAGGGGCACACGAACGGCGACGGTAACGCGATCAACGGCGGTATCGGCGGCGGCGAGGGTTACGAGCGCCGGGTCGTGTTCTACGTGGGCGTACCGGACGTCGAGTCCGCGCTGCAGAAGGCCGAGAGCCTGGGCGGCAAGCGCCTGATGGGACCCGAGCCGAAGTCCGGTGACTTCGCTGTCGGGCACTTCTCCGACCCGGAGGGTAACGTCGTCGGCGTCGCCGGCCCGTCGGCCTGACCACACCCGGCTGCGCCACAGCCGGTGCGGTGCGGCGCGGAGGGGTGAGCTGAAATGTCTGGCCAGGAGATGTGAGCGGCACGCACGAGCTGGAGGACCTGCTGCGCCGGCTGGCGCCGCGGGTCCTCGCCGCGCTGGTCCGCCACTTCGGCAACTTCGAGACCGCCGAGGACGCGGTCCAGGAGGCACTGCTCGCCGCCGCGACCCAGTGGCCCGGACGCGGCTTACCGGACAACCCCTCGGCATGGCTGATCACGGTCGCCTCTCGGCGGATGACCGACCAGCTCCGTAGCGAGCAGGCGAGCCGGCAGCGGGAGGAATGGGTGCACGCCCAGACCCCGTCGGACGAGTTCCTCGCGCCCGGGGCCGATGTCGAACGGCGGGACGCCGACGACACGCTCATCCTGATGCTTCTCTGCTGTCATCCGAGCCTCACCCCGGCCTCCCAGGTCGCGCTCATGCTGCGCGCGGTCGGTGGCCTGACCACGGCCGAGATCGCCAAGGCGTTCCTGGCGCCCGAGACGACCATGGCCCAGCGGATCAGCCGGGCCCGGCAGCGCATCCGGGCGGCCGGGGCGACGTTCGAGATGCCGCCCGAGCGCGAGCGGGCCGAGCGGCTCCCGGTCGTGCTGCACGCGCTGTACCTGATCTTCAACGAGGGCTACACCGCCACCTCGGGGCCGAGCCTGCACCGGGTCGGCCTGACCGCCGAGGCGATCCGGCTGACCCGGATCGTGCACAAGGTGCTGCCCCAGGACGGCGAGGTGGCCGGGCTGCTGGCGTTGATGCTGCTCACCGACGCCCGCCGGCCGGCTCGTACCCGCCCGGACGGCAGTCTGGTGCCGCTCGCCGAGCAGGATCGCACCCAGTGGCAGCCGGACTCGCTCAAGGAGGGGCTCGACCTCATCACCGGGATCCTGTCCCGGGCGCGGCTCGGGCCGTACCAGCTCCAGGCGGCGATCGCGGCGGTGCACAGCGAGGCCGCCCGCGCCGAGGACACCGACTGGCCGCAGATCGTGGCGCTGTACAAGCTGTTGCAGCAGGTCGCGCCCAGCCCCATGGTGTCCCTCGGTCACGCGGTCGCGGTCGCGATGGTGCGCGGACCACGGGCCGGGATCGAACTGCTCGCCCCGCTGGAGGCCGACGGCCGGCTACCCGACCACCACCGCCTGCACGCGGTACGGGCGCACCTGCTGGAGATGGCCGGTGACCGCGCCGGCGCACACGAGTCGTACCGGCGGGCCGCCCGCCTGACCACCAGCCTGCCCGAGCAGCACTACCTGCACAGCCGTGCGGCGCGATTGGCCCCGGAAGACTCCTGACCGGCGGCAGCGCCGAACCCACTGCCAGCGCATCCCGGACCCGTGACCTCCGGGTCTTTTCCGACCATCCATTGTGGTTTCGCGACGTTACTCTCCGCAATTTTCTGGTCGCATCGCATTTGCCGCGCCCGGCAACTCGTGCACGTACCGGTTGATTATTCTCCAAAGTGGATTTACTCCTTTGATGCTGAGTCAAAAATCAGCAAGACAGGAGATGCAAGGTACGCGATCATCGATAGACTCCCTGTGATGTCCGCTTGATCAGGAAGGGATCGCTGTGACCAAAGACCTGACTCGCCGTGGCTTCCTTGGCCTCGCCGCCGTATCCGCTATCGGTGCCGTGGCGGGTTCCTCTGCATCAGCCGTCTACGCCTCCGGCACCGCCCCTTCGAGCCGCGGCGGCAGGGTCGACTGGAATTCACTCGGTCGCCACCTGGACGGCGACCTGGTCCTGCCTTCGGATGGCCGCTACTTACAGGCCCGGCAGCTGGCAAACGCTCAATTCGACAGCATCCGTCCGCAGGCCGTCGCCTACTGCGAGACCAGAAGAGACGTACAGATCGCCCTGGCGTTCGCGCAGGACCACTCGTTGCACACCGTCCCCCGCAGCGGTGGGCACAGCTTCGGCGGTTACTCGACCACACAGGGCCTGGTACTGGACGTCTCCCGGATGAACCAGATCAGGATGAAGGGGCCGAATGTCGTCATCGGCGCGGGCACCCAGCAGGTCGACGCCCTCGGCACGCTGACCCCGCACGGAATGGCACTGGTCAGCGGAATCTGTCCCACCGTGGGCGTGGGTGGATTCATGCAGGGCGGTGGTATCGGCTGGCAGACCCGCAAGTACGGAATGGCGTGCGACCAGCTGGTCGAGGCCACCGTCGTACTGGCGGACCGGCGGGTCGTACGCGCCTCGGCCGACGAACACCCCGACCTGTTCTGGGCGCTGCGCGGCAACGGCGGCGGAAACTACGGTGTCATCACCAGTTACGAACTCAAGCCGGTCCACCGCCGCACCATGGTGAGCTACATGCTGTCCTGGTCGTGGGACATCGCCAAGGAGGTCATCGAGCACTGGCAGCGGTGGGCGATCGATTCGTCCAACGACCTCGCCTCGATCCTGCTCGCGATGATCCCGGACCTGGGCCAGACACCGCAGCTCGTCGTACTCGGCAACTGGTACGGCACCGTGGAGGAACTCAACGGCCACCTCGACACGCTGGCGGGAACGATCGGCGTGACTCCGGCCATCCGGAACGTCATCGAACGGTCGGTCTTCGACGCCACGATGGACATCTACGGCTGTGCACAACTGACCACCGAGCAGTGCCACCGCGTCGGAACCTCCCCGGTGGCCCAGACTCCCCGGCAGAACTATTACCACACCCGCAGCCGAATGTTCGACGAGCCGGCACCGAATGTCGACCAGCTCCTCGAAGCCTTGGCCGCACCGGGAAAGGCACGCAGTGGGCAGAACCGCATGCTCTACTTCGAGGCCCTGGGCGGGGCGGCAAACGTGCCGGGCAGGACGGACACCGCCTACGTCCACCGCACCACCGAAATGTTGATCGGCTACACCGGCACGTTGAATCACCCTGACTACACGGACGAGGACACCACGGCGTGCGAGGAATGGCTCGCCGACAGCTTCCGGGTGCTCAGTGAACACTCCCTGCCGGAGAGCTACCAGAACTACATGGATCCGTCACTGCCGGACTGGCGCCAGGCGTACTACGCGGAGAACTACCCCCGGCTGGTGCAGATCAAGCGCAGATACGACCCGCACCGTTTTTTCAACTTCGCCCGGAGCATCGGCTGACCGTTCTGTCCGACTCGGTCGGTGGTAGCCGCGCATGGGTGTTGCGCGGCTACCACCGAGTCGTGGCGGTGGCCGCGTTTCCTTCTCCCAAATTGCGCAACAGCCGGATGGGCCGGTGAGCGCACGCCATCGGATGTCCCGCGCCGCGGACTCGCGAAGGATGGCGGCATGGCAGACAAGTACGGTGGCAGCACTCTGTGGGACACGTACCATCGGACGCGCATCACGAAGGAATCGAGCGTCGACCTGGCCGGCTTCAAATCGGCCGGGGTCAACTTCAAGCTCGCCCTGTGGAACCCGCGGACCAACGGAGTCCGCTACCTCAAGTCGCTGATCTACAACGTCGCCGACGGGCTGGACGATGCCGGCTGGGAGCGGCTGCGCCGGATCGGCGGTCGCGAGACGGGCGCGCCGATCGCGGTACGGATCCACGGCGAACTGGTCTGCATGGACTACCTGCAGGCCGTGCTGGAGCTGGAGTTCATGGAGCGCCATGTCGCGCTCGACGGCGGGACCGTGCTGGAGATCGGCGCCGGATACGGCCGTACGTGCCACGCCGTACTGGCCAACCACGACGTGGCCGCCTACCACATCGTCGACCTGGAGAACTCGCTCGACCTCGCTCGGGCCTACCTCCGGGAGGTCCTGGGCGACGACGACTTCGCCAAGGTGCGGTTCGTACCGGCCGGGGACCTGGAGGAAACGCTCGCCGGTCTCCGTTTCGACCTGTGCCTCAACATCGACTCGTTCGCCGAGATGGATGCCGAGGTCGTCCGGAACTACCTCGCCTTCGTCGCCCGCCACTGCCGCCACCTGTACGTGAAGAACCCGGTCGGCAAGTACCTCGACCCGAGCCTCGACGACCACGCCGAGGGTCAGGAGCTCGTCGCGATGGCGCTGCGCACCGGGTTGCTCCGGGACGTCATCGACATCCACGACAGCGAGGTGGTACGCGTCCAGTCGGCCAAGTTCGTCGACGCGTACCGCCCGGCGGCGGGCTGGACGGATCTGGCCGACGAGTGGGCGCCGCCGTGGAGCTACTACTGGCAGGCGCTCTACCGCGTCGCCGGCTGAACAGTGCCCGAGGGCGGGGAAGCGCTTGCGTGCTTCCCCGCCCTCGCCGATCTCGCTCAGGACGGCTGCGGCACGCTGCTGGTGAGCCGCTGGGTGACCGGCCGCAACAGCACCAGCGCGACAACCAGGCAGGCGAACGCGACGAGCAGGTCCGCCCGGAGCCCCGCCTGGAGGCCGTCGGTCATCCGAGCAGGGTCCCCGGACTCGCCGCCGGCGGAAACGACCACGGCCGAGATAATCGCCGCGCCGAGCGCGCCACCGAGTTGGAACGTCGCGTTGGTGGCGCCGGAGGCCACGCCGGCGATCTCCTGGTCGACGGTGGAGAGCGCCGCGGCGACCGCTGCCACCGGCCCGGCACCGAGCCCGAGGCCGAAGAGGAGCAGGCCCGGGAACAGGTCGGCGAAGTAGGTGCCGTCGGGCGACACCTGCGACAGCAGGAGTAGCGCGCCGATCATGAGCACGGCGGCGACGGCGACCACCGGACGGAACCCGAGCTTGGTCATCGCGGCCTGACCGGCGAAGGCTCCGACGAGGGTCATCAGCGTCATCGTCAGCATGCCGAGGCCGAACTCCATCGGCGTGTACCCGAGCACCCGCTGCGCGTACGTCGTGATGGCGACCGACATGCCCAGGGTCGTCATGGCGAAGAGGGTCATCGCCAGGTTGCCCCCGACGAACAGCCGGTTCCGGAAGATCCGCAGCGGCAGGAGCGGCGCGGCAGACCGGCTCTCGACGAGGACGAACAGGGCGATCAGCACCACCGCGCCGAGCAGCATGGCGAGGACCGTGCCGTCGGCCCAGCCCCTGGTCGGCGCCCAGACGATGGCCGCGATCAGCAGCATCAGTCCCACGGTGCTGGTGAACGCCCCGGCCGGGTCGTACGCCCGTGCGCTCGACTCGCGGCTCTCGAGCAGCAGGATCGGCGCGAAGATCAGCATGCCGATGGCCACCGGGATGTTGATGAAGAAGATCCACTCCCAGCCGAGGGTGTCGGTGATCGGTCCGCCGATCAGCAGGGCGGCCGTGGCGCCGGTTCCGCCGAGCCCCGACCAGAACGCGAGCGCCTTGTTGCGCTCGGGCCCCTCCGGGAACATCGTCATCAGGATCGCCAGCGCGGACGGTGCCAGCAGGGCCGCCGAGATCCCCTGCACGACCCGGGCGGCGATCAGCACGCCCGCCGAGCCGGCAAGGCCGCACAGCAGCGACGACACCAGGAAGAGCGCCGTGCCGACGATGAACATCTGGCGGCGCCCGCGCATGTCGGCCAGCCGGCCGCCGAAGAGCAGCAGACCACCGAAGGCCAACATGTACGCGCTCAGGAACCACTGGCCCACGTTGGCCGAGACCCCCAGATCGGTCTCCATCGACGGCAACGCCAGGAGCACGATCTGGGCGTCGAGGATCACCATGAAGGCGGTGACGGAGAGCAGGATCAGCGCCCTCCAGCGCCGCGGATCCGGCGCGGGGACCGCTGGCCCGGGCTCGGCGGTCGCCGTCGGCTCGGGTCGATGGCTGTCGGACACGTCGTTCCTCCAAACGGGGTTTCCCGGTCGGTCCTTGTCGCATGCGTCGGGCGCCTGGTGGCTCCCTCACAGCAGAGGTCGGAGCGGACGGCCCGGAATCGACATTCCGGCGCCATGAGGTCCCGAAAAGCTTCGGTCCCTCATGGCCCGGTCGGATTCACCGCGATCCCGCCCGGCTCCGGCGGGGTCGGTCGCCGGGGTCAGGCGGTGGGCCTGGCACCCGCGCCGGACGAAACACCACCCGCCGGTACGGGCTTTCCGGGCACGGGCCGGCGGACGGAGCGCCGCAGTACCCGGCCGACCATCTGCGGGCGCATCAGCGCCTCGGGCGGGTCGAGGAGCCCGGCGACCCGCATGAAGCCCTCGGTGACCTTGGCATCCTTCGTCGCCGCGTACTGCAACCGGGCCATGTACGCGTTCCCGACCCGTACTTTCAGTGGCCGCTCGCCGGGGACGCCGGGGAAGGCCAGGTCGCCGGTGACCGAGATCTCCCACGGGGTGTCGATGATCCGGGACACCTCGGTGAAGAAGTCGGCGGCGTCGGGTGGCGAGCCGAGCCGGAGCCCGTCACGCAGGGCGACCGCCTCCATCGCGGCGACGCTCATCCCCTGCCCGTACACCGGGTTGAAGCTGCACACCGCGTCGCCCATGACCAGGTACCCCTCCGGGAAGCGGGGCAGCTTCTCGTAGTGCCGCCGTACGCTGGCCGGGAACCGGAAGCTCACCGGGTCGTTGATCGGCTCGGCCTCGCGCAGGGTCTCGTAGATCTGCGGCACCGGCAGGCTGCGGACGAAGTCGAGGAACGCGTCCGGGTCGGTCGGCGGATAGTCGCCGAGGATCCCGGTCAGCGACAGGTTGACCAGGTCCGGGCCGATCTTGCCGAAGAACGCGCCGCGCGGGTGCGACGGCCCCGCGATCTGGTTGATCGACGGAATTCCCTCCAGCATGCCCGGGTACGGCTTGTAGTGGCGGGTCGTGTACGCCAGGCCGATCTTGACGGTTTCCTCTTCCGGACGGGTGTAGCCGAGTTCGTTGAGCCACACCGGGGTACGCGATCCCCGGCCGGTGGAGTCGACGATCAGGTCGGCCTCGAGCAGTCGCTCCTGTTCGTCACCCTCGTGCGCCTGCACCCGTACGCCGACGATCCGCTGGTTGTCCGGGGTGGCGACGATGCCGAGGATGTCGTACCGCTCCAGGAAGGTGACGTTGGGCAGGGCGGCGACGCGGGCCCGGAGCTTCTCCTCCAGCATCGGCCGGGGCGCCATCACCGAACGCAGGCCGGTCCACGCGGCGCGCAGCCGGCGGGCGTTGATGTACCAGTGCATCTCGCCGAGGTCGCAGGTGGGGATCCCGTCCGCGATCAGCCCGTCGGTGAGGCCCGGAAACAGGTCCTCCAGGATGAGGTGGCCCCGGGCGTGCAGGGCGTGGGCGTGGATGGTGTGCGGGGTGCCACGTCGGGGCTCGCTGACACCGACCACCTTGTCCCGGTCGACGACCAGCACCTCCCCGTAGAACTCGGACAGCACCCGGGCCGCGAGGACCCCGCCCATGCTCCCGCCGAGCACCACGGCGCGCTTTCCGATCTGATCCTTGGTCATCCGGTTCCTCCTCCTGTGTGTCACGCGGTCAGAGCGGGTTGCGGCCCGGTGCCGACGAGCCGGCCCGTTGCCTGGTCGAGCAGGCCGTACACGGAATCGCGCCCGGCCCGACGGACCGGCCGCGTGCGCCCGGACGGCCGGACGGCCGGATCCGCGCGGGGCCGTCGCCCGTCCCGCTCATCACCCCGCCTCCGCCCGTCCGGGACCGACGTCAGTCCTTCTTCAGCAGGCGGTTGAAGGTCCGGATGTCGTCGACGAGCAGGTCCGGCTCCTCCATGGCGGCGTAGTGGCCACCACGGTCGAACTCCGACCAGTGCACGATCGTCGGGAAGTCGCGCTCGGCGAACCGGCGGATGGCCACGAACGCGGCGTGCGGGAAGACCGCCACCCCCATCGGTGCCTGGATCGTCGGGTAACGGCCGACCGGCAGGTTGATCGGGAGCTGCTCCACCGACTCGTAGTAGGTCTGGTTGGACGAGCCGGCGGTCCCGGTGAGCCAGTAGATGGTGGCGATGGTCAGCAACTGGTCGCGGTCGACCGCGTCCTCCGGGAACCGGTCCGAGTCGGTCCAGTCCTTGAACTTCTCCACGATGTACGCGAGCTGCCCGACCGGCGAGTCGGTCAGCGCGTACGAGACCGTGTGCGGGCGGGTGGAGTGCAGCTTCATGGTGCCGGCGAGGTGGTCGTTGAACCGCTGCGAGTGCGCCATCCGGGCCTGGTCGACCTCGCTGAGGTTCTCCAGGTCGGCCGGGTCCTCACTGGGTGTGGTGGCCAGCATGTTGAGGTGTACGCCGGCCACGTGCTCGGGGTCGACGAGACCCACCAGGATCGAGATCGGCGCACCGAAGTCACCGCCCTGCGGCACGTAGCGCTCGTACCCGAGCCGGCGCATCAGCTCGGCCCAGGACTGCGCGACCCGCAAAAGGTTCCAGCCGGTCTGCTCGGTCGGTCCGGAGAAGCCGTAACCGGGGATCGACGGGATGACGAGGTCGAACGCGTCGGCCGGGTCGCCGCCGTGCGCGCGGGGGTCGGTCAGCGGGCCGATCACCTTGGTGAACTCCGCGACCGCACCCGGCCACCCGTGCGTGATCAGCAGCGGCGTCGCGTTCGGCTCGGGCGACCGGATGTGCAGGAAGTGCACGTTGGCACCGTCGAGCTCGGTCGTGAACTGCGGGTACTGGTTCAGCTCCGCCTCGGCGGCACGCCAGTCGTACGACGTGCGCCAGTACTCGGCCAGATCCTTGAGGTAGGCGGTCGGCACACCGCGGTCCCAACCGGTGTCCGGGAGCTTCTCCGGCCAACGGGTCGCGGCGATCCGGCGGTTCAGGTCATCCAGATCGGCTTGCGGAATCTCAATTCGAAACGGCTTCACGCTGGGCTCCTAGTCGCACTGAATGAGAGGTCGCTCGTCGACTTTCCCATCGACTTTCCGGGTGCCGCATCTTCGGTGATGCGCTGCCTGCGGTGATGCGCCTGCCTCCGGCGGTTCGGGAAAGCCGGAACAGGCAGGGTGGTGCGTCGCGTCTCAGCCGGTCCGCTCCGGGGAGCGGACCGGGATGCCGGCGAAGTCGGCCACCAGGGACCAGTACGCCTCCGGGTTCTGCTCGTGGGCCAGGTGCCCGGCGTCGGGCACCCAGGCGGCCGACACGTTGCGGATACCGGCCTCCAGGAAGCCCTTCACGTGCGGGTCGAGCGAATGACCGGCCGGCTTCTCGCCGTGCAGGTACAGCAGCGGGGTGGTGACGTCCGTTGTCGCGGCCTGGTTCTCCGCGACGTCGCGGGGCATGGCCCGATACCAGGAGAACGCCGTCTGCCGCGCGCCCTCGGTCTGGTACGCCCGCACGTACTCCTGCCGCGACTGCTCGCTGATCCGGCTCCCGTCCCCGGAGAGGTTGTCGTACCAGTGGTCGAAGAACTGCCGTTCACGGCCGGTGACCAGCGCCTCCGGCAGGCCGGGCATGGCGTTGAAGTGGAAGTGCCACATGGAGGGGTCACGGGTACCGAACTCCCACGGGAACACCCCGGGGATGACAACGTGCAGGATCACCGCGCGGGCCAGTCCGGGGAAGTGACGCAGGTACGCGAAGGCCGCCATCCCGCCGACGTCGCTGCCGACCAGTGTCACGTCCCTGAGCCCGAGCGCCTCGAACAGTCCGTACAACTTTCCCGCGATCGCCTTCTTGGTCCCGTCGGTCGGGTCACCGACCGAGCCGCCGATCCCGGGCAGGTCCACCGCGATGGCGTGCGCGGAGGGCGCGGCCAGTTCCAGCACCCTCCGGTACGTCACCCACGAGGTCGGGAAGCCGTGCACGAACACGACCGGGGGTGCCCCGGGCGTGCCGGCCTCCACCACGTGCAGCGACGAATCGCCGACCTGCACCTGACGATGCCGAAGGTTGTCGTCCATCGGTTTTCCCCTAACAGTGAATGGTCTCTGGCTTCCGGTTCCGCGGCATGAGCACGGGGTCGCGCGATCCCACAGGGCTCCGCCTCGAGCGGCGAGCGGCGAGTACACGGGCATGCGGCATTTTCGGCATTTCGCAGCCCCTCGCGGATCTGATTCTGGGTCCCGCCGTACCAAAACCGCATCTCCGAGCGTGCCCCGCAAAGCGCAAGAAATGACCACCGGGATCGCATCCTCGGAGGTGCGCCTACGGCGTACGTCAATGCAGAATCAAGTGCCACATCGCTGGCGACCCGGCTCCATTGCAGAGCACTTTCCAGATTTCGACACCCAGGAGGGCATGATGTCGCCGACGCAGACGGTGGCCCCGACGCGTGAAGAGTTGGTCCGGCGCGCCTCGTCGCTGGTGCCGTTGTTGCGCGAGCGGAGCGGGTGGATCGACGACAACCGGCGGCTGCCCGACGACGTGATCCGGGCGTTCGAGGAATCCGGCCTGCTCAGGATGCGCGTTCCGACGCAGTACGGCGGGTTCGAGAGCGATGCCCGTACCCTGATCGACGTCCACGCGGAGATCGCCCGGGGTGATGGTTCGGCCGCCTTCTGCATCTCGGTCTGGTCCCTGATCAACTGGCTGGTCGGGCGTTTCCCCGACGAGGTGCAGGACGAGGTGTTCGCCACGCCCAATGTCCGGGTGTGCGGCAACATCTCGGCGACCGGTACGGCCACTCCGGTCGACGGGGGCTACGTCTACAACGGCCGATGGCGCTTCAGCTCTGGCGTACTGCACAGCCACTGGGTTTTCGCGGCGGCCATGCTGGACAGCCCGGACGGCCAGTCGGTGCCGATGACCGCGCTCATTCCCGCCAGCGAGATCGAGATCGTGGACGACTGGCACGTGACGGGGCTAAGGGGCACCGGCAGTGTCACCACCGTGGCGAAGGACCTGTTCGTGCCCGCCGCACACGTGGTCGCGCAGAGCGATCTGTTCAGCCCGCAGAGCCAGTCCAGGGCCAACGCGGCGAAGCCGATCTACGAGGTGCCGCTGCTGGTCACCTCGACCGCGGCGACGGCCGGGCAGACCATCGGCGCCGCGAAGTACGCCATGGAGTCCTTCCTGGAGCGGCTCCCGGGCCGGAAGATCACCTACACCTACTACCAGAGCCAGCGCGAGGCGCCGATCACCCATTTCAAGGTGGGCGAGGCGGCGCTGTTGACGGAGGAGGCCGAGGCTCGGGCGCACCGCTTCGCCGAAATGGTGGAGCGCAAGGCGAAGATCAATGAACCGTGGTCGGAAGCCGATCGCATCTACTCCCGGGTGCAACTCGGGCGGATAGCCCAGCTCGCCGAGCGGGCGGTCAACATCCTCGCCTCGGCCAGCGGGGCGTCGTCGATCTACGAGGACGTCCCGATCCAGCGCATCCAGCGCAATCTGCACGCCATGGCCATGCATGCGCTGACCCTGCCGGACACCAACATCGAGCTGTACGGCCGCAGCCTGTGCGGGCTCGAGCCCAACACCCCGTTCCTCTGACCCACCGGGATTCCACGCACCACAGGCCGGGGCGCCATTCCGGCCTGTGGTGTACTGCGTTCGGGCCGCCGTGTCGTGGTGGCCCGAACGCTACCGGGCCGCTTCTCCGACGGTTTCGAGGTTGTCGCGATGCCGGGCCGGACGATTGTCGCGATGCCGCCCCGAAACGGCGAGGACCCGCGGCGCCGGACGGCGCAGCAGGTCCTCGATTTCCCCGCCGGTGCTCACATCTCCAGGCCGGACATATCCATGATCGGGTGGATCTCGACGGCGCCGAACCGCGCGTCGGGAATCCGCGAGGCGATCTCGATCGCCCGCTCCATGCTCTCGCAGTCGAGCACGTCGTAACCCGCGAGCTGTTCCTTGGTCTCCAGGTACGGGCCGTCCGTGGTGGTCAGCACGTTGTCGCGCACCCGAACCGTACGGGTGGTCACCGGATCGGCCAGCGCCGCGGCCACCACCAGCTCGTCAGACTCGCTGATCTCCCGGCCCAGGGCCTCGGCCTGCTCCGTCAACGCTTCGCGCTCGGCCGCCGGCATCGCCAGGAACTCCGGATTGCGCAGGAACATGGGATGCTCCCAGTTCTCCGGATTGCTGTAGATCAATAGCAGGAACTTCACCGTGCCTCCCCGTCGGGAACGCCCACGTCGGACAATACCGGCGAGCGTACCCCGCATACCGCGACCGACGCCGCCGTTGACAGCAACACCGGCGCCGGTCGTGTTCCCGTCCACGAATCGGCACAACTCCGATTCGCGACGATCCCGAAGATCACGTCAGCGGTCCGGTCCCTCCGCCCGCTTTCCGCTGCGCCACCAGCTTCTCGAAGACGGTGACGGTGTCGTTCGGGGTGGGTGTCCGCAGGTGCTCGTCACGCAACCGCCGGGCATTGGAGATCATGTCCGGATCGGTCAGCGCCTTGACCAGATACTCGCGCAGGAGTTCGGAGGTGAGCTGGTCGGCGTCGGCGACGTACGCGCCCGCCCCCTGCTCCTCCAGCCCGTTGGCCAACGCGACCGACGCCCACCACTTCTCGTTCCAGTAGATGTTGGGCACCACGAGCTGCGGAACACCCAGTTCGAGCGCGGTGGCCATCGTGCCGTAGCCGCCGTGGTGCACGACGGCCGAGCAGGTCGTCAGCAGCGCGTTGAGCGGCACGAAGTCGAACACGCGGACGTTGTCCGGAATCGACGCCGAACCGAGCTGCTTGGCGTTGAACGTCGCGACGACCTCGATGTCGAGATCGGCGACCGCGTTGAACAACGTCTCGGCGGCCCCGGTCTGGCCGAAGTTGAAGTCCCGGTGCGAGACACCCTGGGTGATGCACACCCGGGGACGCTCCGGCTTTTCGAACATCCACTTTTCGACCTTGTGCGGACCGTGGAACGCGATCGGGCGCGACTGGATGTAGTCGACGTCCTTCGGCCGCCACGTCCATGTCGGCCAGCCGATCACCGTACGTTCTCCGAGCAGGACCTCCTCGTCGAAGGGGAAGCCGTACCGCTCGTATATCGGCGCCAACCAGTCGCGCAACGGGTCCGCCCTGCCCTCGCTGCGGTGCAGCCCGCCGCCCTCGCCGTAACAGTCGGCGCGGAGCTGCGCGAGCGTGTCCGCGCCCCACAACAGCCGTGCGTCGAGCGCACCGGACACCCGGGCCGCGAGACCGGCGCCGAACATGAACGGGTCCCTGAGCACCAGATCGGGCTTCCAGTCGGAGGCAAGCTGTACGAGGTCCTCGTAGATGTCCTCGTGGTGGTACAGGGTGCTGGAGCCGAAGGCCGTCAACTCCAGCTCGGTGAAGGGGTCCTTCACCTTCCGGTAGTCGGTCTGGGCCGGTCGGTACACCGGCAGGTTCGACCGGTCCGGCCCCCGATCCGGCTCCGTCGAGGACATCATCACGTCCATCGGAATGGTTCCACCCACCGGTACGCCCATGAACCCGATCGCCCCGATAGCGTCGGTCAGATCGGGTGCGGTGGCGAATCGGACGTCGTGTCCCGCAGTACGAAATGCCGACGCCATCGGCGCGAACACGTACAGGTGCGTCTTGAACGGCACGGTCACAAAAAGAACCCGCATCGACTTCCTCTCCACCAGGTCATTTAGCGTCACACGCATGTGAATCGGACGTGCCCGTCAACCCTCCCATCCGCGTTTTGACCACCGCATCTCCTGGAATGCGGTGCGTGCGAGCACTACGGAAGAAGCTTCGGACCAGTCGTGTGTGCAGACTGGAGGGACCGCCGTGGACGCCATCGGTGCGCGCACGGTGAATGCGCTTGACCGCTTTTCCCCACAGAGGAGAGTCATCGATGACCACCGAGGTCTCTACCGACAAGGCCGCGATCGCGGCCGTCCCGCAGCGCGTCGTCGAGGCGTGGGCCAAGCAGGACGCGGCCGCCTTCGCCGGTGTCTTCACGGCCGACGGCACGCTGATCCTGCCGGGCCTGTTCCTCAAGGGCCAGGACGACATCCGCGCGTACATGAGCCAGGCGTTCGAGGGCCCGTTCAAGGGGACCAGGGTGACCGGGCAGCCCATCGACCTGCGCGTTCACGGTGACCTCGGAATCGTCGTCACCCAGGGCGGTGTGCTCGCCCCGGGCGACGCGGAGGTCACCCCTGAGCGGGCCATCCGCGCCACCTGGATCGTGATCAAGGACGACGGGGAATGGCGCCTCGCCGCCTACCAGAACAGCCCGGTCAACACGCCTTCCTGAAGCAGATCCCCGCATTGCCGCACCCCGTCACTCGGCGGGGTGTCCGGCATGTTCGTGCCCGGATTTCGATTCCGATCGGGAACCGGGCCACCGCAACGGCCCGCAACGTCGAAGATGCCGGCCGCCGAACAGTGTCCGTACGGTCGAAAAGGACCCAACAAGACAACCGCGTTATTCCCAGGAGGTTCGGATGGAAGGCCGCTGCCCGTACAAGCTCGACGTGACCGGTCAGGACGTGCACGCTGAGGCGCAGGCACTGCGGGAGCAGGGATCGGGCATCGCCATGGTCGAGCTTCCGGGCAATGTCCGTGGATGGGTCGTCGTCGGACACGATCTGGCGATGGAGCTGCTGAACAGCCCCAAGGTGTCGAAGAACCCACGCATGCACTGGCCCGCCTGGATCAGCGGCGAGATCGGTGCCGACTGGCCGCTGGCGAGCTGGCCGACGATGGAGAACATGACCACGGCGTACGGCCAGGAACACCAGCGCCTGCGCCGCCCGGTGGTCAAGGCATTCACCCCGAAGCGGGTGCGCGCCATGCAGCCGTACATCGAGCGCACCGTCGCGGGCCTGCTCGACCGGCTCGCCGAGACGCCGCCCGGTGAGACGGTCGACCTCAAGCGCAACTTCTCGTACCCCCTGCCGGCGACCATCATCTGCGACCTGTTCGGCGTGCCGGAGGCGGACCGCGCCGCGGTGCTCCGGGGCGGGGAGAAGACGCCGGACTCCTCCCTCACGCCCGAGGAGGCGGAAGCCAACATCCGCGACTGGCACGAGCAGTTCGGCAAGCTCATCGCCTCGAAGCGGGCGCACCCCCAGGACGACCTCACCACCGACCTGCTGCGCGGTGACGGTGATGAGGGGCTCACCGACAACGAGCTCATCGGCACCCTCTTCGTCGCGCTCGGCGCGGGCTCGGAGACGGTGATGAACCTCGTGACGCACGCCGTACTCAAGCTGCTGACCCACCCCGAGCAGCGGGCGATGGTGGCGGACGGCCGCGCCTCGTGGGACGACGTCATCGAGGAGACGCTGCGGCTGGAGTCCCCGCTCAACATGCTGCCGCTGCGGTTCGCCGTCGAGGACCTCGACATCGACGGCACGATCGTCCCCAAGGGTGACCCGATCCTGATGGGGTACGGCGCGATCGGCCGCGACCCGGCCGTCCACGGCGAGACCGCCGAGGAGTGGGACGTGACCCGGGCCGACAAGGAGCACCTGAGCTTCGGCTACGGCACCCACTACTGCTTCGGGGCGCCGCTGGCCCGACTGGAGGCGAAGATCGCGCTGCCGGCGCTGTTCGAACGCTTCCCCGACATCCAGCTCGCCGTCACGCCCGACGACCTGGAGTCGCAGGGCACCTTCATCATGAACGGCCACAAGACGCTCGACGTGGTCCTGGAGAAGGCCCCGGTTCCCGCCGGCGCCGTTTAACGGTTCCGACGTCCCGGCCGGCCCGCCCGGCCGGGACGTCGCCGTGCCCGTCGAGGAATCGCCGCCCCCCGACGGAGGGCAACGACGAAGTGGATCGGCCGTCGACCTGCCGGCAGGCTGGAGTTGCCCTGGCGATGCGACCTCGGCGAACCCCATGAGAGGGAGATCCTTCGGATGGCCACAGATGCCCTTCTCGAGGCGCGCGAGGACAACGAGCTCCCCGGCCGGTTCGCCCGCTCCGCCGCCGCCACGTCCGGCGCCGCCCTGCAAACGGCCGACTTTCCGGCGTGGTTCGCGCGGCGCCGCCTGGCCCACGAGTTCCGGGTCCGGCGGATCCCCTTCACCCAACTCGACCGGTGGGACTTCGAGGCGACCACCGGGAACCTCCGGCACCGCAGCGGCCGGTTCTTCACCGTCGAGGGCCTGGAGGTCAGCTCGGAGGACGACCCGACGCCGATCTGGCAGCAGCCCATCATCGTCCAGCCGGAGATCGGCATCCTCGGCATCCTCGCCAAGGAGTTCGACGGCGTACTGCACTTCCTGATGCAGGCCAAGATGGAGCCGGGCAACACCGGCCTGCTCCAGCTCTCCCCCACCGTGCAGGCAACGCACAGCAACTACACCCGCGTACACGGCGGCAGTGCGGTGAAGTACCTCGAATTCTTCACCAACCTCGATCGGCACCGGGTGCTCGCCGACGTCCTGCAGTCCGAACACGGGTCCTGGTTCTTCCACAAGTCGAACCGGAACATGATCGTCGAGACGCTCGACGACGTGCCGCCGGACGACGACTTCCGGTGGCTGACGCTGGGCCAGATCGGCGAACTCCTGCGCCTGGACAACGTCGTCAACATGGACGCCCGTACCGTGCTCGCCTGCGCGCCCACCGCGTACGCCGAGGCCGGCGCGCTGCACTCGGACACCGACCTGCTGTCCTGGCTGACCACCGAGCGGTCCCGGTGCCGCCTGCGTGCCCGGCTCGTCCCGCTGTCCCGGCTGGCCGACTGGCCCCGTCGCGACGCGTCCCTCGGACACGTCCGGGACCGGTACTTCCGGGTGGTGGCGGTCGCGGTCGAGGCGGGCAGCCGTGAGGTGACGGCCTGGACCCAGCCGCTGATCGAGCCGGAGGGTCCGGGTGTGCACGCGTTCCTGTCCCGCTCCTTCGGCGGGGTGCCGCACCTGCTCGTGAACGCCCGGGCCGAGGGTGGCCTGCTGGACGTGATCGAACTCGGCCCGACCGTCCAGTGCCAGCCGCACGACCTCACCGACCCGCTCACCGGGGAACGCTCGCCCTTCCTCGACACGGTCATGAATGCCACCCCGGCGCGGCTGCGCTACTCGGCGAGGCACTGCGAGGAGGGCGGGCGTTTCCTCCGGGCGGAGAGCCGGTACCTGGTCGTGGACGCCGACGAGGATCAGGCGCCCGCTCAGCCACCGCCCGGCTACCGCTGGGTCACCCCCGGCCAGCTCACCTCCCTGGCCCGGTACAGCCGGTACGTCAACGTCCAGGCCCGGACCCTGCTTGCCGTCATCAACGCCGGCGCGGTCCGGTTCTGACCCCCGCCGTTCCGCGCCCGGCACCCACCATCACGGAAGGAGACGCGATGTCGACACAGCACCCGCGGCAGGCGGGGGGCGGTGCCCTACGCTCGCCGCTGACGGCGGAGGGTCGCGTGCTGCTCGACCTCGCCGCCCCGTACGTACCGCAGATCCGGGCGGAGGCCGAGGAGAACGACCGCCTGGCCGCCTTCCCGGTCGAGACGTTCGCCGCCTTCGCCAAGAACGGCCTGATGGGCGCGACCGTGCCGACCGAACTCGGCGGCCTGGGTGTGACCCGGCTGCACGACGTGGCGACCGCGCTCGCCACCGTGGCCGAGGCCGACGCCTCCACCGCGCTCGCCTGGCACGTCCAGCTCAGCCGCGGCCTCACCCTCACCTGGGAGTGGCGCAACGGCACACCACCGGTACGGGTGATGGCCGAGCAGTTGCTGCGCTCGATGGCCAGCGGCAGGGCGGCGGTCTGCGGCGCGGTCAAGGACCATCACTCGGCGGTCACCACCCTCACCCGGGACGGCTCAGGGCGCTGGTCGCTGTCCGGCCGCAAGACCCTGGTCAGCATGACCCCGATCGCCACGCACTTCTTCGTGCACGCGCAGACGCGGGTCGACGGCGAGCCGCCGATGCTGACCGTCGCGATGCTGCCCCGGGACACGCCCGGTCTGACCGTGCTCACCGACTGGAACGGCCTCGGCATGCGCGCCTCCGGCACGGCCGACATCGCGTTCGACAACTGCCCGGTCTCCGACGACGACGTGCTGCCCCGCCGATCTCTCGGCGGCCGGAACGACGCGGTCCTGGCCGGCCAGACGGTCAGCTCGATCACCATGCTCGGCATCTACACCGGGATCTCACAGGCTGCCCGGGACATCGCGGTGGCCCGGTGCGCGGGTGGCTCCGGCCAGCCGCCGGCCGCGGCGGCCACCCTCCTCGCGGAGATCGACGCCCGCCTCTTCGCGCTCCGGGCGACCGCCGGGACCGCGCTCACCGACGCCGACACCGCGTCCGCCGACCACAGCGGCGACCCGGCCGAGCGGGGCCGGCGGATGATGACCCCGTTCCAGTACGCGAAAATGATCGTCAACAAGATGTCGCTGGGCATCGTCAACGACAGCCTCACGATCGTCGGCGGGATGGCGTACTCGGCGGCGCACCCGCTGGCCCGGCTCGTCCGGGACGTACGCGCCGGCTGGTTCATGCAGCCGTACACGTACCCGGACGGCGTCAACTACCTCACCGCGCAGGCTCTGCGGCTGCGGCGGGACAACGACTACGTGAGCGCTCGGGCGGTGCCCGCCCCGGTGGGCAACACGGAAGATGCCCCGTCCCGCGAGCGGGTGTGACGATGAGAGCCGGAGATCAACGTACGTCAACATCCCCGCGACACCCGTTGGTGCGAACCGGAAGGCGGCCATGACCACTCGAGTCTGGGACTACCTGCCCGAGTACGAGAAGGAACGGGTGGACATCATCGACGCGGTCGAGACGGTGTTCGAGTCGGGGCAGCTCGTGCTCGGCGCCAGCGTGTCGAGCTTCGAGTCCGAGTTCGCCGGCTACCACGGTGGCGGGCACTGTACCGGGGTCGACAACGGCACCAACGCGGTGAAGCTGGGCCTGGAGGCGCTCGGCGTCGGCCCCGGCGACGAGGTGATCACCGTCTCGAACACCGCCGCACCGACCGTGGTCGCCATCGTCGGCGCCGGTGCCACCCCGGTCTTCGTGGACGTCCGGGAGGACGACTACCTGATGGACACCGACCTGGTGGCCGCCGCGATCACGCCACGGACCAAGGCCCTGCTGCCGGTGCACCTCTACGGCCAGTGCGTCGACATGGCCCCGCTGCGGCGGCTGGCCGGCGAGCACGGCCTGTCGATCCTGGAGGACTGCGCCCAGTCGCACGGCGCCCGCCACCACGGCCAACTAGCCGGCACGATGGGCGACGCGGCGGCGTTCTCGTTCTACCCGACGAAGGTCCTCGGCGCGTACGGCGACGGCGGCGCGGTGCTCACCCGGGACGAGAACGTCGACCGCGCGCTGCGCAGGCTGCGGTACTACGGCATGGAGACGGTCTACTACGTGACCGCGCTCCCCGGCCACAACAGCCGTCTCGACGAGGTCCAGGCCGAGATCCTGCGCCGCAAGCTGCGCCGGCTCGACGAGTACATCGCCGGACGCAACGAGATCGCCGAACGGTACGCCGAGGGGCTCGCCGACCTCACCGGCCCCGGCGGCCTGGTCCTGCCCTCGGTCCGGCCGGAGAACGACCACGTCTACTACGTGTACGTGGTGCGCCACCCGCGCCGCGACGACATCATCGAGCGGCTCCAGCGGTACGACATCGCGCTGAACATCAGCTACCGGTGGCCGGTGCACACGATGACCGGGTTCGCGCACCTCGGCTACGCCACCGGCTCGTTGCCGGTGACCGAGCGGCTGGCCGACGAGATCTTCTCCCTGCCGATGTACCCGTCGCTGCCCCGCGCCCGCCAGGACCAGGTGATCGAGGCCCTGCACGAGGTCCTCGGATCCCTCTAGTCCCGCCGCTTTTCCCCGCCGCCACCGACCGAGGAGCACAGCCATCATGCCTACCGCCGACTCGGCCCCGCCCGCGTCCACCACCACCACCAAGTGCCAGGTCTGCGACGGCTCGGTCGAGGAGTTCCTGGACCTCGGGCGGCAGCCGCTCTCGGACGCCTTCCTGACCGAGCGCGACGTCCCGGAGGAGTTCTTCTACCGGCTCGCCGTCGGGGTGTGCCACTCGTGCACGATGGTGCAGCTCGTCGAGCAGGTGCCGCGCGAGCGGATGTTCCACGAGGACTACCCGTACTACTCGTCGGGGTCGTCGGTGATGCGGGCGCACTTCGAGGAGACGGCCCGCGGTTTTCTCGCGACGGCGTTGGCCAAGCCGGACTCGTTCATGGTCGAGATCGGCAGCAACGACGGTGTGCTGTTGAAGACGATCCGCGCCGCCGGGGTGCGCCACCTCGGCTTCGAGCCGTCCGGGAAGGTCGCGGCGGCGGCCATGGAGCACGGGGTACGGGTGCTCAACGAGTTCTTCGACGCGGGCACCGCGGCCAGGGTACGGGCGGACGACGGGCCCGCCGACGCCATCTTCGCGGCCAACACGATCTGCCACATCCCGTACATGCGGTCGATCCTGGAGGGCGTCGACACGCTGCTCGCCCCGGACGGGGTGTTCGTCTTCGAGGACCCGTACCTCGGGGACATCGTGGCGAAGACGTCGTTCGACCAGATCTACGACGAGCACTTCTTCTTCTTCACCGCCCGGTCGGTCCGGGCGATGGTGGCCCGTTTCGGCCTCGAACTCGTCGACGTCGAGCGGATTCCCGTGCACGGCGGCGAGGTCCGTTACACCATCGCGCGGGCCGGGGCGCGTACGCCGTCGGACGCGGTCGCCGAGCTGATCGCCGCCGAGGAGGCGCAGGGGCTCGCCGACCCGGCGACGTTGCGGCGCTTCGCCGACGCGACCGCGCGGATCCGCGACGACCTGCGGGCCCTGCTGCAGCGGTTGCGGGACGAGGGGCACGAGGTGGTCGGGTACGGGGCCACCGCCAAGAGCGCGACGGTGACCAACTTCTGCGGCATCGGGACCGACCTGGTCTCGTTCGTCTGCGACACCACGCCGGCCAAGCAGGGGCGGTTGACGCCCGGCACGCACATCCCGGTCCGGCCGGCGGCGGCCTTCGCCGACCCGTACCCGGCCTACGCGCTGCTCTTCGCCTGGAACCACGCCGACGAGATCATGGCGAAGGAGCAGGGGTTCCGCGAGGCCGGCGGGAAATGGATCCGGTACGTGCCGCACGTACACGTGAGCTGACCACACACGAGACGGAGCTGACCATGTCCGAACACGCGCGGGAACTGGCGATCGGTGGGGCCTTCGCCTTCACCACCGCGGCTTTCCCGGACGAGCGCGGTGTCTTCCTGTCGCCGTACCAGCAGTCGGTGTTCGTCGAGGCGGTCGGGTACCCGCTGTTTCCGGTGGCCCAGTGCAGCTACAGCTCGTCCCGCCGGGGTGTGGTGCGGGGTGTGCACTTCACCACCACCCCACCGGGTACGGCCAAGTACGTCTACTGCCCGCGCGGCAGGGTCCTCGACGTTGTGGTCGACCTGCGGGTGGGCAGTCCGACGTTCGGCGCCCACGACACGGTGGTGATGGGCGGCGAGGACTTCCCGGCCGTGTACCTCCCGGTCGGGGTCGGCCACATGTTCGTCGCCCTGGAGGACGAGTCGGTGATGACGTACCTGCTCTCCACGGAGTACCAGCGGGAGAACGAGCTGGCTGTCTCCCCCTTCGACCCGAGGTTGTCGCTGCCGATCCCCAGGGACATCACGCCGCTGCTGTCCGAGCGGGACCGGCTGGCGCCGACACTGGCCGAGGCGCTGGCCGCCGGGATCCTGCCGGACTACACGGCGAGCCTGCGGGCCGAGGCGGCGCTCACCCCGACGCCGAAGCCGTCCGGGTCGGGTGCACGAGGGCGGTGACCGTACGGTCCAACGCCTCCCGGAGCGGGACCAGCGGACGCCACCCGGTGGCCGCCCGGAACGCCGAAGCGTCCACCACCATGCTGTGCGCGTCGGTCCCGGTGGCCTGCACCGGAGGCGGTACGGAGACAACCGGGACCGGGGGTCGGCCGGTGTGCCCGGCGACGACCTCCGCGATCGTCCCGAAGAGGTCCCGCAGGCTCACTCCCACTCCTGTCCCGAGCGGCCAGTGCCGGCCGGCGAGGAGGTCCGCGTGGTGCAGGGCCGCCACGAAGGCCTCGGCGACGTCGTCCACGTACAGCAGGTCGCGCTGGACCGCGCCGTCGGCCCACACGGTGAGCGGCTCGTCGGCGAGTGCCCGGCGGGCCATCGCCGCCACGACCCCGCGGTCCGGTGCCGCCGGAGCCGGGGCCGGTCCGAAGATCGTCGGTAGCCGCAGGGACACGCCCCGGAGCACACCCTCGGCGGTGGCGGCGCGGAGCAGTCCTTCGGCAGCCTGCTTCTGCCGGTCGTAGGCGGTTGCCGGGTGGTCGGTCTCGGTGCCGTCGATCGGCACCCGGGGCGGCAGGCCGACCTGCGACGTGGACCCGGCGAACACCACCGCCGGGGCCGGCAGACGGCGGCTGCGCAGCGTCCGGACGAGGTCGTCCAGGACCCCCACGTTGGTGCGCTCGCTCGCCGGGTCGTGGTCGGCGCCGCGCCAGCCGGAGGTGTGCAGGACCAGGAAGACCACCGCGTCGGCGCCGGCCACGGCCGCCTCGACGGCACCAGGGGTGGTGAGGTCGGCGGCGTACGTCTCGACCTCGGCGACGGCGCCGGGCGGCACCGTGACCGGCCGGCGGGCGACCGCCCGCAGCCGGACCGGGCGGCGGGCCAGCGCCGCCGTCACCGCCGACCCCACAAAACCGGACGCCCCGAGTACGGCGACCAGCGGTGGCCTCCCGTCCCCACGAGTCGGCCACGGCCCGCGTTCGCGTGTCTGCGTCATCGCTACAGCGTGGCGGCGGCGGTGGTCGGCGGCATCTTCCGGATTGCGCATCTCACCACGGAACGCCGCAATACAGGAGACCTTTCCCAAGGGGTCACAAGCCAATACTGGAAGCCCCGACGAACGGAGCTGGCATGAAGGGAATCATCCTGGCCGGCGGCACCGGAAGCCGGCTCTACCCGTTGACCCTGGCGACGTCCAAGCAGCTGCTCGCCGTCTACAACAAGCCCCTCGTCTACTACCCGCTCTCCGCGCTGATGCTGGCCGGCATCCGGGACATCATGATCATCTCGACGCCGTCGACGGTGCCGCTCATGCGCGCCCTGCTCGGCGACGGCTCCCAGCTCGGCCTCCGGATCTCCTACGCCACCCAGGAGGAGCCACGGGGCATCGCCGAGGCGTTCGTCATCGGCGCCGACCACATCGGACCGGACCCGGTCGCGCTGATCCTCGGCGACAACCTCTTCCACGGCGCCGGCTTCGCCCAGCGGCTGCAGCAGTGCGTGGCCTCGCTCGACGGCTGCACCCTCTTCGGCTATCCCGTCTCGGACCCGAGCCGGTACGGCATCGGCGAGATCGACGAGAACGGGATGCTCGTCTCGATCGAGGAGAAGCCGCTGCGCCCGCGCTCCAACAGCGCCATCACCGGCCTCTACTTCTACGACAACGAGGTGGTCGACATCGCCCGCCGGCTCACCCCGTCGGCCCGTGGCGAACTGGAGATCACCGACGTCAACCTGGAATACCTCAAGCAGGGCCGGGCACGGCTGATCCGGCTCAGCCGGGGCAACACCTGGTTCGACTGCGGCACCCACGACTCGCTCCTGGCGGCCAGCCAGTACGTGCAGGTCATCGAGAAGCGGCAGGGCGTACGGGTGGCCTGCCTGGAGGAGATCGCCCTCCGAATGGGGTTCATCGACGCCGAAACCTGCTACCAACTCGGCGTCGGAATGCGCCAGTCGGACTACGGCCAGTACCTCACCCAAATCGCGTACGCGCTGGACTGAGCGGACATGAGGATCCTGGTCACCGGCGGAGCCGGATTCATCGGTTCACACTTCGTCCGCGCCACCCTCGGTGGCGAATACGACGGGTACGGCGACCTGCGCGACGCCGAGGTCACCGTCCTGGACAAGCTGACGTACTGCGGCAACCGGGCGAACCTCCAGCCGGTGGCGGACGATCCACGCCTGCGGTTCGTGCCCGGCGACATCTGCGACGCCCGGCTGGTCGACACGGTCGTCCCCGGCCACGACGCCGTGGTGCACTTCGCGGCCGAAACCCACGTGGACCGCTCCATCGACGGTGGTGCCGAGTTCGCCCGGACCAACGTGCAGGGCACGCAGACCCTGCTCGACGCCGCCCACCGGCACGGGGTTTCCCGGTTCGTGCACGTCTCCACCGACGAGGTGTACGGATCGATCGACGAGGGCTCCTGGGACGAGCGCCGCCCGGTCGCGCCCAACTCGCCGTACTCGGCGACGAAGGCCGGGTCGGACCTGCTGGCGCTGGCCCATCACCGTACGCACGGACTGCCGGTCATGATCACCCGCAGCTCCAACAACTACGGGCCGTACCAGTACCCGGAAAAGGTCATCCCGCTCTTCGTCACCAACCTGCTCGACGGGCGGACCGTGCCGCTCTACGGCGACGGGAACAACGTCCGCGAGTGGGTGCACGTCGACGACCACTGTCGCGGCATCGCCCTGGTGCTGGCCGGCGGCCGACCCGGTGAGATCTACAACATCGGCGGCGGCACCGAGTTGAGCAACAGCCAGCTCACCGACCACCTGCTCACCGCCTGCGAGTGCGGGTGGGAACGGGTCCGCCGGGTCGAGGACCGCAAGGGCCACGACCGGCGGTACTCGGTCGACGACGGGAAGATCACGGCGGAGCTGGGCTACCGGCCACGGATCGGGTTCGCGGAGGGCCTCGCCGAGACCGTCGCCTGGTACCGCGCCAACCGCGCCTGGTGGGAGCCGCTGCGCGCGACCCGCGACTGAGCACCGTCACGGGGCATCGGATCGGACGATCGGAGGAGAAAGCCGTGACCACTACCCGGTGGCGGGTCTCAGTCAACCCGAACGCCTGCGTGTCCTCCGGCAACTGCGTGTCCATCGCGCGGGGCCGGTTCGAACTCACCGACGACGGGGCACGTCCGCGGGCCGAGCTGCTCGACCCGGACGACGACGTCGTCGAGGCCGCGGAGACGTGCCCGATGGAAGCGATCAGGATCGTCGACGTGACCGACAACTCGGTCGTCGCCCCGTAGTCGGCGGGTTCCACGCGAGCCGGGGCCTACCCGCGCGGTGACGGACCCGTCGCCGAGCTGGGCCGTCGCCCCTTCAGGAACGTCCGGCCCTGATAACATCGCGCCCCGCCGGGCGTCGGCCGGAACAGGTGCCGACATCCCTCCTAACTCGGAGTGTGAGTTGCACCTTCCACGGCTTTGGTCCCTGGCGTTCGCCGGGTTCTTCCTCGTCATCACCGGTTGGTCCCTCGCCAGCCCGTACAACGGCAACGCGGACGAGATAGCGCACATCTACCGCGCGTACGGCGTCGTGAGCGGCGACGTGTTCCTGAAGCCGGAGGCGGCCTCGCTCGGCACCGGCGCCTTCCACAAGGTGCCGGCGAGCCTGGTGAAGGCCGCGGACATCTGCTGGCAGATGCGTCCCGAGGTGTCGGCAGCCTGCGCCAAGGCCCCGGACGGCCGTGACCTCACCCCGGTCGAGGTCGGCAACCCGGCGGGACGGTACAACCCGGTGTACTACGCGGCGGTCGGGCTGCCACTCAAGATCTGGCCCGACATGCGGGGGGTGATGGGCGTACGGCTGCTCACCGGCATGGTCGCCGCCACGTTGCTCGCCTTCGCGGTGGTTTGCATCGTCCGCTCGCGGCGCCCCCTGCTGCTCGGCGCGCTGCTGCTCGGTACGAGCCCGATCGCGATCAACATGGCCGGCGCGGTCAACCCCAACGGCGTCGAGATCGCCGCCGGCATCCTGCTCTTCGCCGCCGGCCTGTCCGTCCTCGCCGGGCCCCGGGACGACCGGCCGCCCACCTGGATGCTCACCCTCGTCGTGATCAGCGCCGCCATCCTGGTCAGTGTCCGCAGCGGTGGTCCGGCCTGGCTCGCCCTGGCGCTCGGCGCCCTGCTGCTCCCGCTGCGCTGGGCCAACCTGCGCCGCCTGGTCGTCGACCGGTCGCTGCGGATCGCCACCCTGGTCGTCACGGTCGTCAGCGTGCTGTCGGTGCTGTGGATCGTCGTGATGAAGGCGAGCAAACTCGCCGGGGGCACACCGGCCGGCTTCGGTCCCGGCCAGATCATGGTGCACGTGGTGGGTCGCTGGCCACAGCTCATCGACCAGATGGTCGGTGAGCTCGGCTGGCTCGACGTACACCTGTCCGGATCGGCGTACGTCCTGTGGCAGTTGCCGGCCGGCGCGCTGCTGCTCCTCGCCGCGCTGGTAGGCAGCGGTGTCGACCGGTGGCGGCTGCTCATCGTCGTCGGTGGCGCGGTGGGCGTCGCGTCCGTTCTCGACGCGGTGAACGCCGACGCGACCGGTGGGTTCGTCGGACAGGGCCGCTACCTGCTGCCCGTCCTGAGCGGGGCGCTGCTGCTCGCCGCCTGGATCATCACCCGCGGCGGCACCCTGACCACCGGGCAGACCGCGCTGGCCGTACGGGCGATCATCGTCATCACGGTGCCCATCCAGCTCTACGCCCTGCTCGTCGCCGAGGCGCGGTACACCCGCGGCATCCCGCCCATGGCCTCGCCGGCAAGCTACAACCCGCTCGGCGGCGACTGGCAACCGGCGACGGGTCCGATCGTCCCGCTCATCGTCACCGGTGTGGGGCTGCTCGTCGTCGCCGTACTCTGCTGGCGGCTGGCCGCGATCGAGCCGGCACCGCCGGTGCACCCGGAAGAGAATTCCAACACCGACCGGGTACGTCCCACGAGCGGTGCCGACGGTTCGACGGGCACCACCGGCGCCGTACCGGCCGTGGCCCCGGTGGCGGCCTGACCGCCGCCCGTCCGCCCGGGTACGACCGACAAACCACGGCTCGTCTGGCCACCACTGAGCAGGACCGCAGATCGTCCACCCGCGACTTCCCCGCGGATGGGCGATCGCCATCGGGCGCGGCCCCTCGCCCGCAGCCCGAGCGCGTCGTCACGGTCGAGGTGTTGGACCGGCTCCTCGAACTCAACCACCAGCGCTACGCGGAGGAAGTCGCGAAGCAGTCGCATCCCGGGCCTCGGCGTAAGCCACGCAAGGCAACCAGACCTGTTCCGCGTACCCGGTCCGGAGGAACCGCGACCGCAACGGCGCCAAAGTTGGACCACGGCCTTTTTCATCTGCGAGGGGCCCTTCTTCTGGGGGATAGACGAGTGCGACGTGTCGGTTTTCCGACAAGGCCGGTGTCCATTCAGGGGAACATGCCTTTGATCTTCAAAGCGGTACCGTGCTTCGGTGACTCGACCGTTTGACTTGTGGGGCCAGCGCGGATGGTGCGATCAGGAGGTTTCCGGGGAGTCCAACTACGCGAAGGACATCCGGGCCTTGTTCGGACGAGATTTCAAGCCCCACGGCAACGAGATCATGGTGCAGGCCCACCTCATACCGAAGCCCGGCAATAAGTTCGATCGCAACGCGATCAAGGTGGTCTGCTCCGGTCGTCACGTCGGCTACCTGCCCAAGGAGCAGGCAGCGCTGTATTCCCCTGTTCTGACCGCGCTTTTCGACCAGGGCTGGACACCCCAGGTTCGGGCCCGAGTGTGGGCGGAGGAGCGGGAGGACTGGGATAATCCGCGCCGCCGAACGTTCGTTGGTTCGGTGCGGCTCGACCTCGCGGAACCGCACATGATCGTACCGACGAACATGCCACCGTCGGAGCTTCACACCGTGCTGCCAACCGGACGGGCTGTGCAGGTAAGTGGCGAAGAGAAGCACATGGCACATCTCGCCGCCCTAGTCAGCACCAAGGGCGAATCGTGGGTTTACGTGACGTTGCACGAGGTTGAAATTCAGCGGGCGCGATCCAGCCGTACGCTCGTCGAGGTCAGGATCAACGGTTCCGCAGCCGGCACGTTGAGCCCGGCGACCTCAGACGAGATCCTGCCGGTGATCGCCCACCTCAGCGGCATGGGGCTGACCACGGCAGCGCGCGCGATCCTCAAGGGCAACCGTGTCAAGGCCGATATCTCGGTGAAGATGTCGAAGGCAAGCGAGCTTTCCGACGCCTGGCTTGATGCGCCCCCGAGCGCGACTGGCGTGGTCCCGGCCACCCATGCCAAGACCTCGACCGTTCAGGATGTGGCAACGGCACCGGTGTGGCGGTTCGTCGTCCCACCGGGTTGGCCCACGCCCCCTCCCGGTTGGGCGCCGCCGCAGAGTTGGCAACCGGACCCGACCTGGCCGCCCGCACCGCAGGGGTGGCAGTTCTGGGTCCAGGCGTAAGGCACCGCCATACTGGGGCCGCGCCCATGACTACGGCCGAAGGCTCCGGACAGGGTCCACACAGACAGAACTGGCGCTTCCCGAGCGGGAAGCGCCAGTGGATGCGTAGAGCAGGGACGCAGGTCCGACCCAGCTCGCACCGTGGCCACAAAGCCGGAGCAGCCGAGCTGCCGAAGGCGAGCACGGGTCCGCCGCACACTTCACACCCTCAACCCGCTCGGAGACCCTGGCGCCGACCGGGTTCGGCGGCACCTCCCAGACATCGAAGACCGCATACCAAGCGAGCCCGCATCCACGCTCAACGATCGTCGTGTGACATGTCCAACCGGCGCAGCAGCTCACGGCTCAGCGCCCTGAAATCCTGATGGCACCGTTGGACAAGCGTCTGGGTACTACCGAGTGCACCATCGGCCGACCGCAGGTCGAACATCGGTTTACGCGCATCATGTGCCAATGGCATGAGGCTCTGATAGTTCCTCAGAGTGGCGATCTCGTACTGCTGGCCGATGTCGAAATCGGCCTGGTCAAGCACGGCTGTGGCGAACACGGTAGGGATTCTCTCCAACCATCGCTGGTACGCACGTACCGGCCGGTCGAGTCGCATGGTTGGTTGCATGATGACGTACCCCAGGGGCGCCATCGTTCCCCTGGGCGCGCTGATTCTCGACGGAACCTTGGGCAGAACGGTCTCCCGCCAGATCGAACGCCACTCCCGTAGGGTCGGCCCCAGGTTCTTCAGACCACGGAGGGAGAAGAGGTCGGCCGCCAACGGCATCAGCACCGCGTCCGCCGCGAGCAGGGCCGCCCGATTGATCGCGCCCAGGTTCGGGCCGACATCGATGAGGACTATCTCAGCGTCAACCTCTTCGGCCGCCTGCCGAATGATCCGATGGAATGCGGTCGTTACCCGGAGCGCCGCCTGGTCATTGCCGGTGAAGCCACGGGGCCAGGCGTCGGAGAGGCGGTCTTCGAACCTGCTCAGGTCCAGGTCTCCGGGGAGCAGCCATAGGTCCTGCGTGATGGTCACCGGCAGCATGGTCTCGATGTCACCGACACCGTCCATAATCGGCTGGAGGGCGGTCACCACCGTGCCTGACCCTCGATCCGCGGCCGCCCACAGACGCTGCTGATGCGGGCCACCCCACGCTGGCGTGGCGGTCTCGTTCCACAGCAGGCCGAGCGCGTCCTCGTCGAGGAACGCCGCGGTCAGGTTCGACTGCGGATCGAGATCAACCGCGAGAACCCGGTGCCCGAGTCGCTGGAGCATGTGCGCGAGGTGATAGGTGAGGGTGGTCTTTCCGACGCCACCCTTGTTGTTGAACATCGCTACGGAAATCACCTGGCGCTCCTCATCGTCACCGTCCAGGAGGAGTCATCGACCACAAAAACGGGCTCCGGATTTCCGTTTCGACTCAAGGCGCTCTTGATACGGCCGATGCCTCGGCCGAACTGGTTGACGTATCCCAGTGACTTCATCGCCGCAGCGAGCGACGGATTCCGGTAGTCGTTGACTCTGTCGAAGTTGTCCGCCCGCACCTGTCCGAATGGACCTCCAGGGTTCGTGACCTCGACTCGATCGTCAAACCATGCAATTCGCAGCGGCGCATTCGAGGACTCGTAATTCCGGTGCATGATCGCATTCATGCACACCTCACGCAGGGCGTCGAACGGATAGTCGGGCCTCTGCTCCTCACGGAATCCGCTGACCTCCACCAGACGCGTATGCAGATGGCCCTTGAGGACGAATTCCAAGCGTTCCGCCGCGCCAATCACATTCGAACGGATGTCCTGCTCGTCGAGGATCGCACCGCCGACGTCGATTCCTTCGTAACGCACGAACTGCACGTAGGCTCCCGGCAGTCGCACGGTCGGGTTCAGCCCGACGAGGAGGAGCCCGAGCACGGACGGCGTGCCGTCGACATCCGCAAGGCGGAGTGAGGCGAGTTGCTGCTCGATGGAACGGTGATTCTCGTCGAGCACTGACTGATCGACCGCCTGGCGCAGGTACTCCGACCGAAAGAGTTCGAGGTCTAGGTCATCCAGTTCGCCCCCCGGCACGACTCGGACGTCGAACGGCGTCTCAAAGGAGCGTCGCCGCTCGGACAGGACCCGCTCGTCGTCCCGCATCGCCCGTCGAGTGGTCGGCCCTGGGCGTACGTAGACGACGTTGTCGAAGCGCACCGGAGGCGTACGCGAGGCGTTTACCCGGATCAGAATGACATCAACGCCGTCAAATTTCTCAGCGGAGACCACCATGGAAGGCCGGTCCAGAATCAAACCTTGGTCACGATATTCGGTGATTCTAAGGAGTGCCGCATCGGAGATATCCATGCCCCGGACCGGTTGACCCCCGTCGTCCACCCCGATGATGAGATGTCCACCGCCCGCTCCCGGCAAATCGTTAGCTAGCGCACAAATTGCCTTTCGGATGGCGTTACGGTCCGTCGCCTCCCGTTTGAACTCCAGGGCAGCGGTCTCCTGGGTGCCCAGGAGCAGGGCGAGGTCGGTGCTCATGGGTTGATTCTTCCTCACCCGCCACGAGGAACACCGCTGGCGCCGCCGCGTCGCGCCGACAGATCAACGGCCCACACGCCTTGCGGGCCGCTGTACCGAGCAGCTTCGCCCGATGTACGCGATGAACCAAGCGTTGTGCCTCGCGGTCGATCCGCCGCCGACCGTGACGATGAAACCGTCAGCGTGGGCCGATTTGGCACAGTACAGCCAGCCGGATACAACCAATAAAGTAAGGCCCTGGTCGACCCGAGTGGGTTCGACCAGGGCCTTCGCCCTAGGGTGGAGCCGAGGGGACTCGAACCCCTGACCCCCACACTGCCAGTGTGGTGCGCTACCAGCTGCGCCACGGCCCCTAGCTTGCTCAACCGCTCTGTCTTGCCTGCCCGATCTCTCGGGCACTCGCGCAATATTACACATGCCCCGCTGCTAGGTCATCTCCGAGGGGGTCGCCTCCGGCAACCCGCCCCCGACCAGCTAGTTCAGGGCCACGTCCGGCGGGAAGTGGGCCACCGCGGCCATCATGCCGCCCTGGCGACGCAGCACCATCGGCCACAGGTCGTCCGGCCGGTCGACGAACGCGTCACCGGGCAGGGCGTCCAGGACGAACCACGACCCACTCTCGATCTCCGCCTCCAGTTGCCCCGGTGACCAACCCGAGTAGCCGGCGAAGACCCGGATTCCGGAGACCGCGTCACCGATCCGCTCCGGGTCGACGGAGAGGTCCACCGTGCCGACCGCACCGGACACCTGGTGGAAGCCCTTCACCCGGCGTACCGGGGTGCGCATCCGGGCCAGGCAGATCGCCGACTCCGGCTGCACCGGCCCACCCTCGAACAGGACCGCGGGCTCACCGGCCAGGCTGCCCCAGGCGCCGAGCACATCGGCCACCGGCACCTCGGTGGCGCGGTTGAGCACCACCCCGAGGGCGCCGCCGGGCTCGTGCGCGACCAGCAGCACCACCGTACGGTCGAAGTTGGGATCCTTCAGAGACGGAGTCGCGACCAGCAGTTGCCCGGTCATCGACGCCATGGCGCGCCCCCCGATCGCCTGCCCCTCACCCTGTACGCCGGACATCTCTACTCGGAGGCGCAGTCACGGGAGGGGCCGAACACCGTCGGCCATACCGGATCCACACCGTCAAACGCGACCATGCGCGCAGTCAACGCCATGCCTCGCACCATAGCTTGCACGGCTGTCGCTGGCTAAGGTCTGGACGGCCAGTGCGAGTTGAGCAACCGGCGATAAGCCGGACCGTCCGGATCGTCCCGACAGTGGTCCACTTGCCGGTAACAGCGCTGATTGGCGTGTGGCGGGGCTACCGGGCACCGGAGCGGTCGGGGATGGCAGGGTAGGCCCGTGAGTGCAGACGCAGAGCTTGCCATCATCGGAGGCTCCGGCCTCTACGCCCTCCTGGACGGTGCCACCGAGCACGCCGTACAGACCCCGTACGGCGCCCCGTCCGACCCGATCACGATCGCCGAGATCGCCGGCCGACCGGTGGCGTTCCTGCCCCGGCACGGGCGCGATCACCGGTACCCGCCGCACCGGATCCCGTACCGGGCCAACCTGTGGGCGCTGCGCTCGCTCGGCGTACGGCAGATCCTCGCCCCGTGCGCGGTCGGCGGCCTGCGGCCGGAACTGGGGCCGGGCACGTTCGTGGTGCCGGACCAGTTGATCGACCGGACCAGTGGCCGGGAGCAGACGTACTACGACACCGGTGCGGTGCACGTCTCGTTCGCCGACCCGTACTGCCCGGACGGTCGGCGTGCGGTGCTGACCACGGCGCAGCGGCAGGGCATCGACGCCCACGACGGCGGGACCATGGTGGTGGTCGAGGGTCCGCGCTTCTCCACCCGGGCGGAGTCCCGGTGGTTCACCGCGATCGGCGGTTCGGTGATCAACATGACCGGGCATCCGGAGGCCGTACTCGCCCGTGAGCTGGAACTCTGCTACACCTCGGTCGCCCTGGTCACCGACCTGGACGCCGGCGTGGAGGGTGGCGAGGGCGTCACCCACGAGGAGGTGTTCCGGGTCTTCGGGGAGAACACGGAACGGCTGCGCGAACTGCTCCTCGACGCGGTCGCGACGCTGCCCCTGGACCGATCCTGCGCCTGCGCGCGCAGCCTGGACGGGATCACCCTGCCGATCGAACTGCCCTGACCCGCCGACGGCAGGGAGACCGCCGGCGGATCAGGGCGCGCCGCGCGAGCGCGGCTGCCCGGACCGGGCCGCCGAGGAGGATCAGCGGGCCGTGGTCAGGATCAGCGGCCGTCCGGAGGAGGCGTCGAGCACGGTACGGGCGGCAAGCGGCGCCTCCAGGGTCACCGTGACCGGTTGCAGCACCAGTTGGTCGGTGCAGATGCCGTCGGACCGGACTGCCGTACCGCCGAGCAGCACCAGGTCGTCCTGTTCCCGTACGAGTGGGGTGACCTCGGTGTCGCAGGCGCCGACGCCGAGCCGGTAGGTCAGTTTGGACCCGTCGGTCCCGACCAGGTCCTGCGCGCCCACCAGCCCCTCGGCCGGGGTGTCGGCGGGGGCGGGCGGCTCCGGCGGGGTCCCGGTCGCGCTCGCGGCGACCGCGACCCGGGCGATCCGGGTGGCGAGCTCGTCGACGGTGAACAGCCAGGCCGGCACCGTGGCCTCGCCCCGGCTGGTTCGGATGGTGGTCGTGCCCAGCTCGACCTTGGTGACGGTGAGCGGGGTGCAGGCGATCATCGCCGGCCCGCTGACCGAGCCGTCCGGCCCGCTGTCGGCCGGTACGGGCGGCGGCGGGAGCTTCGGACCCTTCGGACAGGGCGGCGGGTCACCCTGGTCGAGTTGGCGGTACGCGTCCACCGCGCTCACCAGTGGCACGGTGAGCTTCCCGTCCGGGAAGACGATCATGCCGTCGGCCGGAACGGCGGACGGCAGCGGTGCCCGCTCCCGGTACCACCCCGCGATGAGGGCCTGCTTGGTGTCCTCACCGAGCCTGGCGTCGGCGGGCACCACGGTCGGCTCCTGCAACGGGACGTACCCGGTGCGCCAGTCCGGTGGTACCGCCGCCTGCCAGGCCGCCGCGACCTCGGTCGCCCGCTGCTGGAACGCCTCCTCCCGGCGGTCGGGTGCGGCCGATCCGGTCGAGGTGTCCGGCTGTGCGCATGCGGCGAGGGTCAACAACATCGCTAGGCCCAGCGGGGCGGGAAAACGTCGCATGTCGATCAGACGTCGTCCGGCGCTGTCGGGTTCCGTACACCCGGTCGTCGGCGCGTCGGACCGCTCCGACCGGGACGACCAGGTCCGGCCCGGTCAGCTCGGGCGGCCGATGTCGGTGCCGTAGGCCCGGTAGACGAGGTCGGCCCCGCGCTGCCGGTGCCGGGACAGTTCCCGCAGCAGGTCACCGGCCCAGCCCCGCAGTTCCTCCGTGGTCGCCTCGGGCAGTTGCGCCCGCCGTTGCAGCGCGGCGAGTACGGCGGCCACCGCGGCGTGCTCGCGCAGCAGCACATGTACGGTCCGGGCCAGCCGTGGTGCCCGGTCGAGCAGTTCGGCGTAGAGCCCTGACCGTCCCTCGGTCAGCCTGACGTGCTCGGTGAACTCGCCCCGCAGCCCGTCCAGCCGGAGCGCGACGCGGTGTCGCCAGTCGGGATCGTCGGCCGGACCGGCCAGGGCCTGTTCGAAGGCGTGGATCTCGCGGAGCAGGGTGACCCGGTGCCGCCGCGCCGCGCGCAGGGCGATCGGGTCGCCGGTCGGGAACGCCGCCACCGGGTGCTGAATCGGGCCGGTCACCATGACGCACCTCCTTGAGCGCCTACCGCCTGAGCTGATGGTGAGTCCACCACCCCGTCGGTGTCCAGCCTCCGGAGTGCTCGATCCGTCCCCGGTCGATCCCCTCCGGGGCACAGAGCGGGTAAAACGACTCTGCGCCCCGGTCCGAGGACCGAGGCGCAGAGCGCTGGTGGAGGTGCCGGGAATCGAACCCGGGTCCTTCGTCGGATTGTCAGGACTTCTCCGAGCGCAGCTCGCTATGCCTCTACTCGGCCCCACCGATCACGCGAGCGAGTTGGTGTGACGGGCCCAGTCGCTGATTAATCTCGCCGCACGAACCCCGCGACCGGGTTCGATTGGCCAGCCTTCTAGCTGATGCCGGCAGACTGGGACGAAGGCACTCCCAGGCCGACAGACTTGCTACTCGCCTCAGGCGGCGAGAGCGAAGTCAGCGCGATTGTGCTTGGCGCTTATTGGTTTCCGACGACCGATTCTCGAGACGACGTCGGCTTCCTCGGCTCGCTTCCCCTGACGCAGCGTACGAAGTCGAAACCAGTCACCCCCTAGACAGGGCCACCTGACGTGGCAGCCACCCCAACCTTAACGCCTCGCGCCACCGGGTTAATTCCGGATCCCCGTCCCGGCGCGTCGCCCCAGGTCAGGTCAGTCCATGCCCTTGCCGCGCCGGCCGGCCGCCTTCGCGATCTCCCGGTCGGCGTCCCGCTTGGCCAGGTCCTGGCGCTTGTCGTACGACTTCTTACCCCGGGCGAGGCCGATCTCCACCTTCGCCCAGCCGTCGTTGAAGTAGACCGAGAGCGGGACCAGGGTCAGGCCGCTCTCCTTCAGCTTGCCGAGCAGCCGGTTGATCTCGATCCGGTTGAGCAGCAGCTTGCGGGTACGGCGGGGCTCGTGGTTGGTCCAGGTGCCCTGGGTGTACTCCGGGATGTGCATCCCGTGCAGGAACAGCTCCCCGCTGCGCTCCTGGGCGAAGGCGTCGACCAGCGAGGCGCGGCCGGCGCGCAGGGACTTGACCTCGGTGCCGGTCAACGCCATGCCCGCCTCGTACGTGTCGAGAATGGCGTAGTCGTGGCGCGCCTTCCGGTTGGAGGCGACGACCTTGCGCCCCTTCTCCCGTGGCATCCGCGCCACCCCTCTCCGCTGCGTTGACGGCCGCCGGACTCCGTTGACGGCCGCGCAATGCTACCTCGTGCACAAGGGCCTCCGGTTAGCGCTTTTCGCGCCACCGAAGGCCCTTGTGTCCGATTACACCCCGAACGGGGCGAACGCGACCCGTACCGGAAGCTAGACCCGCAGGTAGAAGCGGAGGGTGACCCAGGCGGTGACCGCGCTGACCAGACAGCCGGCGCCGGCCATCAGCGGCAGCATCAGCAGCACCCGGCTCCACTCGATCGGGGTGAGCAGGTCGGTCAGGTCCCGTAGCGAGCCGTCCAGCAGGAAGACCTTGCCCAGGACCAGCGCGCCGAAGCCGATGAGGGAACCGATGAGACCGGCCACCACCGCCTCGAGCACGAATGGTGCCTGGATGAACCAGTTGGACGCACCGACGAGTTTCATGACCGCGACCTCGCGGCGCTTGCTGTACGCGGCGACCTGGATCGTGTTACCGACGAGGAGGAGGGCGGCGATCGCCATGATCGAGGCGGCCACCAGGCCCATCTTCTGCACCGCGCTGAGGATGTTGAAGATCTTGTCGAGAAGTCGCCGCTGGTCGACGATCTCGTCGACGCCCTCGGTGTCCTTGTACTTCTCGTAGACGGCCTGGTATTCCTCCGGGTTCTTCAGTTTCACCCGGAACGACTCGGGGAGCTGCTCCGGCTTGACCGCGTTCACCAGGTCGGGCGCGTCCTGGAACATGGTCCGGAACTTGTTGTACGCGTCCTCACCCGACTCGAAGATGACCTGCTCGACGAGCGGGTCGCTCTTCAGCTCGCCCTCGAGCCCCAACCGCTGGTCGTCCGGGATGTCGACCTTCAGGAAGATCGCGACTTCGATCTTGTCGTAGTAGAAGTCCTTCATGGTGTCGACCTGAAGGTACATCAGGCCGCTGGCACCCAGCATCGTCAACGACACGGCCATCGTGATGATCATCGCGATGGTCATCGTCACGTTGCGCCACAGTCCGACCAATACCTCGGACAGGACGTATTTCACGCGCATCGGGGGTTCCTTCCGGATCTCCGCAGAGGGTCGTTCGTCGTCAGGTCAGGGCCGGGTCGGCCGTCTGAGCGCCGGGGCTCAGCCGTAGACGCCACGGGCCTGGTCGCGCACGATGCGACCACTCTCGATCTCGATGACGCGGCGGCGCATCTGGTTGACGATGTTGGAGTCGTGGGTAACCATCACGACCGTGGTACCGGTGCGGTTGATCCGGTCCAGCAGACGCATGATCTCGATGGACGTGTCCGGGTCGAGGTTTCCGGTGGGCTCGTCGGCCAGCAGGATCAGCGGCCGGTTCACGAACGCCCGCGCCACCGCCACCCGCTGCTGCTCGCCACCGGACAGTTCGTGCGGGTAGCGGTGCTCCTTGCCGCCGAGGCCGACCAGTTCCAGCACCTCGGGCACGACCCGGCGGGCGACCGCCTTGGTCTTGCCGATCACCTCGAGGGCGAAGGCAACGTTCTCGTACGCGGTGCGGTTGGGCAGCAGCCGGAAGTCCTGGAAGACGCAGCCGATAGAGCGTCGGAAGTTCGGGATCTTCCAGGAGCGCATGCCGGTGACGTCGCGGCTGTTGACCACGACCTTGCCCTTACTGGGAGTCACCTCATGCAGCAGCAGCTTGATGATCGTCGACTTGCCGGATCCGGAGGGACCGATGAAGAAGACGAACTCACCCTTCTCGATCGAGACCGACACGTCGTCGAGCGATGGCCGGGACGCCTTCGGGTACGTCTTCGTCACTTGCTCAAGCTGAATCACGGGTCGTGAGTCTACGCGGTGTAACGAAAAGTCCAAGCCCCACGGGCCATCAATCGGCCCGCAATGTCGGAAAGGAGTGGCCCGCCGTCGGCGCTTGGTGCGCCCCGGCGGGCCATCGCTCAGGCCACCTCGCCAGCGAGCTGACGCTGCTTGCGCCAGCGGATTCCCGCCTCGATGAAGCCATCCAGCTCCCCGTCGAAGACCGCGGTCGGATTGCCGGTCTCCTGCTCAGTTCGCAGATCCTTCACCATCTGATAAGGGTGCAGCACGTAGGAGCGCATCTGGTCGCCCCAGGAGCCGGCCGCGTCGGTCTTGAGCCCGGCCAGTCGGGCCTGCTCCTCCTGGCGCTTGCGCTCCAACAGCCGCGACTGCAGCACCCGCATCGCGGACGCCTTGTTCTGCAGTTGGGACTTCTCGTTCTGGCAGGTGACCACGATGCCGGTGGGGATGTGTGTGATCCGTACCGCAGAGTCGGTCGTGTTCACGCTCTGTCCACCTGGCCCGGACGACCGGTACACGTCGACCCGGATCTCGTTCTCCGCGATGTCGATGTGGTCGGTCTGCTCGGTGACGGGTAGCACCTCGACGCCGGCGAAGCTCGTCTGCCGCCGCCCCTGGTTGTCGAACGGGCTGATCCGGACCAGCCGGTGAGTGCCCGACTCAACACTGAGAGTGCCGTACGCGTACGGGAACTTCACCGCGAAGGTGGCCGACTTCAGCCCCGCCTCCTCGGCGTACGACGTCTCGTAGACCTCGGTCGGGTACCCGTGCCGTTCCGCCCAGCGCAGGTACATGCGCAGCAGCATCTCGGCGAAGTCGGCGGCGTCCACCCCGCCCGCACCGGCCCGGATCGCGACCAGCGCCTGACGCGAGTCGTACTCACCGGAGAGCAGGGTGCGGACCTCCATCTCCTGGATGGCCTTGCCGAGCCCGCCGATCTCGGTCTCCACCTCGCCGAGCACCCCGGGGTCGTCCTCCGCCTCGGCCAGTTCCAGCAGGACGTAGGCGTCGTCGAGGCGGCTGCGCAGGCTGCCCAGTCGCTCGATCTCGCTGTTGACGTACGAGAGCTGGGAGGTGACCTCCTGGGCCTTGACCTGGTCGTCCCACAGGTCGGGCGCGGAGGCCGCCTCTTCGAGCTTGACCTTGTCCTGGCGCAGCCGGTCGACATCGAGGACTGCCTCGATGCTGCGTAGCGTGGCATCGAGGTCTTTGAGCTGGTCGGCGTAATCGGCAGCGGTCACAACTGTCAACAATAGCGACCGTCAGCGCAAGCGGCCCACTCCCTCAGCGACGGGTCCCCGTACGAGATCAACTGGCCGGTGCCGTCTTCAGCCAGGAGAGCGCCGCCTTGTGGTACTGGACGGCGAACTCGAGCGCCGCGGCGCCGTACGAGTCACCGGCCTTCTTGGCGTCCTTGGCCTGCTCACGGGCCATTGCGAGGGCCTCGGTGTGGTACTCGTTCGCCCCGCTGTAGAGGTTGCGCAGCTGGTTCGCCGAGTGCTGCTCGCCGAAGGCGACCCGCAGTGCGGTCGGGTTGCGCACCGTGTCGCGCCCCGGCACGTCGGTCAGCCAGCGGGAGAATGTCCGCTTCCCGGCCGCCGTGATCGCGTACGGCTGGCTGGAGCGCGGGCCGGGCTTGCCGAGCCGGACCAGACCCTGGTCGGCCAGCACCGGGAGTTCCCGGTAGACCTGGCTCCGGGTCATCGACCAGTACGGTGCGAGTCGCCGCTCGGCGGCGGCCATCAACTGGCCGCCGGTCATTGGTCCTTCGTGGAGCAGCCCCAGTAGAGCTGCTGCCGTTGGGTTGATTCCTGAATCCGCCATGCCCCTTACGCTGCCACTTTGGCGCCGTCGCGTCTAGGATTTGGCATGATCTGCGGCAGGTTGTACTCCACTGTGCACTGTCCGTGGCAGACTGTCCAGTGAGGATGCTCGATATCGTGGCCGATGTGAAGCCCCTGGGACAGCCGTCCGGGTGACAGTGGTCCACCCTCGGGCGGGCCGACCACTATCGAGTACCTGCGCTGCCGGGTAGAGTACGCCACAATTCGGGCATTTCGCGCAATCTTCCGGGAATTACCCCGAAGATCCACCCGCCCGGCCCAGAAGATCCACCCGGACCGCCCCACCACACCCGCCACACGTACCCCCGCTCGCCCTTCTCTCGCGATCTAGGGCAAATACGTGTGAATGAAGATCAAAAAACACGTATCTGCCCTAGATCGCGTACGGGGGGTGGGGGTGGGGGTGGGGCGGGGGCGGGGTGGGGGTGGGGGTGGGGGTGGTCAGCCCATGTGGGGGTAACGGTGGTCGGTCGCGGGGACGAAGGTCTCCTTGATGGTCCGGGGGGAGATCCACCGGGCCAGGTTGTGCCAGGAGCCGGCCTTGTCGTTGGTGCCGCTGGCCCGGGCGCCACCGAACGGTTGCTGGCCGACGACGGCACCGGTCGGCTTGTCGTTGAGGTAGAAGTTGCCGGCCGCGTACCGCAGCGCCCCGCTCGCCCAGTCCAGCACCCGGCGGTCGGTGGCGAAGATCGAGCCGGTCAGCGCGTACGGGGCGACCGACTCCGCCTGTGCCACCACGTCCTCGAACCGGGCGTCGTCGAACACGTGCACGCCGAGGATCGGGCCGAAGTACTCGGTGGTGAAGACCTCGTGACCCGGGTCGTCGCACTCCAGCAGGGTGGGGCGGACGAAGTAACCGACCGAGTCGTCGGCCGTGCCACCGGCGAGCACCCGGCAGCTATCGGCATTCTTGATCATGTCCAGGGCGGTGGCGTGCCGGGCGAACGCCCTGGCGTCGATCACCGCGCCGCCGAAGTTGGAGAAGTCGGTGACGTCGCCGTACTTCAGTGACTCGACGGTGGCGGCGAGCCGGTCGCGCAGGCCGCCCTCCCACAACGACCGGGGCACGTACGCCCGGGACGCCGCCGAACACTTCTGACCCTGGTACTCGTACGCCCCGCGAACCAGCGCGGTGTGCAGCGCGTCCACGTCGGCGCTGCTGTGCGCGATCACGAAGTCCTTGCCGCCGGTCTCCCCGACCAGCCGCGGGTAGCCCCGGTAGCCGCCCAGGTTCTCCCCCACGGTCCGCCAGAGCTGCTGGAAGACCTTGGTCGAACCGGTGAAGTGGATGCCGGCGAGATCCGGGTCGGCGAGGACCACCTCGGAGACCTCCACGCCGTGCCCGGTGACCATGTTGATCACGCCCGGCGGCAGGCCGGCCGCCTCGAAGAGCTGCATGGTGAAGTGGGCCGCGAACTGCTGGGTCGGCGCCGGCTTCCAGACCACCGTGTTGCCCAGCAGCGCCGGGGCGGCCGGCAGGTTCGCCGCGATCGCGGTGAAGTTGAACGGGGTGACCGCGTAGACGAAGCCCTCCAGCGGGCGGTGGTCGAACTGGTTCCACACCCCGGCGGACGAGTTCGGCTGCTCGGCCAGGAGCTTGCGGGCGAAGTGCACGTTGAACCGGAGGAAGTCGATCAGCTCACAGGCGGCGTCGATCTCGGCCTGGATCGCCGTCTTCGACTGGCCCAGCATGGTCGCGGCGTTGAGGGTGTCCCGCCACGGTCCGGCGAGCAGGTCGGCCGCCCGGAGGAACACCGCGGCCCGGTCGGCAAAGGACAAACCGCGCCACATCGGGGCAGCTTCCTTGGCGGCCGTCACCGCCGCCTGAGCATCCGCGTTGGTTGCGTTGTGGGTGACCCCCAGCACATGCTGGTGCCGGTGCGGCTGTACGACGTCGATCGCGGCGCCCGCAGCCATCCGTTGCCGACCGCCGACCGCCATCGGCAGGTCCAGCCGCTCCGCGGCCAGTTCGCCGAGCCGCCGCTGCAGGCTGTCCCGCTCGGCGCTCCCCGGCGCGTAGTCGCGAACCGGCTCGTTACGCGGCTCGGGTACGGAAAGTACGGCGTCCATCGCATGCTCCTGAACGATCTCGACAACGTCGGCGAAATCGGACCCACCTGTTCCGGCCGGTCGGCCGGTCGCCGTGGCCCGTTCACCGGGGGTGCCGGTTATCCGGGGGTGGGACCTGGGCCAATCCTCCCACGCACGCCGGCCCGGACGGATCACGGCACGACCCGGAGCGGCCCCGGCGGGACCGGACCGCGCAGGCGGCCCGTGGCCCGGACCGGCGCGCCACGTACGCTGAGAGGCCCGGCGACCCAACCACGCCGCGCCCCTCCCGCCGCTGCGGCGGCGCGGCGGGCGGGTACCCGTTGAAGGGGAGACGATGAGCACACAGTCCGGCAGCACGGTATCGCCCCCGGACCGGTCGGCCACCACCACGGCCGCACCGACGCCGGACGGCGGTACCACCCCGCCCACGTACGCCCCTGCGGCACTCGGCCTCGGCGTGCTGGCGATCGGCTGGCTCGCCGCGATGCTCTGGATCGGCCAGGCCGAGATCACCTCCTCGGACATCAACTCGATCGTGATCGCCATGGCCGCGCTCGCGCTGCCCGGCCTGATCTCGGCCAGCATGGTCGGCGGCGCCGCGGCGGCCGTCGTGGTGGCCAACCTGCTCACCCGGCGCGGGATCCACCGCAGCACCCCCAGGTTCGCCGCGGCGGTCGGCGCCGGGCTGCTCGTCGGGCTGCTCGCCGCACTCACCGTGACCCTGAGCTACGGCGACGGCGACTCGATCACGGTCCTGGCCGGCACCGTCGCCGCGGCCGCCACCGTCGGCGGGATCGCCGGGGGCGTACGGGCGGTGCCGGTGGTGGGAGCCGTGGTCGCCGCCGGGCTGACCGTCTTCATGATCAACACGGCTCTGAACATCTTTAAGGACCCGCTGCTCTCGCTCTACGGCTACGGCGACACCGACCAGTCGCAGACCAACGCCCTGGAGTGGTTCTCCCGTACCGGCTCGATCGGCGGCGGGCTCGTCGCCGGGCTGCTGGTCTTCTTCTACCTCGGCCTGGCCCGACGCCGGACCCTCGCGCTGAACCCCCGGGCCAGCCTGCCGCGCTGGCCCGCCTACCTGGTCGCGGGCGCCGGCCCCGGGCTGCTCCTGCTCGCGGCCGAACTGCTCACCCAGACCGCCGGTGCCCGGCTGCTGGCCGCCGCCGGATCGCTCAGCGAGGTCGACCGGGGGCTCCAGGACCAGCTCAGCGAATACCGGTCGAACCAGGCCCTCTGGGTGCTCTTCGTCGGCGCGCTCACCGCGCTCATCGCCTTCGGGCGCACCCTTCGCCCGGCCGGCGCCGAGCCGGAGGACGAGACCGCGACCGAGTTCACCGACGAGGTGGAGGTCGGGGACCGGGTGGCGGACGAGGACGGGATCTCGGACGAGGACCCGGTGGCGGACGAACGGCTCGATCCGGACGACGACGAGATCGGATGGGACGACGGGGGCGGCATTGACAAGCGATCGGCCGACCGCCGCCCGGACACCGCCCGCTCCTGACCCTCCGCTCCCCCGGCAGGTAGCCCCTGCCGCCGGCCCGGTCAGCCGAGGTCGTCCAGCTCGGAGATGTCGTACCAGGCCAGTTCGTGGTCCTCGACGCCGTCGACGGTGAACTGCGCGTCCTCGTCACCAGCGAGCGCCTCGGTCACCACCGCGACCGCCGCGCTCACGTCCTCGACCGCCTCGCCGTCGTCGAGGTGGATCGCGGCCACCGCGCCCACCGGGACCGGCTTGTCCAGGCGTACGGTGCTGGATCCCAGCTCGACCTCGGCCCGCTGCACCGCCTCGGCGGGCAGGTCGGCGGAGACCACCACCCGGCGACGGGGGGCGTCGGGATCCTCCCGGAGCAGCCGCAGAGCGTCCTGGGCGGCGCGGGTGAAGGCGACGTACTCCAGTTCCTCCTCGTCGCCCTCGGCGTACCACTCGCGCAGCATCGGTGTCACCGCGTGCGCCTCGGTGGCGGGCAACTCGCCCTGCTTGCGCAGGGCGGCCAGCATCGGCACGGTAGCCGGGAGGTACACCCGAACCAGTTCTGCGCGCACCGTTCTCGTCTCCCCCGCTCGACAACGCCACCGGCGGCGCTGACCCCGACGACGCCGAATCGTCCGGCGCCGTCCCTGTCATACACCCCGCCGGGCCGGACCGGAAGCGTGCCCCTCCCGGCTGTGGCCGATCAGCAACGTCGGCCACGCCCGCCCGGTCGCCCGGTACCGGCGCGCGCCCGATCGCCCGGTACCGGCACGCCCGGAGGGGGTCCGGGTGGGAACCACGGTCGAGCGGGAAACGGCAGTCGATGGCAAACTGAAGCAAACACGACCACCGGGAGTCACTCGTGGAGCCCAGGTTCCTGCTGCTGTCCGACGTCGCCGCCGAGCTGAACGTCTCGGACTCGCAGGTCTACCACATGGTGCGCAGCGGGGAGCTGCCCGCGATCAAGATCGGTGGCCGGGGTCAGTGGCGGGTCGAACGGGCCCAACTGGAGCAGTACATCCAGCACAAATACGCCGAAACCGCCGACTGGGTACGCAGCAACCCGCTGATCGAGCGCGACCCGGAGTAGCCGTACCCGTCGAGCGGGGTGCCACCACCTGGTGGCACCCCGCTCCGCGCTGCCCGGAAAACCTTGACGAGCCATCCATCGTTCGCTACAAATGTGATTGGTCGGAGGCAAACGAAAGCAAACGCAAGATCACGAAGGGAAACACATGCCCGCCGTACGGACCAGGCCACTCGCCCGCCCCGCCGTACGACTGCGACCGGTGCCCCCGCTCGACCCTCCGTTCGACGACGAACTGGCCGGTCCGGGCTGGGTCGCCGGGCTCGACGGGCAGCTCGCCCTGCCACTGGCCGTTCCCGTGCCGAGGGTCGGCGGATCCGGTGCCACCGACCGGGCCACCGCCACACCCGTGGCGCCCGGTCCCGCCGCCCTGCCACCGGAGGCGTTGGCCACCGCCTCCGCGGAGGCACGACAGGCGGCCTACCGGTTCCTGAGCACCGCTCTGGAGATCCTGAACGGCTACCGACCGGCCGCCCATGTCCGGCCCCTGTCGGTCGGCGCCGACGCGACCGCGATCACCGAGCAGCTCGTCGCCGCCACCCGGCGACTGGGCGAGCACCGCCGCCAGCGCCCGGTCGTACGCCCACCCGGGGCGGGCGCGGGGCGCGTGGCCGTACGCCTGCGGCTGCTGCGGGTCTGCGAGCCACACCAGGGGATCGCCGAGGCCGCCGCCGTACTCGGGTCGGACGAACGGAGCTGGGCGATGGCGTACCGCCTGGAACGGCGGCGGGGGAGCTGGCTCGGCACCTACACGCGGGTGCTCTGATGCGGGCGGACCCCACGCCCAGGTGCTCTGAGGCAGGCCGACCACGGGCGGTGTCGCCTGAAGGTGGAAACGGAAACCGGGTCCGGTTCCGGCCACCTGTGTCGGTGGGCGGAACCGGACCCGGATCGGTAGTCGCCTGCCGGCGCCAGTTGCGCGCCGGCGGGTCGGTCAGGAACCCGTCGGGGAGCCGTGGCAGCGCTTGTACTTGCGGCCGGAGCCACACGGGCAGGGGGCGTTACGGGACGGACCCTCGCCGCCGACCGACTGACCCGGTGCCGGCGTACGCCGCGCCGCCGAGGGCGGAGGCGGACCCTGGCGTCCGACCCCGAGGGCCGGTGCCTGCGGCTGCGGCTCCTGGCGTTCCAGGACCACACCACCGGCGCCCGCCTCACCGTCGATGGTCGGCGCGGAGTACTGCAGACCCTGCCGGCGCGGCGCCCGGGCCAGACCCTTCGCCCGGATCTCCACCGGCGCCTGGTCGAGCACGACCTCGGCGGCGGCCGGCGGGGTCTCCTGCTCGACCTGGACCTCCAGGTTGAACAGGAAGCCGACCGTCTCCTCCTTGATGCCGTCCATCATGGTGGCGAACATGTCGAAGCCCTCGCGCTGGTACTCCACCACCGGGTCACGCTGGGCGTAGGCCCGCAGGTTGATGCCCTCGCGCAGGTAGTCCATCTCGTAGAGGTGCTCGCGCCACTTCCGGTCGATGACCTGGAGCAGCACCATCCGCTCGAGCTGGCGCATCGCCTCGCTGCCCAACTCCTCCTCGCGCCGGGCGTACGCGGCCTGCGCGTCCTCCCGGACCTTGGCGAGCAGGAAGTCGGCGTCGAGGTTGTTGCGCTCGCCACCGGCCTCGTCGATCAGGTCGTCGACCGTAACGCCGACCGGGTAGAGCTGCTTGAGGCTGGACCAGAGCTGGTCGAGGTCCCAGTCCTCGGCGTAGCCGTCGGCGGTCGCCCCGGTCACGTACGCGGTGACGGTGTCCTCGATCATGTGCTGGACCTGGTCGCTCAGGTCCTCGCCGTTGAGCACCCGCAGCCGCTCGGCGTAGACCACCTGGCGCTGCTTGTTCATCACGTCGTCGTACTTCAGGACGTCCTTGCGGACCTCGGCGTTCTGGCCCTCGATCTGGGCCTGGGCGCTCTTGATCTGCCGGGTGACCATCTTCGACTCGATCGGCACGTCCTCGGGGATGTTGAAGCGCTCCATCACCGCCTCGACCGCCCCGGCCCGGAAGCGCCGCATCAGCTCGTCCTGGAGGGAGAGGTAGAACCGGGACTCACCCGGGTCACCCTGCCGGCCGGCACGACCACGCAACTGGTTGTCGATCCGGCGGGACTCGTGCCGCTCGGTGCCGAGGACGTACAGGCCACCGGCGTCGGTGACCTCGTCGGCCTCGTCGTCGCACGCCTGCTTCCAGCGCGGGAGGATCTCCTCCATCGCCTTGGCGTACTCCTCCTCGTGCTCCACCGGGTCGAGCCCGCGCTGGCGCAGCTCGTTGGCGGCGAGGTACTCCGGGTTGCCGCCGAGCAGGATGTCGGTACCACGGCCGGCCATGTTGGTCGCGACGGTGACCCCGCCCTTGCGCCCGGCCTGCGCGATGATCTCGGCTTCCCGGGCGTGGAACTTGGCGTTCAGCACCGCGTGCGGGATGCCCCGGCGGCGCAGGAGCTGCGACAGGATCTCGGAGTTCTCCACCGAGACCGTGCCGACCAGCACCGGCTGGCCGCCCGCGTGCCGCTCGGCGATGTCCTCCACGACCGCGTTGAACTTGGCCTTCTCGGTCTTGTAGATGACGTCGGGCTTGTCCATCCGGACCATCGCGCGGTGGGTCGGGATGGACACGACGCCGACGTTGTAGACCTTCTGGAACTCGCCGGCCTCGGTCTGGGCCGTACCGGTCATACCGGACAGCTTGGAGTAGAGGCGGAAGTAGTTCTGCAGGGTGACCGTGGCAAGAGTCTGGTTCTCCTGCTTGATCTCCACGCCTTCCTTCGCCTCGATGGCCTGGTGCATGCCCTCGTTGTAACGGCGACCGTGCAGGATTCGACCGGTGAACTCGTCGACGATCAGGACCTCGCCATCGCTGACGATGTAGTCCTTGTCCTTCTTGAAGAGCTCCTTGGCCTTGATCGCGTTGTTCAGGTAACCGACCAGCGGGGTGTTCACCGACTCGTACAGGTTGTCGATGCCGAGCCGGTCCTCGACCTTGCCCACGCCCTTCTCGGTGACCGCGATGGTCCGCTTGGCGTAGTCGACCTCGTAGTCGCCCTCGCCGTCCTTGCCGGGCTGGAGGCGCGCCACCACGCCGGCGAACTCGCCGTACCAGCGGGCCGAGTGCTCTGCCGGGCCGGAGATGATCAACGGGGTACGGGCCTCGTCGATCAGGATCGAGTCGACCTCGTCGACGATCGCGAAGTTGTGCCCGCGCTGGACCAGCTCCTCCTGCGACCAGGACATGTTGTCCCGCAGGTAGTCGAAGCCGAACTCGTTGTTGGTGCCGTACGTGATGTCGGCCGCGTACGCCGCCCGGTGCTCGCTGGCCGGCCGGTTCGGCAGGATCACGCCCACGGTCAACCCGAGGAACTCGTGCACCCGACCCATCCAGGCCGCGTCACGTTCGGCGAGGTAGTCGTTGACGGTGACGATGTGCACGCCCTTGCCCGACAACGCGTTCAGGTACGCCGGCAGGACCGAGGTGAGCGTCTTGCCCTCACCGGTCTTCATCTCGGCGATGTTGCCGAAGTGAAGCGCGGCACCACCCATCACCTGGACGTCGTAGTGGCGCTGGCCGAGCACCCGGGCGGCGGCCTCGCGGGCGGTGGCGAAGGCCTCCGGCAGCAGGTCGTCGAGGGACTCGCCATCGGCGATCCGCTGGCGGTACTGCTCGGTCAGGGCGCGCAGCTCCTCGTCGGTGAGATCGACATAGTCGTCCTCGATCGAGTTGATGGCATTGGCGACGGCCTTCAGCCGCCGCACCATGCGGCCTTCGCCGGCGCGGAGGAACTTTTCGAGAATCGACACGGATCAACGCTCCCCTAGACGGTCTGCCGAACCATCGTAGGCGCTCCGCCGGGGCAATCGGCAGCCGCGCTGTCGACCGGTCCGAGCTAACCGGACAATTCACCCTATAGGTTCGAGCAGACGCGCCGAATCCAGTTACGCCCAGGGCGAACTCTCCGGCAAGATGGCCGACGTGAAGCCCGTGGAGATCATCGAGGGCGGCCTACTGCTCCGCCCCTGGAATCCGGCGGACGCGAGCGCCGTACACCGGGCCTGCCAGGATCCGGACATCCAGCGCTGGACCACTGTTCCCGCCCCCTACCTGCCAGAACACGCGGAGGGATTCGTCGGCGGCAGCGCCCCGGCGGCCTGGGAGGCGGGCACCGGCGCCCCGTTCGCGGTCTGCGACGCCGTCACCGGCGAACTGCTCGGCTCCTGCGGCCTGGTGACGATCGACCCGAGTCTGCGGTCGGGCGAGGTGGGCTACTGGACCGCCCCCTGGGCCCGGGGTCGCGCCGTCGCGGTCCGGGCCACCCGCGCCGTCGCCCGATGGGCGTTCCGGGACCTCGGCCTGCGCCGGATGGTCTGGCAGGCCGAGGTGGGCAACCACGCCTCCCGGCTGGTCGCGCTCCGGGCCGGGTTCCGGATCGAGGGCCAGCTCCGGCTGGCGCAGCCGCACCACCACGGCGGTTCCGACGGCTGGATCGGTTCGCTGCTGCCCGGCGACCTGCCCAAGCCGGACGCCGATCCGACCGGAACCGGTGGGCCGGCCGGACCGGGCTCGCTCGTGGCCCGCCGGGCCGCGGTCTTCGGCCGCCCGCAACCGGTGCTGTTCGCCACCACGGCGGACGGAGAGATCCGGCTGCGCCGGCCGGAGGAACGCGACCTGGACGCGATGGTCACCGCCTGCCGCGACCCGTGGGCGCTGCGCTGGCTGAGCCTGCCGGACCCGTACCAGCGCTCGGACGCGGAGTTCTTCACCCACCGGCACACCGCCCTGCGCTGGGGACGCGGCGACGGGGCGGTGTTCGTCATCGCCGACCCGGAGGACAACTTCGCCGGCACCATGGAGCTACGCCTGAACGGCAACGACCCCGGCGTGGCCGACGTCGGTTACCTGGTCGCACCGCACGCCCGGGGGCGCGGCTACTGCCCCCGGGCACTCGCCGCCGTCTGCGCCTGGGGTTTCAGCAGCCTCGCCCTCGCCCGGATCGAATGGCGGGCCCACGTCGGCAACGACGCCTCCCGGCGGGCCGCCGAGAAGGTCGGCTTCGTGGTGGAGGGCATCAGCCGGCAGGGCATCCCGCACCGGGGCGCCCGGGTGGACGTCTGGGTCGGCGCGCTGCTGGCGCAGGACGGCGTCGTACCTGGCCGGGCCGGCGCGGGCACGGCGTGAACCGGGAGACCATCGAGGCGCCCGGCGTACGGCTGCGACTGTTCCGCGACACCGACCTCGAAGACCTGATGGTGGGCTGCAACGACCCGCTGACCCGACGGTTCCTCCCGCACCTGCCCGGCCCGTACACCGCCGCCGACGCCCACTGGTGGATCAGCGACGGTACGGCGGCGGTCTGGGCCCGAGGCGGTGCGGCGTACGCGATCGCCGACCCGGCCACCGACCGCCTCCTCGGCGGAATCGGCATCGACCAGGTCGCACCCGCGCGGGGTCAGGGCGAGATCGGCTACTGGGTGGCGCCCCGCGCCCGTGGTCGCGGGGTGGCCACCGCCGCCACCACCCTGCTGGCCGGGCGGGCCCTGACCCACGGCTTCGCCCGGCTGGAACTGCTCACCGACCCGGAGAACGTGGCGAGCCAGCGGGTGGCCCTGGGCAGCGGGTTCAGCCGCGAGGGGATCCGGCGCGGCGCCGGGAACGCCCCCGACGGCAGCCGGCACGACCTGGTGGCCTGGGCCCGGCTGGCGGACGATCCGCCCGGTCCGGCGGCCCGGCTCCTGCCGGACCTCCCCGGCGGACTGCTGACCGACGGCGTGGTCACGCTCCGCCCGCTGACCGCCGCCGACACGGAGTTCGTGCACCGGCTGCGGAGCCTGCCGGAGATGGTCGCGACCAGCGTCCCGCCGGTCGCACCGGAGCGCGCCGAGGTGGCGGACCGGTGTGCCCGCGCACCGGGCCAGTGGCTGGCCGGCGAACGCGCCGACCTGGTCATCCTGGACACCGCCACCGGTACGCCGGCCGGCGAGATCGGGCTCTACTACCAGGAACCGCAGACCGGCCAGGCCATGATCGGGTACGGCATGAGCCCGGACTGGCGGGGCCGGGGTTACCCGACCCGCGCCGCCCGGCTGGTGGCCCGATGGGCCTTCGAGGACGCCGGGATCGAGCGGTTGATCGCCGGCGCCGCACCGGACAATCCCGGCTCCCGGCGGGTGTTGGAGAAGGCCGGTTTCCGGCAGGAGGGTGAGCTACGGGGCCGGCTGCCCGGTCCCGCCGGACGGCGGCTGGACGACGTGCTCTACGGGATGCTGCCGCAGGACCTGCGCCGCTGAGCTACCGCCGGCGGATCCGGTCCGGCCGGGCGGGGCGAGTTGCCGCTGCGCCCCGCGCGACCGACCGGCGCCCTACTCGGTGAGCGCGATGAGCCCGTAGTCGTAGCCCTTGCGCCGGTAGACGACGCTGGACCGCCCGGTTTCCTTGTCCAGGAACAGGTAGAAGTCGTGCCCGACGAGTTCCATCTGGAACAGCGCGTCGTCGACGGTCATCGGCTCGGCCGGGTGCAGTTTCGCCCGGGCGATGTGGCCCGGCTCGTGCTCCTCGTAGCCGTAGCCGTACGGGTCCTCGGTGGACTCCGGCTCGTCCCGGAGGTCCGGGTCGGCGGTCAGGGTGGCCACGGCGGAGTCGCCGAGGTCGGCCACTGGCAGGCCGGCCGTCGCGGCGGCGACGGAGATCGGCGCGTGCCGGCCACGGTGCACCCGGCGGCGGTCGGCAGCCCGGCGCAGCCGGGTGTCGAGCTTGGCTATCGCCACATCCAGGGCGCTGTAGAAGTCTTTGGCGCACGCCTCGGCGCGCACGACGGGTCCGCGAGAGACGCAGGTTATCTCTACTCGCTGACAGTTGTCAGCCTGTCGCGGATTGCGTTCGTGGGACAGCTCGACGTCGACTCGAATGAGCTTGTGATCGTAGCGCTCGATCTTCGCGAGCTTGTCGGCTACATGAACCCGGTAATGCTCCGGGACTTCGACGTTACGGCCCTTGACCACGACATCCATGCGTGACCTCCTGTGATCGGACGGTCCGGAAACAGAAAAACCCGGTCAGCCTGCCTCCAGGAATCGTCCTTCGGCACCGACCGGTCGAGAATGACGCCGCCTCCTTCCTCAAACCCGGGGCGGGGTGGAGTCCCCCTCATACCCCCGGTCCCCAAAACGCTAACTCCTGTTCTTCCTATAGTCACCCCCCGCTACCAAGAACCTTTGGAAACAGTCACTTGTGGCACGATCGTGTGAAATCGGCTGCACGGACCGTTACCGTCGACCCCATCGACTCGTTGCGGCGAGTACCGCCGCTGCATCCACCCGCAGCCCGGCCGCCCGCAGCGAACCGCTCACCGCGGCCAGGGTCACCCCGGTCGTGACGATGTCGTCGAGCACGACCACGAACCGGCCGGCGCCGCTGCGGCGTACCGCCGGCAGGCGACCCGCCCGTACGGCGAAGGCGTGCCGGGCCGCCGCCGCCCGACCGGCGGTGTCCAGTGTGGCGGAGTCCGGTCGGGGCAGGGCCCGCAGCGGCGCCCCCAGCGCGACCGGCCAACCCGCCGCCCGCAACCGCTGTCCGGCATGCCGGGCCAACCGGCGCAGGTGGTCACCGTGCCGCGCGCGGATCGCCACCGCGGTCGTCGGCACCGGGATCAGCAGCACCGGTCGCGGTGCGCCGGCGGCCTCCGCGACCACCTCGGCGAGCAACCGCCCCAGCGGCCGGGCCAACGAGTGCCGACCCCGTTCCTTGTACGCCAGCAGCATCTCCCGCAGCTCTCCCCCGTACGCCCCGAGCGCCACGCAGGCGGGCAGTCCCGGCGGTGCCGGGGTGGGGCGTACCGGTGCGGGACGCAGCGCCTGGAGCGCACCGGCACAGCGCGGGCAGACACCGTGCCGCAACTCGGTCCGGGTGACCCGGCAACCGGCGCACTCGGCCGGCAGCACCAGATCGGCCAGCTCGGCCCAGACTCCGGTCACATACTCCCCCGCACTCAGTAACGGAAGAACGGCGCGCTCGGTTTGCTCGACGCGCTCACCGAGGGCGTCGGGCCGGGGTTCGGTACCACCTGGTCCCGGCCGATCAGCCGGTCCGCCGCCGAGGCGGCGCCGTTGGTCTCGTACATCACGCCGAGCTGCGTACGGCTGAGCGGATTGTCGGGGTACGCGGCCAGGTGCAGGACGTCACCGCGGGTGTCGTCCACCAGCCCGGTCTCCAGCACCCCGTCCGCACTGATGTTCTCGATCACCGACCGTCGGTCCGACTGGGCACCGGCCAGCGCGAGCCGGCTCTCCCCGCTCCAGTCGACCGCCGTCACCGTGGTCAGGGAGGTGTCCAACCGGCGGGCCCGGCCGACGGTGACCGTACCGCCGTCGGTGCTCAGCGCCGCGACATAGACGGCGCCGCCGGCGACCACCGCGATCCGGTGCCCGTCCAGTGCCGCGCCGACCCCGGTCACCCGGCCGGTGACCCCCGGCAGCGCGATCCTGACCAGCCGGGCGTTGGAGTCGAACCGGTAGAGGTTCCCGTCCGCGACGACCAACCCGATCGGCGCCCGCAGGTCGACGCCCTTCAGCCAGATCGGCCGTTCCATGCTCGGGTACGGGTCGCTGAGGGCGAAGGTCTGCAACGGTTCGGCACCGCTGGCCACCCGCAGCCGCCACCGCTCCCCGTCCGGGGTGACGAGCGCCGCCCCGACCTGGTTGCCGTCCCGCGTCAGCGCGGCGGAGTGCACGTCGCGGTTCTGCTCCGGCACGATCGGGACCGGCTCGATCGCCTCGTCCCCGTCCCGCAGCTGGTGCACCGCCCCCTCGGACACACAGAACCGGGTGGCGGTGCCGGTCAGCGGGTAGGGCGGGTTGACCCGCCGGTAGCCGTCGACGGCGGCCACCTTCCGCCGTTGGCTCTGGATCTTCAACTCCAGCTCACCGTCGTCACCGCCCATACCCTGCGGATTCGGCGGCAGCAGCGACCAGGCGAGCTGGGTGAAGAGACGGTCCAGGTCGACGTCGTTGGTCACCTCGCTGGCCGGCACGGAGAGGTTGACCTCCAGCCGGCCGCCGGACGTCGGCGCGTTGCCGATCCGGCTGGTCCCCTCCGGCAGCGGTACGGCGGCCGGCGACAGCCACGGTGCCGGGCCACCGATGAGCCAGCCGAGCAGCTCGGTGGCCTGCGACTCCCTCGGCACGGACAGCGGCAGGTAGCGCACGTCGGGCACCAGCACGGTCCGGCCGGCGTTCCAGAAGTAGATCGTGCGCGGGCTGTAGTACGCGTCCAGTGCACCGGTGCTCATCAGCAGTACCGGCGGCGGGTCGATCACCCACATCCCGCCCGTGGGCGGCGCCGCGCCGTCGACGACGGGCGCCGGACCGATCCGGAAGACGTAGGTGCGTTCGGTCAGCTCCGGCTCGCCGATCGTGCCGTTCATCCGCAGTACGCCGACCTGCTGCACCTGCATGGTGACCAGCCAGCTACCGCTGCGGGCGGGATCGCCCTTCACCTGCGGCCGGCCGATCAGCCGGACCAGGTTGATCGCCGGTTCGCCGCCGACCTTGAGTTTGAGCTTGCCGCTGCCCTCGGGGATGTAGCTGTTCACGCGCTGGTAGATCTCGTCGGTCTCGCCCCCGGCCGCGGCGGTCAGGTAGTTCGCCGCGACCTGCTCGGGAACCTCGCTGTCCAGCCGCTGCGGCAGCCGCTGGGTGGAACCGCCGCCCGAGTCCTGCCCGGACTCCGGTCCCTTGCCGTCGACGCGTACCTCGGTCTCGCCGGGTATGCCGCAGCCGACCAGCCCCACGCAGAGCAGCAGGGCCACCGTCGCGGCGGGCAGGTTCCTCCGACTCACGTGGTCACCTCCGTACGCTGCGCGCCGGACTCCGACGCGGTCGGGTCCACCGGCCGATCCGGTCCGGCGGCCACGGTCTCCGGCACGGGACCCGCGCCGATCGCCAACCGTGCCCCGCTCGGCACCGGCACCACGGCACCGGCCGCGGCGTCGCTCGGCACCAGTCGCAACGGCGCGGAGGTCAGCCGGTCACCGGCGCGCACCGGCAGGGTGAGCCGGAACTGGGCCCCCTGTCCGGGAGCCCCCCACGCCTCCAGCCAGCCGCCGTGCAGCCGGGCGTCCTCCAGGCTGATCGACAGCCCCAGGCCGGTACCGCCGGTCTGCCGGGCCCGGGACGGGTCGGCCCGCCAGAACCGGTTGAAGACGAGCTTCTCCTCGCCGGGCTTGAGCCCCACCCCGTGGTCCCGGACGGTGATCGCCACCGCCTGCTCGTCCACACCCAGGACGACCTCGACCGGACGTCCCTCGCCGTGCTCGACCGCGTTGCCGACCAGGTTGCGCAGGATCCGCTCCACCCGGCGCGGATCCACCTCGGCGATCACCGGCAGGTCGGGCGCGTTCAGGAGCAGCGGTACGCCGAGCCGGGCGGCCAGGCCGTCGAGGCGGTCCACCACCCGGTGCACCACCGGCACCAGGTCGGTCGGCTCGGCGTCGAGCATGGCGAAGCCGGCGTCGAACCGGCTGATCTCCAACAGGTCGGTGAGCAGGCCCTCGAACCGGTCGAGTTCGGCCTGGAGCAGCTCCGCGCTGCGGGCCACCGCCGGGTCGAACTCGTCCCGCTCGGCGAAGATCAGATCGGCGGCCATCCGTACGGTGGTCAGCGGCGTACGCAGCTCGTGTGACACGTCGGAGGTGAACCGCCGCTGCAACCGGGACATCTCCTCCAGCCGGACGATCTGCCGCTGGAGGTTGGTCGCCATCTGGTTGAACGAGGCGGCGAGCAGGGCCAGGTCGTCCTCCCCGTTGACCACCATCCGCTGGTCGAGCAGGCCGGCGGAGAGCCGCTGGGCGGTCCGGGCGGCCACCCGTACCGGGTTGACCACCAGTCGGGTCACCAGCGCGGAGAGCAGCCCGAGCAGAAGCACCAGGGTGATCCCGGTGGCCACCACGGTCGACCGCGCCTCGTCGGCGATCTTGTCCCAGCGGGTCAGCGGTACGAAGTAGTAGAGCTCGACCTGGCCGAACTTGGTCGGCACCGGGGAGCCGTAGACGAGGTACTTCGCCGTACCGCCGTCGAGGTTGCCGGTGCGGAACTGGTGGGCCACCTCGCCCCCGGCCACCCGCTCGCGCAGCTCGTCGCTGATCATCGGGCTCACGTCCACCCCGACCGGCGAGGTGGCCGGCTCGATCGTCCGGTACCCGTCCGCCTGGAGCGCCACCACCACGCCGGCGACCTGCTCGGGGTCGTTGCCGGCGAGGTAGAGGGCGGTCGTCTCGAAGGTGGCGCTGAGCTTCGGCGCGTACGACACGGTGTAGACGTTGATCTGGTCCTCGGCGTAGTTACGGCCGTTCTCCAGCCGCTGCTTGACGTCGGCGGTGGCGTTGTCGAGCAGGATGTTGGTGATCCGCTCGGCGACCAGGACGGCGAAGCCGCCGACCAGGAGGCTCGACGCGACCAGGGTGATGCTGACGACCCGCAACTGCAGGGACCGGCGCCAGGCCTGGTGCAGGCCGGCGGCGATCGCCCGGGACCGGGCGAACGCCGCACGCCAGAACTCCCGGGCCGCGATGCGGGCACGGGTCAGTGCGGGGGGAAGCGCAGGGTGAGCCACAGTGTGCCCAGGCTATCCGGTGCCCGCCTTGTAGCCCACGCCCCGCACGGTCAGGATGATTTCGGGGCGCTCGGGATCTGGTTCGATCTTGGCCCGGAGCCGCTGTACGTGCACGTTGACCAGCCGGGTGTCGGCCGCGTGCCGGTAGCCCCAGACCTGTTCGAGCAGGACCTCGCGGGTGAACACCTGGCGGGGCTTGCGGGCCAGGGCGACCAGCAGGTCGAACTCCAGCGGGGTCAGCTTGACCTCTTCGCCGTCCCGGCTCACCGTGTGCGCCGGTACGTCGATGTTGATCTGGTTGCCGGGCGGGCCGATGGTCAGCATCTCCGGCGCGGCATCCTCGCCCCGGCGCAGCCGGGCCCGCATCCGGGCCACCAGTTCCTTGGGCTTGAACGGCTTGACGACGTAGTCGTCGGCACCCGACTCCAGGCCGAGTACGACGTCGACGGTGTCACTCTTCGCAGTCAGCATGACGATCGGCACGCCCGACTCGGCCCGGATCGACCGGGCCACGTCGATGCCGCTCATCCCCGGCAGCATCAGGTCGAGCAGGACGATGTCGGGCCGGCTGTCGCGGAACGCGGCCAGCGCCCGCTCTCCGTCTGCGACGAAGGAGGGCAGGAATCCCTCGCTGCGCAGCACGATGCCGAGCATCTCGGCCAGCGCGGGGTCGTCGTCGACCACCAGTACCCGGGCTCTCATGGCACCAATATTCCATCCCCGTTCATGTTCATGGGACCGGCACCACCCCGACGATCAGTCAAAGAGTGCGCGACCCCAGAAATCGCCCTGATCCCGTACGCCGGGCGGGCAGGCAAAGAGCCCGCTGGATACGTGCCGTAGATATTCGTTCAACGCATCGTGACGAGCGAGTTGGGTCTGGATGGACACGAACTGCTTTCGCGGATCACGCTGGTACGCCATGAAAAACAGTCCGGCGTCGAGCCGACCGAGCCCGTCGGAGCCGTCGACGTAGTTGTAGCCCCGGCGGAGCAGCCGGGCCCCGTTGTTCAGGTCGGGGTGGGCCAGCCGGACGTGCGCCGTCTCGGCGATAGCCGGCTTGCCGTCCGGGCCGGTCGCGTGAAAGTCGATCTCGTCGAACTCGTCGTGCTGCCCGAGCGGTGCCCCGCTGCCCTTGGTCCGGCCGACCAGTTCCTCCTGCTCGCCCAGGGAGGTCCGGTCCCAGGTTTCGATGATCATCCGGATCTTCCGGGTCACCAGGTAGGAGCCGCCGGCCATCCACTCCTGGCCGTCCCCCGGCTGGACCCAGAGGTGGTCCCGGAGCAGGTCGGTGTCCTCGGCCTTCAGGTTGGCCGTACCGTCCTTGAACCCGAACAGGTTTCGCGGGGTGGCCTGCTCCCGAGAGGTCGACGAGGTACGGCCGAAGCCGAGCTGCGACCAGCGGACGCTCACCACGCCCATCCCGAGCCGGGCGAGGTTGCGGATCGCGTGCACCGCCACCTGCGGGTCGTTGGCGCAGGCCTGTACGCAGAGGTCGCCACCCGAGATCTCCGGTTGCAGGGCGTCGCCCGGGAAGCGGGGCAGCTCGGCCAGGGCGGCGGGGCGCCGGTCAGCGAGGCCGAACCGGTCCCGGCCGTCGGCGTCCCGGAACAGGGTGGGGCCGAACCCGACGGTCAGGGTGAGCCCGGACGGTGGCAGGCCGAGCGCCTCCCCGGTGTCGTCCGGCGGGGCCTCCGGCGCCCCGTTCACCGCGCCGACGACCCCCGCGTCCTGGCCTGCGGTCATCCGCGCGGCGGCCACGGTCCAGTCCCGGAGCAGCTCGACCAGGCGGGCCCGGTCCTTGGTGATCACGTCGAAGGCGACGAAGTGCAGCCGGTCCGGCACCTCGGTGGTAATGCCCGCCTGGTGCTCGCCCCGGAACGGGACCGCGCCGGAGGCGGAACTGGCCGAGGTCGGTTTCGGGTCGAACGTACCGCGCAGCAGCGCACCCGTACCGGCGGCGACCCCGACCCCGGCGACGCCGGCCGCCCCGGCGAGCCCGATCGCCCGCCGACGCGACACCCGGTTCTCCGTCACGTCCAACCCCCCAATCGCTCGCCCGTCCCACGCCGCCCGGCGCCGCCCGAGGCGGCGCCGGGCACCGGTCGACCCACCCGGCTCGACCGCCCTACCCGGCGACCACCGCCCTACTTGGCGACCACCGCGGCGACCTTGCTGATCGGCTCGGCGAGCGCGTTGATCGCGTCCGAGAGATCCTTCAGGTCGGCCTTGCTCAGCTCGTTGTGCAGCTTCCACCCGTCACCGGCGCGGTGCTTGCCCAGCGTCGTGTCGACCGTGGCGAACCCGGCGTCGAGCGAGGTGACCAGGTCGGGCGCGCGCTCGGTGAGCACCGGGCGGAGCGCGGCGATGGCCGCCTTGGAGCCTTCGACGTTGGCGTTGAAGTCCCACAGGTCGGTGTGCGAGTAGCGGTCCTCCTCACCGGTGATCTTGCCGGTGGCGACCTCGTCGAGCAGTTCCTTGGCGCCGTTGGCCAGATTCAGCGGGGAGAGCTTCTCCGCGTTCGCCTTGGCCACGATCTCCTTGACGTCGGTCAGCAGCCGGTCCGCGATCGGGCCGTCCTTGCTGACGTCGCCGGTGGTCCAGAGGTCCTTCTCCAGGCGGTGGAAGCCGGTGAACTCCATGCCCTCCTCGAGCACCTCCTCCCGGCCGTCGATCTTCGGGTCGAGGTCACCGAAGATCTCCGCGACCGGCTCGATCCGCTCCCAGTAGGTCCGGGCCACCGGGAAGAGCGCCTTGGCCTGCGCCACGTCGCCGGCCTTGACCGCGGCGACGAACTCGGTGGTCTTGTCCAGCAGCGCACCGGTCTGGCTCTGCACGTACCGCTGGTAGCTGTCGGTCGCGCCGGCCAGGGCCGCGTCGTCGGTGAGCGGGGCGGCGGAGCCGCTGACGGTCAGCGCGCCCCGGATGCCCTTGCCGATCATGCCCGGCTTGCAGGCGGTCTCGTACGTGCCGGCGGGCAGTTCGACGTGCAGCTCGCGGCTGAGGCCGGGAACCACGTTCTCGACCTCGCCCATCACCCGGTCACCGGCGGCGTAGACGTAGAACTCGGTGACCTTGGCACCGGAGTTGGTCACGTTGAACACGACCGTGCCGGCGCCGACCTCGGTCGAGCCGACCTCGCACGCGGTGTCGCTGGCCTTGACGGTGATCGGCCCGCCACCGGCGGCGTCCCCGGCGCTGTCGTCCTCGGCGCCACAGCCGGCCAGGCCGGCACCGGCGAGCACGCCGGCGGCGGCCAGCGCCAGAAAGCGGGTGGTACGCATGCGGGTTCTCCTTGCGGTTCGGGTGATCCGGCCCGGTCGGCTGCCGCCGGGATGGGCGGGAGCGGACACGGGCAGGCTTCGAGCAGTCGGGGTGGTCGAACGGGTCAGGCCGATTGGGCCGCGGGCGCCGGTGCGGCGGGCGCGGCGGTCCCGGACGCGCGGCGTCCGGGAAGCAGGAAGAGGAGCAGAACCGGGATCGCGTACGCCGCCCAGGCGACGATCTCCAGCACGGTCGACTCGGCGGTGACGTTGAACATCCCGCTGAGCAGGGTGCCGTACCAGGTCGACGGGTCGAACAGGCCGGAGTACGCCAGGTTCCTGATGCCGGGCAGGACGCCGGCCTCCTGGAAGTCGTGGGTGCCGTACTTGAAGATCCCGGCGGCGACCAGGATGAGCAGCGCGCCGGTCCAGGTGAAGAAGCGGGTCAGGTTGATCCGGACCGCGCTGGCGTAGAGCAGGTAGCCGATCGCGATCGCGGTGGCGATGCCGCCGATCAGCGCGTAGAGGGGGCCGCCGTTGACGTTCGCGCCCTGAACGGCGGAGTAGAAGATGAGGGCGGTCTCCAGTCCTTCCCGGACGACGGCCAGGAAGGCCATCAGGGCGACCGCCAGGGAGCCGACGGCGAGCGCGTCGGTGAGCTTGCCCCGCAGTTCGCCGCTGAGCGAGCGGGCCGCCCGACGCATCCAGAAGATCATCGCAGTGACGAAGGCGACTGCGGCCACCGAGGTCACCGCCTCGAACAGTTCCCGGTCGGAGGACCGGGCCAGCAGGGTGGTGCTGGTGTATTCGAGGAGCCAGCCGAAGAAGACGGAGAGGACGACCGCGAGTGCGACGCCGCCCCACACCTGGGGCAACCGGTCCCGGCGCTCGGACTTGACCAGGAACGCGACCAGGATACTGACCACCAGGGTGGCTTCCAGTCCCTCACGCAGACCGATCAGGTAGGTGGCGAACATCAGGACTCCGGGTCACTCGGTTAGGCGTCCCTAAGTTAGGACAGCCTACCTTGCTCCCTCCTTCTACATCTTGTCAATGTGGCGCCGCACACCGGCTCTCTGATCCAATGACCGCATGAAGGCCTTCGTACCGTGGCTGGTCGTACTCGCGGTCATCTTCGCGCTCAGTGCGTTGCGACTGCGCCCGCTCGCCACCGCGGTCGCGCTCGGCTGGCTCGGCTACTGCGTCTGGACCTGGATCCGCGCCGCCCGCGCCGGAAACAACAGCGGTCGGGCCGGCTGACGCGAGCGCCAGCCGACCCGACCGGTGGTACGGCGGAGACTCAGTACCGGTAGTGGTCCGACTTGTACGGACCCTCGACCGGGATACCCAGGTACGCGGCCTGCTCCTTGGTCAGCTCGGTGAGCCGGACACCCAGGGCGTCCAGGTGCAGCCGAGCCACCTTCTCGTCCAGGTGCTTCGGCAGCACGTAGACGCCGACCGGGTACTCGTCGGTCTTGGTGAACAGCTCGATCTGGGCGATCGTCTGGTTGGCGAACGAGTTCGACATGACGAAGCTCGGGTGCCCGGTGGCGTTGCCGAGGTTCAGCAGCCGACCCTCGGAGAGCACGATGATCGAGTGCCCGTCGGCGAACTTCCAGACGTCGACCTGAGGCTTGATGTTCGTACGCTGCACGTCCGACCGCTTCTGCAGACCGGCCATGTCGATCTCGTTGTCGAAGTGGCCGATGTTGCCGACGATCGCCTGGTGCTTCATCCGGGCCATGTGCTCGTTGGTGATGACGTCGAAGCAACCGGTCGCGGTGACGAAGATGTCGGCGGTCTCGACCACGTCGTCCAGCGTCGCGACCTGGTAACCGTCCATCGCCGCCTGCAACGCGCAGATCGGGTCGATCTCGGTGACGATGACCCGGGCGCCCTGGCCGCGCAGCGACTCCGCGCAGCCCTTGCCGACGTCGCCGTAGCCGAGCACGACGGCGACCTTGCCGCCGATCAGCACGTCGGTGGCGCGGTTGATGCCGTCGATCAGCGAGTGACGGCACCCGTACTTGTTGTCGAACTTGCTCTTCGTCACCGAGTCGTTGACGTTGATCGCCGGGAACAGCAGCGATCCGGCCTGCTGCATCTCGTACAGCCGGTGTACACCGGTGGTGGTCTCCTCGGTGACACCCTTGATGCCGGCCGAGACCCGGGTCCACCGGGTGTTGTCCTCGGCCAGCGAGCGGTGCAGTACGCCGAGGATGACCGCGTACTCCTCGGAGTCGGCGGACTCGATCGGCGGCACCGCACCCTCGCCCTCGAACTGGGCGCCCCGGTGCACGAGCAGGGTGGCGTCACCACCGTCGTCGAGGATCATGTTGGGGCCCTGCCCGTCCGGCCAGAGCAGCACCTGCTCGGTGCACCACCAGTACTCCTCGAGCGACTCGCCCTTCCAGGCGTACACGGGGACACCGGCGGGGGCGTCGACGGTGCCCTCCGGGCCGACCACGATCGCGGCGGCGGCGTGGTCCTGGGTGGAGAAGATGTTGCACGACGCCCACCGGACCTCCGCCCCGAGGGCGGTCAGGGTCTCGATCAGGACCGCGGTCTGGATGGTCATGTGCAGCGAGCCGGTGATCCGGGCGCCCCGCAGCGGCTGCGCGGCGGCGAACTCCCGGCGGAGCGACATCAGGCCGGGCATCTCGTGCTCAGCCAGCTGGATCTCCTTGCGTCCGAACTCGGCGAGCGACAGATCCGCCACCTTGAAGTCGCCACCGGCGAGGGTCGTGGGTCGGGCCTCGGTCGACGCGCCACCGGAGGGCGCCGGGAGAGTGCTGGTCATGAAAGCTCCTGTCGTACGGGTCTGCTGCGCGACCCTCCACATTACGCCCGACCGCACCCGTGCCGGCACAGGCGGTGCCGTCCGCTGGCGGACAAGCACGACATTTGGCAACGACAACGGGTACGGGGATGGCCATGGTTGGCCGGCGTCTACGCCAGCGATGGTCGCACAGCGCGCGGGGCGGTGGGGCATGGACGGTTTCCCGCCCAGCATCCCTCCGCCCCGCGCATCCCCCCGGTTTGGTACCCCCGCGCGCGTCTTACGACCCCCATCGCAATGACGCTGCGTGGTTATAGAGTCACACTCCGCATATGACCTGTCAAGCCGATCCGGGAATATCCGAAATGCCGGCGGCGCCGACAAAAACCTCTCCCCGACCGGAGAAGACCAGGTCACCCCCGTCGGCCGCCCCGATCGCCGCCCGACCGGGCTCGACCGTCACCGCACCGGCCGCGTCCCGTACGGTCACTGCGCCGGAGGTGCCGACCAGCACCCGCGGCCCGGTCACCGTGAGCCGGGCCTCCGGCAGCGCGTCGTCCAGGCGCACCCGGTACAGGGCGAAGTCGTCCACCGGCACCGGCCAGGTGACCACACCCGGTGCCACCGGCGCCGGGGCGAGCAGCGGATCCTCCAGCACCTCGAACCGCAGCACCCGGAGCAGTTCGGCGATGTCCACGTGCTTCGGCGTCAGCCCGCCCCGCAGGACGTTGTCACTGGCCGCCATGATCTCCACACCGGCACCCCGCAGGTACGCGTGCAGGTTGCCGGCCGGCATCCAGATCGCGGTCCCCGGTTCCAGCCGTACGTGGTTGAGCATCAGCGCAACCAACACCCCCGGATCGGCCGGATACCAGCCGGCCAGCCGGCGGACGAGTTCCTGCTCCTCGGTGAACTCCGGGCCGAGATCGGTGCTCCGGACCGTCTCCACCAGCGCGGCCCGGTCCACCGCCGGCCACGTCAACAACCGCTGTACGGCGTCCCGCAGCCCCGCCACCCCCGTACGCAGGCACGCCACCACCGGCTTCAACGCCGGGATGTCGAACGCCTCCAGCACCGCAGCAGACTCCCGGGGATCCCGGAAACCGCAGAGCGCCTCGAACGGCGCGATCGCCACCAGCACTTCCGGCTTGTGGTACGGGTCGACGTAGTTGCGGTGCGCGGTCGGGGGCAGGTCCTGGTCGGCCGCGTACCCGGTGCGGGCCTGGTCGGAATCCGGATGGGCCTGCAACGACAGCGGTGCCTCCGGCGCCAGCAGCTTCATCAGGAACGGCAGCCGCCCGTCGAACCGGGCCACCACCTCGTCCCCCAGCCAGCGCCCCGGCTCGGCGGCGAGCAGTTCCACCAGGCTGATCCGGGCGTCCTGCTGGCACACCATCGCCGGGGATCCGGGGTGTGCGCCGAGCCAGAGTTCCGCCTCCGGCCCGGCACTCGGCACGGATCTACCCTGCAACCCGGCGATCACCGTGCGGGATCCCCAGGCGTAGTCGCGGATCGGGCCGTACAACGGTTCCACGCTCAGCCTTTCCCGCCCGTTTCGCCGCCAACCGGCGGCTCCACGTTCTCCGACGCGCTCCGCAGGTTCGCGGCCTGTGCGCTGTAGATGTCCGGCTCCAGGTAGATCACCCGGGCGATCGGCACCGCCGTACGGATCCGCGCCTCGACCGTGTCGATGTCACGGGCCAGTGCCTCGGCCGACGCCGACGGCGTGACCGCGATCTTCGCGGCGACCAGCAACTCCTCCGGCCCCAGGTGCAGGGTGCGCATGTGGATGATTCGCTCGACCTCGGAGCCCTCGTTGACCGCCCGCTCGATCGCGCTGACGTCCTCCGGGGAGGCCCCCTCGCCGAGCAGCAGGCTCTTCGTCTCCACCGCCAGGATGATCGCGATGCAGACCAGCAGGATGCCGATCGCCAGGGTGCCGGCCGCGTCCCAGCGGCCGTTCCCGGTGACCAGCGTCATCGAGACGCCGACCAGGGCGAAGATCAGGCCGATCAGGGCACCCAGGTCCTCCAGGAGCACCACCGGCAACTCGGGCGCCTTCGCCCGCCGGACGAACTGCACCCAGGTCGCCCTGCCCCGGATGTGGTTCGACTCCTTGATCGCGGTACGGAAGGAGAAGCCCTCCAGGCCGATCGCGACGATCAGCACCGTGATCGGCAGCCACTGCCAGCTGTCGAACCCGTGCGGGTCTCGCCACTTGTGGTAACCCTCGTACAGAGCGAAGAGGCCACCGACGCTGAACAGGACGATCGACACGATGAACGCGTAGATGTAGCGCTCACGCCCGTACCCGAAGGGGTGTTGTGGGGTCGCGCCGCGCTGGGCCCGACGGCCGCCGAGCAGCAGCAACGCCTGGTTTCCCGAGTCGGCCACGGAGTGGATCGACTCGGCCAGCATCGACGACGAACTGGTCAGCAGGTACGCCACGAACTTCGTGATCGCGATACCCAGGTTGGCCAGCAACGCGGCGATGATCGCCCGCGTCCCCCCACCGGCGCTCATGCCGGCGTCCCCCGCCGGTCGCTCTGTACGTTCACGGGTTCGAAAGCTCCTTCATCTCGGTGACCGCAGGCACCGCCATCGGATCGAGCCCGTGTGCCAGAGCCAGGTACACGGACGCGAAGTCCGGTACGGCGATCAGCGACGCGAGCCGCTCCAGGGCCGAGCCGCCCTCGGCGGTGACCACGTCGCAGCGCACCCCGCGCCGCTCGGCCAGGGTCTGCAACGCGTCCGCCCGCCGTTCCTCGACGGCCAGCGGCTCGTCGCTGTCGTCGTCGGCGTTCAACCCGCCGTCGCGCAGCAGCACCACCCGCAGCCGGGTCCAGTCGGACTCGTCCTCCGGGTCGGCGAAGATGTCCCGGGTCGACTCGGCGAGCCCGCCGAACACCCCGTCGAGCAGCCCCACCCGGCCCCGGCCCGCCTCGCCGAGCGCACCGGCGACCACGGGGTAACGCGCATTCGCCGACAGCGTGTCGCCGAACCGCCGGGCGGCCACCGTGGCCAGCGGGGACGAGCCCCAGACCACCGGCACCGACCCGGCCAGAGCCAGAGCCAGCGACTTGGCCGGGTTGACGAACGACTCGGCGTCGGGCCGGCTCCGGTCCGCGTCGGCGTCCAGCCGGGCGGCCGTCTCGGCCAGGTCCGCCTCGTTGACCTTCACCAACCCGAGCGCGCGGGCGGCGAGCAGCACCGGCACGGTCAGGCCCCAGAGGCTGGCCCGCGCGGGCGCCCGCCGGGGCACCGGGATGAACGGCGCCCGGACCCCCTCGGCCACCGACTGGAGCTGCGAGTCCGGGGCACCGACGGCGACCAGCCTGGCCCCGCGCCGGGCAGCCGCCTCGGCGGCGCCGAGCGCCTCCGGGCTGCGTCCCGAGGCGCTGACCGCGATCACCACGTCGGCGGCGCCCACCCAGCCCGGCACCCCGGCACTGCGGTGCGCGATGACCGGCACCGGGCAACGCGGCCCGGCGACGGTGGCGAGGATGTCGCCGGTACGCCCGGCGGTACCGATGCCCGCGATCACCACCGCACGCGGGCGGCCCTCCTCGGCCAGCACCCCCAGGTTCGCCTCCGCGGCCAGCGCCGCCGACTCGCGTACCTGGGCACCGGCCGAGGCGGTGAACCGCAGCATGCCGCCCGGATCGGCCTCGGCCAGCGCCGCCACGTCGTCGAGCAGCCCCTCGTCGGGGACCCGTCGCCCGCTCACGCCGGCGTGGGCGTCCATCACTTCTCCTCCTGAGCGGTACCGCCGCGGGCCTCGTCGAGCAGGAGCACCGGTACGTCGTCGCGAACCTCGAAGATCCGCTGGCATTCGGTGCAGGTCAGGGTCTGCGCCTCCGCGTCGTAATCGAGCGGGGCGTGGTGCGTGTCCGGGCAGGCGAGAATCTCGAGTAACTGCGGGTCAAGGGCCACGATGCGGCTCCTTCCACGTCATCCGGGCGGCCGGATCGGCGTTCCGGCCGGCGCACGGGATCTTATCGGCGTACCAGGTCGAGCACCTCGTCGCGGAGCGAGGTCATCCGGTCCTTGGTCGGCCCCTCCACGTTCAGCCGCAGCAACGGTTCGGTGTTGGAGGGGCGCAGGTTGATCCAGGCCCCGTCCGGGAAGCGGACGGTCAACCCGTCCAGCTCCTCGGTCTCGGCACCCTGGTAGACCTGCTTGACCTCGGCCAGCTTCGCCGCCTGGTCGGCGACCGTGGAGTTGATCTCGCCGGAGCAGACGTACCGCTCGTACTCGGCGGCGAACTCCGACAGCGGGCGGTCCTGCTCACCGAGCGCGGCGAGCAGGTGCATCGCGGCGAGCATGCCGGTGTCGGCGAACCAGAAGTCACGGAAGTAGTAGTGCGCCGAGTGTTCACCGCCGAAAACCGCATTCGTACGGGCCATGTCGGCCTTGATGAACGAGTGCCCCACCCGGCTGCACAGCGGCTTCCCGCCGTGCTCCTGGATGATCTCCGGGACCGCACTGGAGGTGATCAGGTTGTGGATGACCGTGGAGCCGGGGTGCTTGGCCAACTCGCGTACGGCCACCAGGGCGGTGATCGCGGACGGCGAGACCGGCTGGCCGCGCTCGTCGATCACGAAGCACCGGTCCGCGTCGCCGTCGAAGGCCAGGCCCAGGTCTGCGCCGTGTTCCAGGACCGCCGCCTGGAGGTCGACCAGGTTCGCCGGGTCGAGCGGATTGGCATCGTGGTTGGGGAAGGAGCCGTCCAGCTCGAAGTAGAGCGGCACGATGATCAGCGGCAGGGCCGGCAGGACGGCGTCGCCGAGCACCACCGGGACGGTGTAGCCGCCCATGCCGTTGCCGGCGTCGACCACCACCTTGAGCGGGCGGATGCCGCTCAGGTCGACCAGTTTGCGCAGGTGGGCGGCGTACTCGGGGAGCAGGTCGCGCGGTTGCACCGGTTCCCGGGGCTCGCCGGCCGGGTGCGCGTCGGCCTTGTCCAGCATCGCCTGGGCCCGCTCGCGGATCTCGGCCAGGCCGCTGTCCTGACCGATCGGCCGGGCACCGGCCCGGCACATCTTGATCCCGTTGTACTGGGCCGGGTTGTGGCTGGCGGTGAACATGGCACCGGGCAGGTCGAGGCTGCCGGAGGCGTAGTAGAGCAGGTCGGTGGAGCCGAGGCCGGTGTCGATGACCGACATCCCCTCGGATCGGACTCCGGCGGCGAATGCGGCGGCGAGACCGGGTCCGGTCTCCCGCATGTCGTGGGCGATCACGACGGCGTTGCGGTCGCCGGCCGGTTCGTCGTCCGGGTCCGCGCGCACCACCTGTGCGAAGGCCGCGCCCAATGCCTCGGCGACCCGCTCGTCCCACTGTTCGGGGACGGTACCGCGGACGTCGTACGCCTTGACGATTTGGGACAAATCAGACAACGGTCTCGCTCCTCAGTCATGCGCCGCCAACGGCCTGAGCGTATCGGAGCCAACGCCCCGAGCCGGGTGCAAGGCCGGTTGCGGGCAAGGCTCAGCGTGGTCGGGCGCGGGGGTGAAGCTCAGGATCTGGCGTCGGGAACTCGGGCGCGGTCGCCGGAAATCGGGCTCAGGGGCGGATCCGGGGCATGACCACGGTCGCGTCGCCACCCGCGCCGGCCGGCGGCGGAAACGGCGGACGCGGCCCGGCACCCGGTACGCCACCGGCACCCGGCTCGTCCCGGCCACCCCTGGCCCGGCGGAGCAGGAGCACCAGCAGGGCGATACCGATCCCCACCATCCCGACCCCGACCACCATCACCATCGAGCCGACCCCGCCACCACCGCTGTCGCCGGCACCGGCACCCAGACCCGGCTGACCGGTCGGTACGATCGCAGCCACCTCGGTCTCCTCCGGGTCCGACCCGAAGGTCGTCTCCTCCGGCGTCGGGCTCGGGCTGGGCGACTTCGAGCTCCGCTTGGTCGGGGTGGGAGTGCCCTTGGCCCCGTTCACCTTCCGGGCCTCGGTCGCCCGCGCGATCAGCGGACCCCCGCCCGCGTACGCCTCGGCGACGATGTTCAGCCGACCGGCCGGCACACCGGCTGCGAAGGCCAGCCGGTAACGGACCGAGACACTCTTGCGCTCACACAGCTCGGGCTTCTCCGGCGCCACCCGGCCACTGCGGACCAGGTCGTTGCCGGACACCGGCACCTCCTGCCAGCGGCCGTTCTGGGCGACCAGCAGGGTCACGTCACCCGCGGACAGCCCCGGCAACTGGAACATCAACGCGGTCCGGGCCGAGACACAGCCCTTGGACCGCTTGGTGACGGCGACCGTGATCGAGCCCGCCGAACCACCGGCGGTGAAACTGCTGGACGAGCCGAGCCGGACCGAGTCCTCGTCGTCGGCGAACGCCGGTGCCGCGCCGACCATCACCAGGCCGGCCAGCAGCGTGCCGACCGTCGCGAACCGAGCCGCTCCGCGCCGTACCAACATGATCACCTCGCCGGTTCCGGTTGGGGTACGGCCGACAGGCTACCGCGTGCCGCCACCCGCACTCCCGGGGCGCACGCCACCGTGCCGTCACCGCACGTGTGGGTCACGGGAGTTCGGCGGCCAGCCGAGCCAGCCATGCCAGCGACTCTTCGCAGGTCAGGGCGTCGGCCTGGAGATTGTCGAAGACCATCCGGTAACGGGCCACCCCGGGCTCCTTCTCCACGTAGATGTCACCCGCCTCGTTCTCCACATAGACCACGTCACCGTCGGCCGGTTCCCCGACGACCTCCTCCCCGTCGGCCGGGGAGAAGCCGAGCAGGAGGAAAGGGCCGGTGTTGCAGGCGTACGCGCCCCGGTCGAACGGGAGCACCTGGAGCTGCACGTTGGGCCGCCCGGCCATCTCCACCAGGTGCCGCAACTGCGGGCCCATCACGTCCGGTCCACCCACCTGCCGGCGCAGCACCGCCTCGTCCAGGATCGCCCGGAGCCGGACCGGATCCTGGGCTCGGGTGAGGATCCGCTGCCGGGCCAACCGGACCACGAGTTTCTCCTCGGTCGCGGCGTCGGCCTGTTCCAGCAACGTCTTGCGCAGCACGGTACGGGCGTACTCCTCGGTCTGAAGCAGCCCCGGCAGCACCGACGACTCGAACGTACGCAGCTCGGTGGCGTCGTGCTCCAACGCGATGAGGGTCGAGTACTCCCAGGTCAGGGCGTCGCTGTGGGCCTGCCACCAGCCCGCCTCCTGGGCCTGGCGGGCGAGCGCGACCAGACGCTGCCGCTCGGCTCCCTCGACCCGGTAGACGTCGAGCAGCTCGTGCACCGTGCCGGGTGTGATCCGTACCCGGGCCGTCTCGATCCGGCTCACCCGCGAGGGTGAGCAACGCACCTCCAGGGCGACCTGCTCCGCCTTGAAGCCCGCGGCCTCGCGCAGTTTGCGCAGCTCGCGGCCGAGTTGCCGGCGTCGCACGGTGGGTGGTGATCCGACGACCATTCGGTGCCTCCCTGTCCGATTCCCCGAGGCAGTCTCCCGCACAGCACGTGCTTTGTCAGCAACAGATCGTTGTCTTTCCTGGCCCCCTCGATCGACATCACCGTGCGTCGCGAGAGCCCCGGTGGCACCGGATTCCGCTCCCCGGCCACCATCAGTCCAGGTCCGTCCCCCGCGACCGACCCAACGCCACCCGACACAACCGATCCGCCTGGCGGGTGGTCTCCGGCAGCCGGTAACGCGGAGTCAGCGCCAACACACGGGCACACGCGTTCGCCAGATCCATCCGGTGTCCGACCGACACGAACACCGGCTTGACCCCGTCCCGGGTACGCAGCACCCGGCCGACCACCTCCCCGCCGTCGCGCAGCTCCGACCAGGCACCCCGCTCGTCGCCGGGCGGATCCCAGGACCCGACCAGCGGGGTCTTGCCCACCCCGATCGCCGGGAGCCCGGTGAGCACGCCCAGGTGGCAGGCCAGCCCGAACCGCCGTGGATGGGCCAGCCCGTGCCCGTCGCAGACCAGCAGGTCAGGCGTGGCGGTAAGGCTCGCGAGCGCGTCCAGCAACGCCGGCAGCTCGCGGAACGCGAACAGGCCGGGAACATACGGAAAGGCCGCCCGACCGACGGTCACCGCCGTCTCCACGACGGCCAGCGTCCGCGCGTCCAACACCGTCACCGCCGCCGCGAGCCGGTCACCGTCCTCGGCGTACGCGACGTCCAGGCCGGCGACCGTACGCGGCTGCTCCGGTCCCGGCCCGACCAGGTCGACCAACGGCCGCAACCGATCCTGTACGGCCTCCGCCTCGGCAACCGTCTCCGGCCAGTCCCCATCCGACATCCGCCCGCACCCCTCCCCCGTCCGGTTGTCCCGACCACCCGAGTCACAGCGGTGGGTTCGAGGCGGGCTCACGCCGCCCGGAGAGAGTCTCGTACGCCACCAGCCCGGCCAGCACGAGGGTGGCACCGAGCGGGGCGACCAGTGGCGGCAGGAAGACCATTCCCGGCGCGGCGGCGACCATCACGATCAGCCCGACCCACATCGACGGACGTACCCGACCGAACAACTGGTGTTCGAAGCGGACCCGACCGGCCAGGAAAAGGGCCGGCCCACCCATGATGGCGACCACCCATGCCGGATCGACCGGCGGTTCGGGGTCGTCGATGATCAGCCGGAAACCGACCCCGGCGACGAGGATTCCGGCCACCATCACCAGCAGGGTGTAGCTCGCCGACTGGCTGAGCTGGATCGCACTGGGCGCCCGGTGCAGGGCCTGCGCGAGGGCGAGTCCGGCATGGTAGAAGAAGATTCTCCAGAACAGCACCGTGGTCAGGAAAGAGGCGACGAAGACAATCATCCGCTCGGTTTCGAATGGACGTACGCTGATTTCGATTCCGGTGGCGATGACCGATTCTCCGAGCGCGATCAGCAGGAACTGTACGTAACGTTCGGCGAGGTGGTCCTCGGCCAGGGTCCACTCCGGCTCCCGGGGTCGGCCGAGTCGCGGCGTCGGCCACCGCAGCGCCGGACCGACCAGTTCCAGCAGCACCGCCACGATCCAGAAGGTCGCCCGCCCTTCCCCGCCGCTGATTCCGCCGGACAGCCAGAGCACGCCCGCGACCAGCGCCCAGACCAGCACCCGGATCGAGGTCCCCTGCCGGTCATGCCCGCGCAGCGCCCAGACCAGGTACAGCGGCCGACCGACCTGGATCGTGACGTAGGTGCAGGCAAAGATCAGGCCACGGTCGCCGAACGCCTGGGGCAGACAGACCGCGATCAGCAGGCTGCCGAACATCGTCACCACGACCACGAGTTGGATGTCGGCCCGCTGCGGGTCGAACCTGCTGGTCATCCAGGCGTTGAGGTACCAGACCATCCAGAGTGCGAGCAGCAGCAACAGGGTCTGGCCGGCTTCGGAGAACAGCATCCGACGGGCGATGGTGAGATCGTCGGTCACCCGTTGGGCGACCCGGGTCAGGGCGAACACGAACACCACGTCGAAGAGGAGTTCCAGGACGGTGACCCGGGGCGTACTCGTGTGGTCCCCGAGCCGGCCCCGCGCGGAGGACGTACTCACGAAGCCTGCCCTGCGCGACTCGTCAGGGAGTGGGTGGGCCGATCGGGACAGCGCTCGGCGTACGACTGCTCCGGGCCCGGCATAACTCCCACAACGATCGACACCGCCTTGCGTCACCAACATCCACCCGTACGGGGCGATGAACTTTGCGGTCCCGCTTGCAGTAATATGCGACTCCCCATCGATCCAATGGGGAGTCGCTGACGAACCTGTCGCGCCCTAACCTGCGACCCTTCCGCTCTTCACCTCATCCACGAACCTGCTCCAGGCGTCGGGTTGGAAGGTGAGCATGGGGCCTGCGACGTCCTTTGAGTCACGAACGTCGATGACCTTGCCGCGGTCGCGTACTTCGGTGCACTGGCCGTTGGATGATGACCGGCTCGACTTCCTCCAAGCCGCTTCTGTCTGCGTGCTCGCCATATCGGTTCCTCCCTGCCTACTTCATCTTGCTGGCTACCTCGCGGATCAGTCGAGCGGAATCCACGGGGTTCAGGGCTGCGGCGCGCAGGTGTTCGAAGATGACGGCGAAGCGCTTGATGTCCGGCTCACGCTCCAGGAAGAGGTCGCCCGCCATGCTGTCGATGTAGACCAGGTCGGGGTCGGCAGGGTCCGGAAAATCCATGATCGCAAAGGAGCCCGGCATGCCGGGATGTGCTCCTACCCCGAACGGCACGACCTGGACAACGACATGTGGCTGCTTTGCGGTGGCGAGTGCATCCAACTGCTCGGCCATGACCTTGGGGCCGCCGACGAGTCGGTGCAGCACTGCCTCGTCAACGATCGCCCACAGCTTGAGTGGGTCCGTCTTGCGCAGCGACGCCTGCCGGTTGAGGCGTGCCTCTACGCGGCGCTCGACGTAGTCCTCGTCAGCGATCGGCACCGCGCCCGCGATGACAGCACGGGCGTAGCTCTCCACCTGGAGCAACCCTGGCACGAACAGGCTTTCGTAGTTGCGAACGCCGAGCGCTTCGTTCTCGAAGGAGATGTAGGCGGTGTACTCCTCGGGCAGCTCTGACTCGTAAGCCTGCAGCCAGCCGAGCTGTGTGGCCTGCTTGGACAGATCGATCAGCTCGTCTCGGCGATCTTCGTCCGTTACGCCGTATTTATCGAGGAGCGCGACCAGGGTCCGGCGTTGCGGTCGCACCCTGGCCGTTTCGATCCGGTAGAGCGTTGCCGAGTTGATCCCGGTCTGCTCGCTGACCTCCTCGCGGGTCATGCCTGACTTTGTACGCAGTCCGCGCAGCTCACTCGCGAGCCGGCGTAGGCGCACGGTGGGTGGCTGCCGTCGAGCAGACAAGTCCATGATCCCTTCGCTCTCCGTTCTGGTCAGAGTCTCCCTGCCCAGCAGATGCGGCCACAAGGCAGGACGAGCAAGTGACGACTAGGACTATGCATACCTTGCATTATCCCATAGGCGGTAGCACGATGAGCACAGCATGTCACCGACCAACTGCGCGGTGGCATCGGCTGGCGCCGCGTGTTCAACCCTTCGCACACGCGGTGCCGGCCACCCCAGGTGGGAGGCCCGGTCGTCGTCTAGCGGCAACTAGTGGGCGCCGGGCCTCCCCGTCAGAAGGAGGTCGTCATGCTCCTGAACCTGTTCTTCGCAGTCGTTGGCTGCACGTTGCTCGGCTTCTTCGCCGGCCTGTTCGCCTTCAAGGTGAAGAGCCGGTGGTGCCCGCAGTGCGGTTCCACGACCACCGCGATCGTTGGCCGTCACCACCACGCGCCAAATGCCCGGCGTTGACCCGAAGCCCGGCGACGTCCTTTTGGTTGGCGGGGAAGCCAACTGGCGGTATGCCGGCGAGAAGCAGATCCTGCTCCGCGTCATCAAGGTACTGCCAACACAAGCCCGCCTCGGGTGGATCTGGCTGTACGGCTACGAGATCAACCAGCAAGGACTCGCGAGGAGACGCCGGGCGGTTCTCGCCCTGCGCGACGGCTTGAAGCCCGCCCAGGTCACCATTCCTCGCCGAGCGCCCAGAAGGGTGAGGTCGTGAGCGCGCCCCACCAATTGACCAAGGAACCCGAGTTCTACGGTGAGATGCATCGCCTGGCCGAGGTCGCCTGGAAGAAAAATATGACCGTAGAAGCGCTACTGACGTTGACTGAGCTTGTGGAGCCTTACGACCCGTACGCTGAGCAGGCGGAATGTCAGACCTAGACGACGGGCACCGCCTGACCAAGGTGACAGTGAACCTCACGCCCCGCGCCGTGGACGCCATGGAAAGCGTGTGCGGCCGGGCGCGTGAGAGCAAGACCGAAGCGATCAACCGCGCCCTGCCTTTGCTCCTTGTCCTCGATGAGCTGCTCCATCGAAGCGACGGGCGCGGGCTGCTGGTTGTGCAACCCGACGGCTCGGTAGAACGCATCTATCTTCTCTAGAGCTGTAACCAAACGCTCGCCTGACTACGACCGCGCTGCCAGGCCCAGCGCTCCCGGGATGCCCTGGATCCAGGCTGCTCGCGCGGGTTCCTCTTCCGCCGCGACCCGCGCCAGAGCATCAAGGAAACCCTGGTGCTCGACGGGAGTCATCTCGCCAAGCTCGTAGGCAACGCCCTCGATCGCACTCAACGCTCCATGCGAATCATGTCGCCCTTCGACAAAATCCTCCAACGCCGCCAACGCTGTCAGCAGGGCCTTGACTACTTGGTCTCCCTCACCCATGGCTCCCCCATCGTCAAGGCTCGGTGGTCACGGATGATGATGCCGCCCACTCAGACACACGGGCCCTCGGTCATCCGTCGCCGAAGCTCATCCGATCTCGTGCCCGGACTGCCGGAATAGGCCGTACATCTTGTTGTAGCCGGCCGCAAGGCCCGGTCCCGTCTCCCGACCTGCGGTCCGCACCGTCCAACCTTCGACCGCCGCCCGCTCCGCACTGCCCCACTGTGGACCGGCGCACATTTACTGTCGGTATCGCAACCCGTACGGGCTGACGCGAAACCGCGTGGTCCGGTAACTTCGCGGACGATGTCCGGCTGAGCAGGATCGGGGGACTTGCACATGATCAGCCGCCAGGAAGCCGAAGGAATCGCCGACAGATGGGCGCAGCGGGAGGCACTGCGGCTCGGCCATCCCTGCACCCCGACGCTGGACGAGTTCGACGTCGGCTGGGTGATCCTGGTCAATCCGTCCGCCGTTTCCGGAGCCGGTGGGACCACCATCATCGACAAGGAGACCGGTGAGGTGTCGACCTGGCCGGGGCTGCCGCCGGAGGTCGTGTGCGACATGTACCGCACCGACCGGTTGGGGCGCAGCCGGCTGACCCGGACGGTGGACCCAGCGGTGGAGTTGAGCCGGTCCACGCGGCGGCTGCCGACCCCCGGTGCGACCGCCCACCTGACCGTCCAGCACGACCTGCACGTCGGCCACTCGGCAAAGGGCGACCTCCGTTTACAGCACCACCGGCTGATCCGGGGCTACCTCGACCGCCTGCCGACCGGACATCTCGTACGCGGCGCCGAACGGCACGCCGAACTCGTGGTCGTCTCCGACGTGCTGCACGAGTACGACCGCAGGCTGGCCACCCTCGGGCAGCCCGAACTGACCCAGGAGTCGGCGCGGGAACTGTTCGCCAGCGCTCACCTGGAGGTGTTCCGGGTCCGGGAGCCGGGCGACCCGTTCGGCGGCCCCGCCGAGCGCCCCTGCGACTCGTGCGTACCCGCACTGGTCCACTTCGGACTGCTGCCGTGGGCACATCTCGCCTTCGCCGAGGAGTGGCGACCGGCACCGCAGCCGGTTCCCGACCCGGACCGGTTTCCGGCCGAGGTCGCGTACGCGCTGGTCGAGGGGGGCTGGCGGCCGGGTTTCGGGGACAGCCTGCTGGCCGGCGAGGCGATCACGAAGGTGTGCGGGGTGCCGGGCGTGCACCACCGGCACCAGGGGTTCGAGGCCGCCGAGCGGACCCTGACCGCGTTTCCCGGCGTGGTCTGCGGGCGGCGCGGGCCGGGCGAACAGGTGTGGATCCGGCGCTTCGAGATCAACCCGGCCGGGGCCGCGTACAGCGCCGACAGCCTGGCCGGACTCGGCGCCGTGCTCGGCGTACGGCTCTTCCCGATCGGCACCGAGGGCGGCGACAGCATCCTCGCCGTCGACGAGCTGGGTCGGATCTTCGCACTCGACGAGGCCGGCGAGTGGTTCCTCGGCCCCGACATCGACACCGCCCTGACCACCCTCCTCCTCGGTCGCGCACCCGCCCGGGTCCACGACGACGGCACCTGGTAGCCCCGGCCCTGCCCGGCTACAGGTCGACGCCGGTGAGGACCATGACCCGGGGTTCGGTGTAGTCGTCCATCGCACTGCGTACGCCCTCGCGCCCGACACCGCTGCCCTTCACCCCGCCGTACGGCATCTGGTCGGCCCGGTACGACGGCACGTCGCCGACGATCACCCCGCCGACCTGGAGGGTGCGGTGGGCGGTGAACGCGGTCTGGAGACTGTGCGTGAAGACCCCCGCCTGAAGCCCGTACGCCGAATCGTTGACCTCGGCGAACGCGGCCCGGTCGTCGGCGACCGGGGCGACCACCAGGACCGGCCCGAACACCTCCTCCGTCCACACCTTGGCCGCACCCGGCACCCCGGTCAGCACCGTGGGCGGGTACGAGCTGCCCGAACGCGGGCCGCCGAGCGCGGACGCCCCGCCGGCCGCCACCGCCTCGTTCACCCAGTCCTCGACCCGGACCGCGGCCGTCTCGCTGATCAGCGGCCCCACGTCCGTGGCATCGTCGGCCGGGTCACCGACCCGCAGCGCCTTCACCGCGCCGACCAGCCGGGACAGGAAACCGTCGTAGAGCCCCTCGTGCACGAACACCCGCTGCACCGCGATGCAGCTCTGCCCGGCCTGGTAGTTGGCGAAGGTGGCGATCCGCTGCGCCGCCCAGTCGAGGTCGGCGTCGCTCGCCCAGTCACCGCAGATCACCGCGGCGGCGTTCCCGCCCAGCTCCAGGGTGACGTGCTTGTCCGGTACGGCCCGCCGGATCGCCGCGCCGACCGGCCCGGAGCCGGTGAACGACACCACCGGCAGGCGCGGGTCGCCGGTCAGCTCGGCGGCCCGGTCGTTGGGCAGCGGCAGCACCGAGAACAGCCCCGCCGGCAGCCCCCCGTGCGGCTCGGTCACCTCGGCCAGCAGTTCCCCCAGGAGCAGGGCGGTCAACGGGGTCGCCGGTGCCGGCTTCACCACGATCGGTGCACCGACGGCGAGCGCCGGGGCGACCTTGTGCGCGACCAGGTTCAGCGGGAAGTTGAACGGCGTGATGCCCAGGACGGGGCCGCGCGGCACCCGGCGTACCAGGGCGATCCGCCCGGTGGCGGCCGGGTCGGTGTCCAGTCGTTGCAGTTCGCCGGAGAACCGCCGGGCCTCCTCGGCGGCCCACCGGAAGGTGGAGACGGCCCGGGTCACCTCGATCCTGGCCCACTTCACCGGCTTGCCACTCTCGGCGGTGATCAGCCGGGCGAACTCCTCCGCCCGCTCGGCGAGGCGACGCGAGACGTGGTCCAGCGCGGCGGCCCGGACGTGCGCCGGCAGCGCCGCCGCCGTCGCGGCGACGTCGTGGGCGGCGGCCACCGCCCGCTCGACCTGGTCCGCGGTGGCATGACTGGTACGCCCGACCTCCCGCCCGTCGTACGGGTGCGAGACGACCACGACGTCGTCGCCACTGGCCGGCGTACCGGCAACGTAGAACGGGGTTGCCTTCATGCAGTGCAGCGTAAACGACCACACGCTTGCACTAAAACAGTCGCTCAAGCCCTTGTCTGCCGCGAATTCAGTAGCCAGGATGGCAGGCAGGTTGCGATTACCTCCGCGACACCGCCTCCTCCACGACAGCGCGCAGGCTACCCCCGGGAGACCCGACATGACCGACAAGCAAGTACTGCGCAACTTCGTCAACGGCGAGTACGTCGATCCGATCGACGGCCACGGCGTCGACCTGATCGACCCGTGCACGGGTGAGGTGTTCGCCCAGTCGCCGGTCTCCGGTGCGGCGGACGTCGACGCGGCGATGACCGCCGCCGCGACCGCCTTCGAGAGCTGGCGGGACGTCACCCCGGCCGACCGGCAGCGGGCCCTGCTGAAGCTGGCCGACGCGGTGGAGTCACGGGCAGCCGAGCTGGTCGACGCCGAGGTACGCAACACCGGCAAGCCCCGCCAGCTCACCGCCGACGAGGAGCTGCCGCCGTCGGTGGACGAGTTCCGGTTCTTCGCCGGGGCGGCGCGGATGCTGGAGGGACGCTCCGCCGGGGAGTACATGGCCGGGCACACGTCCTACGTACGGCGCGAGCCGATCGGCGTCTGCGCCCAGGTCACCCCCTGGAACTACCCGCTGATGATGGCGGTCTGGAAGATCGCCCCCGCGCTCGCCGCCGGTAACACGGTGGTGCTCAAACCGTCCGACACCACCCCGGTCTCCACCCTGCTGCTCGCCGAGATCGCCGCCGAGTTCTTCCCACCGGGGGTCTTCAACGTGGTCTGCGGTGACCGGGACACCGGCCGCAGCCTGGTCTCCCACCCCACCCCGAGAATGGTGTCGATCACCGGCTCCACCCGTGCCGGCATCGAGGTGGCGGCCTCCGCAGCGTCCGACCTGAAGCGGACCCACCTGGAGTTGGGCGGCAAGGCGCCGGTGGTGGTCTTCGACGACGCCGACATCGGTGCGGCGGCCGAGGCGATCGCGGTCGGCGGGTACTTCAACGCCGGCCAGGACTGCACCGCCGCGACCCGCGTACTCGCCGGTCCCGGCGTGTACGACGACTTCGTCGCCGCCCTGACCGAACAGGCGCGCAACACCAGGACCGGTGCACCGGACGACCCCGACGTGCTCTACGGCCCGCTCAACAACGCCAACCAGCTCGCCAGGGTCAGCGGCTTCCTGGACCGGCTGCCCGACCACGCGGAGCTGCGGTCCGGCGGCAACCGGGTCGGCGAACGCGGCTACTTCTACGCCCCCACCGTCGTCTCCGGCGTCCGGCAGTCCGACGAGATCATCCAGGACGAGGTGTTCGGACCGGTCATCACCGTGCAGCGGTTCACCGACGAGGACGAGGCGGTCCGGTGGGCCAACGGCGTCGAGTACGGCCTCTCCGCCTCGGTCTGGACGAAGGACCACGGCCGGGCGATGCGGATGACCCGCCGGCTCGACTTCGGCTGCGTCTGGGTGAACACCCACATCCCGTTCGTCTCCGAGATGCCACACGGCGGGTTCAAGCACTCCGGCCACGGCAAGGACCTCTCCATCTACGGCCTGGAGGACTACACCCGGATCAAGCACGTCATGCACAACATCGAGAGCTGAGCCGATGACCAGCGCCCCCCGGCCCGCGTCGCCGGCCAGCTCCGAGGACCTGCACAAGCGGCGGACCGGTGCGGTCGCCCGTGGCGTCGGCAGTGTCATCCCGTCCTACGTGGACCACGCCAGCGGCGGCACCATCGTCGACGTCGACGGCCGGGAGTGGATCGACTTCGCGGCCGGCATCGCGGTCACCAACGTCGGCAACTCCGCCCCCCGGGTCGTCGCCGCCATCCGGGAGCAGGCCGAACGGTTCACCCACACCTGCTTCATGGTCGCGCCGTACGAGTCGTACGTGGCCGTCTGCGAACAGCTCAACACCCTCACCCCCGGCACGTACGAGAAGCGTTCGGCGCTGTTCAACTCCGGTGCCGAGGCGGTGGAGAACGCCGTCAAGATCGCCCGCCACGTCACCGGCCGAGCGGCGGTGGTGGTCTTCGACCACGCGTACCACGGGCGGACCAACCTGACGATGGCGTTGACGGCGAAGAACATGCCGTACAAGCACCGCTTCGGGCCGTTCGCCGGGGAGATCTACCGGGTGCCGATGTCGTACCCGCTGCGCGACGGCGGGTTGACCGGTGCGGTTGCGGCGGCCAACGCGATCGAGCTGATCGAGAAGCAGGTCGGGACGGAGAACGTCGCCGCCCTGCTGATCGAACCGATCCAGGGCGAGGGCGGTTTTGTCGTACCGGCTCCGGGTTTCCTGCCCGCGTTGCGGGAGTGGGCGACGGCGGCCGGGGTCGTCTTCGTCGCCGACGAGATCCAGACCGGCTTCTGCCGTACCGGCGACTGGTTCGCCCTCGACCACGAGGGCGTCGAGCCGGACCTGATCACCCTCGCGAAGGGGATCGCCGGTGGACTCCCGCTCGCCGCCGTCACCGGCCGGGCCGAGCTGATGGACGCCGTACACGTCGGCGGACTCGGCGGCACCTACGGCGGCAACCCGATCGCCTGCGCCGCCGCACTGGCCGCCATCGAGACCATGCACGAACTGGACCTCCCCGCCGCCGCCCGCCACATCGAGGCGACCATGCTCCCCCGCCTACAGACCCTGGCCGCCCAGGACCCCAGGATCGCCGAGGTACGCGGCCGAGGCGCGATGCTCGCCGTGGAGCTGGTCCTGCCGGGCACCCTCACCCCCGACCCCACCACCACCGCCGCCATCTCCGCCGCCTGCCACCGCCTGGGCCTACTCACCCTCACCTGCGGCACCTACGGCAACGTCCTCCGCTTCCTCCCCCCGCTCGTCATCGACACCCCCACCCTCACCCACGCCCTGACCCTCCTAGAAACCGCCTTCACCACCACCTGAACCCCACCCCACCCCCCGCTCCCTCCCCGCCCCGCTCCCTCCCCGCCCCGCTCCCTCCCCGCCTCGCTCCTCGCGTCGATCTTGCAGTTGTGGTCGTAGACATAAGCCGCAAAGGAAATGGATCAGGCGCCACAACTGCAAGATCGACGGGGCCGGGCCGGGCGGGCCGGGCGGGGGCGGGCGGGCGGGTTTAGGGGAGGAGGATGGCGCGGACTGTGGCAGCTATGTGGGCGGGGCTGCTGTAGAGGTCGCGGGCGGTGAAGTAGCGCATTTTCCAACCGTTGGTGGCGAGCCAGTTCATCCGGGCGCGGTCGTAACGGAGCCGCTCGGGGTCGAGGTGGGATGCACCGTCGTACTCCAAGCCAATCCGACGCTCCCGGTATCCCAGGTCGAGCCGGTAGACCCGCGAGCCGTACCGGTCGCACGCCCAGATCTGCGGCTCCGGCACCGGCAGGCCCGCGTCGATCAGCACCAGACGGAGTTGGCTTTCCTGCCTGCATTCGGCACGAGGGTCAGCGATCGGCACCAGGTTCCGCACCTGACAGACTCCCCGCAGTCCGGCATGCCGACCGACCTCCGCCCACAAATCGTCGGTACGGCAGGCACCGGACCGGAGTACGGCATCGAGCAGCGGCAGGGCATCCATCCGGCGCAACTGCCGCGCCAGGTCGATCGCGCACCGGGCAGCCGGTACGCAGGGCACACCGGCAAGTTCAACCGGGCCGATCACCGGCAGCACCGCCTCGTGCGTGACAACGCCCCGAATCCTGGGCACCGCGACGCCCGTCGGCACTATCACGTGGATCATCTCCGGAGGCGACGTCCCGAATCCGTGTAACGCGGCAGCCGACTGGTAGCCGAGCACCGCCCCGGCCGGAAGCCGCCGGAACGTCGCCCGCAACAGGTCCAGCCGGCTCGGGTTCGGGACGTAGATACCCCGGGTCACCCGTCGCAGATCACCGCGCGCGACCCGATGACGGACCGCCGCCCGTGACATGCCAGCCGTACGCAACTCCGGATAGCGAAACGTCCCCTCGATCTCCACCCACCCAACACTGACCACCCACCCCCGCCCCCACCACCCCCACCCGCTCCCCTGTGGACAACCACCCCACCTGTGGAAAACCCCCTGATCAACCACCCACCCGCTACACCCCCCCGCCCCTCCCTCGCCTCCCTCCCTCTCGCCTGGCGATCTTGCAGTTGTGGCGCCCAGGATGCCGGATTCGGGGCCTTTGTCAGCCACCACAACTGCAAGATCGCCGAGGAAGGCTGGCACGGCGGGCCCGAACCCCACCCGGCCCGCGGTGGCTCACCGGTCCTCGATCCCCCACGGTGACCCGTACGCGGTGAGCAGATCCAGGAACGGCTTGGGTGGTAACGCCTCGGGGCCGAGTACGCCGACTCCGCCCCACACTCCGGTGGCGAGCAGTTCGAGGGCGATCACCGGGTTGATCGCGGTCTGCCAGACGACGGCCTGGTGGCCGTACTCGGCCATCGACCATTCGTTGTCGACCACGTGGTAGAGGTAGGTGCGGCGGGGTTTGCCGTCCTTACCGGTGCCGGTGACCCAGGTGCCGGCGCAGGTCTTGCCGCGCATCCGGTCACCGAGACTCGCCGGGTCTGGCAGGCAGGCGGCGACCACGTCCCTAGGCGAGACGGACACACCACCGACCCGGACCGGGCGGGTCGAGTCCAGCCCGAGTTTGTGCAGCGTACGCAGCACGTCGATGAACTCGGCGCCGAGCCCGTACTTGAAGGTGACCTTGCGGGCCGGCACCCAGCGCGGGACGAGCAGCACCTCCTCGTGCTCCACGTGCACACACTCGACCAGGCCGATCCCCTCGGGGAAGTCGAACATCTCCGGTTCGGCGAACGGTTCGGTCGTGTACCAGCCCCGGTCGGCCTCCCAGATCACCGGCGGGTTGAGGCACTCCTCGATGGTGGTCCAGATGGAGAACGACGGGGCGAAGTCGTAACCGTCGACGGTCAGGTTCGCGCCGTCGCGTACGCCGATCTCGTCGATGTCGGAGAAGAGTTCGTCGGCCGCGTAGCGGGCGAAGATGTCGGACAGACCCGGTTCGACGCCGATGCCGAGCAGGGCCAGCCGGCCCGCCTCCGACCATTTCTCCGCCATCGCGAACTGGTCGTCACCGAGTTTGACCCCGCACTGCTGGTAGGGACTGTCGGGGTGCGGGGTGGACAGCGACATCGCCATGTCGAGGTAGTCGGCACCGGCCGCGAGCGCCCCTTCGAAGATCGGCATGACGAAGCGCGGGTCGACCGCGTTGAGGACGTGGGTGATCCCGTGTTCGCGGCAGAGCGCGGCGACCGCGTCGGCCGAAGAGGCGTCGACGGTCGCGGCGACGAACCGGGGCCGCCCGGCGACCGCGCGCTCGGCCCTGGCCGGGTCGTAGTCGGCGACCACGCAGAGGTCGAAGAAGTCGCGGCGGTCGGCGATCGCGGCAGCGGCGGAGCCGACCCCGCCGGCGCCGAGGAGGAGGAAACGCATGGAAAACCCCTTCCGGGTACGGATATCAGCGCCGTACCCGTAGTCGCCGCCCGACCGAGCCACCGAGCACCAGCAGTACGGCGATCGCGAACATGGCCGTGCCGATCACGTTGACCTGCGGCGGGATACCACGCTGGGCGGCTCCCCAGACGTACATGGGGAAGGTGACGGTGGTGCCGGAGTTGAAGTTCGTAATGATGAAGTCGTCGAACGAGAGCGAGAACGCCAGCAGGGCGGCGGCGACGATGCCGGGCAACACCAGTGGCAGGGTGATCCGGCGGAACGTCTGCCACTCGTTGGCGTAGAGGTCCATCGCCGCCTCCTCCAGCCGGCTGTCCATCCCGGCGAGCCGGGCCTTGACCGTGACGACCACGAACGAGACGCAGAACATGACGTGTGCGATCAGTACGGTCCAGAAGCCGAGCGGCACCCCGCCGGCCACGAACAGGGCCAGGAGCGAGGTCCCCATGACCAGTTCGGGGCTGGCCATCGGCAGGAAGACCAGCAGGTTCACCACGCCCCGGCCCCGGAACCGGTGCCGGACCAGGGCGAACGCCATCAGCGTGCCGAGCACGGTGGCGACGACGGTGGCGAGGAACCCGATCTGGGCGCTCCGGGCGACCGCCGAGCAGAGGTCGGCCGGGCCGCACGGGTTGGTCCAGTTGTCGAGGGTGAACTCGTTGAAGTCGTACGACACCCGGCTCGACGGGCGGTTGAACGACAGCGCCCCGACGACAGCGATCGGCAGGAACAGGTAACCGAGGACGACCAGCGCCACCACCATCACCCAGTGGTCCGCGACCCAGCGCCCGATCCGATGACCCATGACCGACCGCCTTTCGTTCGCGACTGCGGGGCTCCGCTTCGCTGCACTCCTCGCGCTCACCTCAGATCGCCTTTCGTTCGCGACTGCGGGGCTCCGCTTCGCTGCACTCCTCGCGCTCACCTAAATGACCTCCTCGGTGCCGGAGCGGCGCAGGTAGAGGAAGACGATGGCCAGGATCGCCGCCATCAGCAGGAAGGAGAGCGCCGCGCCCTGGGGGTAGTCGAGCCGGACCAGGAACGCGGAGTCGATCACGTTGCCGATCATGTACTCGTTCGGCGTACCGAGGAGTTCGGCGTTGATGTAGTCGCCGCTGGCCGGGATGAAAAAGAGCAGGGTGCCGGCGACCAGTCCGGGCATGGACAGCGGCAGGACGACCGTACGGAAGGTGCGTACGGGACCGGCGTAAAGGTCCTTCGCCGCTTCCAGGAGCCGACCGTCGAGCCGTTCGAGGCTGGCGTAGAGCGGGAGGACCAGGAACGGCAGGAAGTTGTACGTCAGCCCGAGCACCACCGCGAACGGGGTGGCCAGCAGCCGACCGTCGGCGCCGAGCAGGTGCAGGTCCCGCAGCAGCCCGACCAGGACACCGTTGTCGGACAGGATCGTCTTCCAGGCCAGGGTGCGGACCAGGAAACTGGTGAACATCGGGGCGATGACGCAGACCAGCAGCAGGTTGCGCCACCGCCCGGCGCGCTGCGCGATCGCGTACGCCAGGGGGTAGCCGAGCAGAATGGCGAGCACGGTGGCGATGCCGGCGTACAGAAAGGAGCGGCCGAACTGCGGCCAGTATGCGGCCAGGACGTCACCGTAGTTGCCGAACGCCCAGGTCATCGCGTACCCGGTGGCGAGCGAGCCGCCCGGGTCGTAGAGGCTCGCGGCGGCGAGTTGCACCACGGGTACGACAAAGAAGAGCAGCAGCCACAGTCCGCCCGGCAACAACAGCAGGTACGGCAGCGCCTTCTTCCTCATGACGGAAGCTCGGCGGGGGTGTCGAGGATCGGTGCGGTCTGGTCGGCCGCGCCCGGCTCCCGGGGCAGCAAAAAGGCGTGTTCACCGCGCCAGTGCGCCACCACGTCCGAGCCGACCGGCAGCACGCTGGTGGCGCCGCTGTTCGCCACGAAGACCGACAGTTCGGTCCCCCACCCGGTCCGGACCTGATACTGGGTGCTCACCCCGAGGTAGGCGGCATCACTGACCACGCCGGTGATCTGCTGGTGTCCGGCGGGGACCGGATCCTCCGCACCGGCCAGGTGCAGCTTCTCCGGGCGTACGCCGAGGTAGACCGGTCCCCGGTCGACCCGGGACCGGGCGGCGGGCACCGAGAAACGCGAGCCGTACGCCTCGACCGGAACCTCGTCCCCGGCGCGCCCGGCGGCGTCCCCGGCCAGCAGATTGGACTGGCCGAGGAAGTTGGCGACGAACGCGGTGGCCGGGAACTCGTAGAGATCGGCCGGGGTACCCAGTTGTTCGATCTTCCCGGCGTTCATCACCGCGACCGTGTCGGCCATCGTCATGGCCTCCTCCTGGTCGTGGGTGACGTGTACGAAGGTGATGCCGACCTCGGTCTGGATCCGTTTGAGTTCGAGTTGCATCTGCCGGCGCAGCTTGAGGTCCAGGGCGCCGAGCGGTTCGTCGAGTAGCAGCACCTGCGGCCGGTTGATCAACGCCCGGGCCAGCGCGACCCGCTGCTGCTGGCCGCCGGAAAGCTGCGCCGGGTGCCGCTTGGCGTAACCGTCGAGCTGCACCAGCGCCAGCATCCGGTGCACCTGTTCGGTCACCTCGCGGACCTTACGGCGGCGCAGCCCGAACGCGACGTTTTCGAAGATGTCCAGGTGCGGGAAGAGGGCGTAGCTCTGGAAAACCGTGTTCACCGGCCGCCTGTACGGCCGCAGCCGGCTGATGTCCTGCTCACCGAGGAGCACCTGCCCGCTGGTCGGCTCGGTCAGCCCGGCGACCATGCGCAGGGTGGTGGTCTTGCCGCACCCGGAGGCCCCGAGCAGTGCGAAGAACGACCCCTGCGGGACGGTCAGGCTGAGGTCGTCGACCGCGGTGAAGATGCCGTACCGCTTGGTCACGTTGGCCAGCCGCAGGTCGCCCGCAACCTGCTCTTTGGTTTCTTTGGTCATCGCCGGCTACGCACCGATGACCTGCTGGAACTTGCCCTCGTACGCGCGTTCCTGGGCGTCGGTCAGGGCCATGAAGACCTTCGCCTTGGCCAGCAGCGCGGCATCCGGGAAGATCAGCGGGTTGGCGGCCAGCTCCGGGTCGATCTTCTCCATCTCCGCCTGCGCGCCCTCGACCGGGCAGATGTAGTTGACGTACGCGGCGACCTGGGCGGCCACGGCCGGGTCGTAGTAGTAGTCGATGAGTGCCTCGGCGTTGCCCTTGTGGGTCGCCTTGTTCGGCACCTCCATGTTGTCAGAGAAGAGCATCACCCCGGAGTCCGGCGCCACGAACTGGATCTTGTCGTTCTCGGCGGAAAGTTGGATGACGTCGCCGGACCAGCCGATACACGCCGCCACGTCGCCCTTGGCCAGGTCGGGCGCGTAGTCGTTGCCGGTGAACCGGCGGATCTGCCCGCTGTCCACGGCCTTCTGCAACTTTGCCAGCGCGTCGTCGAACTGGGCGTCGGTGAACTTCGCCGGGTCGTGCCCGTTGGACTGCAACAGCAGACCCATGGTGTCGCGCATCTCGCTCAACGCGGTCACCTTGCCCTTGAGGTCGGGGCGGGTCAGCAGTTCGTCGACTGTACGGATCTCCTTGGTGACACTGCCGTTGTAGGCGAGCCCGGACAGGCCGGACTGCCACGGCAGGGCGTACTCGTTGTTCGGGTCGAAGGAGCGACCGCGCAGCGAGGCGAGCAGGTTCTTCTCCACGTTGGGGAGTTTCGCCTTGTCGAGCTTCTGCACCCAGCCGAGCCGGATCACCCGGGCGGCCATCCAGTCGGTGAGCACGATGATGTCGCGTCCGGTCGACTGACAGGCGGCAAGCTGGTTCTGCACCTTGCCGAAGAACTCGTTGTTGTCGTTGATGTCCTCGGTGTACGTAACCTGGATGCCGGACTTTGTCTGGAAGGCGTCGAGGGTGGGCCGCTTCGACTCGTCGGCCTCGTCAACGTCGAGATACTGCGGCCAGTTGGAGAAGGCGAGCGTCTTCTCGGTGCCGGAGAGGTCCTCGCTGACACAGCCGGCCTCGGTCTGCTGCGCACCCTTGGTGCCGCAGGCGCTGAGCGCCCCGCCGGCGGCGAGCAGTGCCGCCGAACCGGCGGCGCCGTGCAGCAGAGTGCGGCGGGATACACCGGGCAGCAGGGTCGAACGGAAGGCACCGGGCGGCGGGGTCTGACGGGAGGCACCGGGCGGCGGGGTCTGACGGGAGGCACCGGGCGGCGGGGGGCGGAAACGGTTACGCATATGACGGCTCCTCGGGGGTCGAGCCAGCGGTGCGGAACATGGGGGGTGGCGCCCGCCGGCCGGATGTCATCGCGACTGATTCAATGTGACGACGATCCTGGCATGCAGCACCGCTTGTTACAAGGGATTCCGTCGCGGAAGTAGCTGTTCGCAACGAAATGCGCCAGACTCACCGCGGTAACACAACAGGCATCCAATGCCTGGTCAGCGACTGGGGGAAAGATGGCCAACGGGCCCACCGACGATCGCCGCGCACGACGAGTCACCGTACGCGAGGGCGCGAATCACGCCCTGCTCGACGATGTCGCGAAACAGATCATCGAACAGTTGCAGGAGGACGGGCGCCGGGCGTACGCGACCATCGGTCGGGCGGTCGGCCTCTCCGAGGCGGCCGTACGCCAGCGGGTGCAGCGGCTGCTCGACGCCGGGGTGATGCAGATCGTCGCGGTGACCGATCCGCTCCAGCTCGGCTTCCCCCGCCAGGCGATGATCGGCCTGAAGACCGACGGCGACCTGGAACAGGTGGCGGACCGCCTCGCCGAACTGGACGAGGTCGACTACGTCGTGATCACCGCCGGCTCGTTCGACCTGCTCACCGAGGTCGTCTGCCGCAACGACGACCACCTCCTGGAGATCCTGCAACGCCTACGCGCCGTCCCCGGCGTCGTCTCCACAGAGGCTTTTGTCTACCTAAAACTCCGCAAACAAACCTACTCCTGGGGCACCCCCTAACCACCACCCCCGCCCCACCCCGCCCCGGGTCACCCCGTTGATCATGAAGTTAGTGACCGGATGAGGCTGATTTCAGGTCGCTAACTTCATGGTCAACTTCGCGGGGCGGGGCGGGGTGGGGCGGCGGAGGCTGGGTGGGGCGGTGGGGTGCAGGCTGGCAGTGGTAGCGCGTTCAGTTCGTACATCAGAGATGGTGTACGTACATCGTTTTTGATGTAAGAAGTTTCCGCGTTATGTGGTCCGGCGAGGAGGTCGTCCCCGCATCGTGACGGGTCGTCACGGCAGTACCCCGCAGGGCGACGCCCCCGGTACGGCAACGCCACGGCGCGGCACGGCACGCGCGGCAACGCCCCGCGCGAGGTGTCGGCGGCGGGGGCGAAACTGAGGGTGCCGCCGTCGCGGTTCTTGGTGTCCGGACCAGGACCCGTCCGGGCAGGTTGTCCGCCACTTCGACGCAGTCCCCGCCGTTGTTGGTGCTGCGGGTGGAGGTGCGCCAGCGCACGTCGGTCCATGTCTGCGCCACATCCCTGATCAGCTCGATCGTCTGGCGGCGGGACAGCGCCTCACCGGTCAGGCTGTCCCAACGCTTTGCCGTCCCTGAGTTGGGCGAGACGAACGGACCGGCCAGGTCGGTGTGCCACGGCGCATCGGCGGGGATGACCCGGAACTGGACAGACGGAAGCTCGGCGACCTTCACCAGGTGTTCGAGCTGCCCCGCATAACGTCGCGGTCCCGGAGCAGGCGGCGGAGCACCACCTCGTCGATCACCGCATGGAACTGCGGGGGCTGGTCGCGCGAGAGGATCCACTGCCGTTTGAGGCCGCTCGCCACGATCTGCTCCACCGTCTCCGGCGGCAGCACCCGGCCGACGTTGAGCATCGCGCGGGCACCCACCCCCCAGCACCTACGGATTTCGTTGCAGACATCAGCACAACACACAGAAACCGTCGCCGTGAGCGCGAATGAGTGGCGTTAACCCTTGCGTCACGGCGGCAGCCTGTGCGATAACCGTGGTCACAGCGGCCGGGATCCGGCCCGATCACGGAACAGGGGCAGGCAGCCATGGCCAACGCCACCGACCACCTCTGGATGCACTTCACCCGGATGTCCGGGTACCGCGACGCGGAGGTGCCGACCATCGTCCGGGGCGAGGGTGCGTACGTCTGGGACAGCCAGGGGCGCCGCTACCTCGACGGGTTGGCCGGGCTCTTCGTGGTCAACGCCGGCCATGGGCGTACCGAGTTGGCCGAAGCCGCAGCCAAGCAGGCCGCCGAGTTGGCGTACTTCCCGCTCTGGTCGTACGCGCATCCGACCGCGATCGAGTTGGCGGAGCGGATCGCCTCGCTGACTCCGGGCGATCTGAACCGGGTTTTCTTCACCACCGGTGGCTCGGAGGCCGTGGAGTCGGCGTGGAAGCTGGCCCGCGCGTACTTCAAGCGGACCGGCAAGCCGACCAAGTACAAGGTGATCAGCCGGTACATCGCGTACCACGGGACCTCGATGGGTGCGCTGTCGATCACCGGGCTGCCGGGCATCAAGACCGACTTCGAGCCGCTGGTGCCGGGTGCGATCAAAGTGCCGAACACGAACTTCTACCGGGCGCCGGAGCACGGCGACGACCCGGAGGCGTTCGGCCGGTGGGCCGCCGACGAGATCGGGCGGGCAATCGAACGGGAGGGGCCCGACACCGTCGCCGCCGTGTTCCTGGAACCGGTACAGAACTCCGGCGGCTGCTTTCCGCCGCCGCCGGGTTACTTCGATCGGGTACGCGAAATCTGCGACCAGTACGACGTACTGCTCGTCTCCGACGAGGTGATCTGCTCCTGGGGCCGGCTCGGTGAGTACTTCGGCGCCCAGCGGTACGGCTACCAGCCCGACATCATCACCACCGCGAAGGGCATCACCTCCGGGTACGCCCCGCTCGGCGCGATGATCGCCAGCGATCGGCTGATCGAGCCGTTCCTCGCCAACACCGAGATGTTCGCCCACGGCATCACCTTCGGCGGGCACCCGGTCTCCTGTGCGGTCGCCCTGGCCAACCTCGACGTGTTCGCCCGCGAGGACCTGATCGGCCACGTACGGGCCAACGAGAACAGCTTCCGGTCCACTCTGGAACGTCTGCACGACCTGCCGATCGTCGGCGACATCCGGGGCGACGGCTACTTCTACGGCATCGAGCTGGTCAAGGACAAGACGACCAGGGAAACCTTCGACGAGGCGGAGTCCGAGCGGCTGCTGCGCGGTTTCCTGTCCACCGCCCTGTTCGAGGCGGGGCTCTACTGCCGGGCCGACGACCGGGGCGACCCGGTGGTGCAGCTCGCCCCGCCGCTCATCGCCGACCAGCGACAGTTCGACGAGATCGAGCAGATCCTGCGCACCGTGCTGACCGAGGCGTGGCGGTTGGTGTGAGCTACCGGGACATCTCCTACTGGATGTCCACAGTAGAAGACGACCTGGCGCCGCAGGATCCGCTGCCCGGTGACCGGGACGTCGACGTCGCCATCGTCGGTGCCGGTTACACCGGGCTCTGGACGGCGTACTACCTCGCGATCGCCGACCCGTCGCTGCGGATCGCCGTACTGGAAAAGGAGATTGCCGGCTACGGCGCCTCCGGGCGAAACGGCGGCTGGTGCTCGGCGCTGTTCGCCACCACCATGCCCAAGCTCGCCCGGCGGCACGGGCGGGACGCGGCGATCGCCATGCAGCGGGCGATGCAGACGACGGTGGACGAGGTCGGCCGGGTGACCGCCGCGGAGGACATCGACTGCGACTGGCACCGGGGCGGGACGGTCACCCTGGCCCGGAGCGCGGCCCAACTCGCCCGCGCCCGCGCCGAGGTCGACGAGGCCCGTGAGTACGGCTTCGACGAGTCCCACCTCGCCCTGCTCGGACCGGCCGAGGCGGCCCGCCGGTGCAACGCCGAGGGCGTGCTCGGTGGCACCTTCACCCCGCACTGCGCCGCGATCCACCCGGCCAAGCTGGCCCGTGGCCTGGTCCGGGTGGTCCGGCGACACGGCGTACGGGTCCACGAGCGGACCCCGGTCACCGCGCTCGGGCCGGGCAGGGTGCGAACCCCCGCCGGAACGGTCCGGGCCCCGATCGTGATCCGAGCCACCGAGGGATACACCGCCGGCCTGCCCGGTCATCGGCGCACACTGGCCCCGCTCTACTCGCTGATGGTGGCCACCGAGCCGCTGCCGGCGCCGGTGTGGGAGCGGATCGGGCTGGCCGAGCGGGAGACGTTCTCCGACTTCCGCCGCATGATCATCTATGGGCAGCGGACCGCCGACGATCGGCTCGCCTTCGGCGGTCGGGGGGCGCCGTACCACTTCCGCTCCCGGATCCGCCCCGAGTACGACCACGAGCCGAGGATCTTCGACGCCCTCCGTGAGTGCCTGTCGACCCTCTTCCCCGTACTCGGGGCGGAGGTGGCGATCAGTCACCGCTGGGGTGGCCCGCTCGGGGTTCCCCGGGACTGGTCCACCTCCGTCGGGCTGGACCGCTCGACCGGGCTCGGCTGGGCGGGCGGCTACGTCGGCGACGGGGTGGCGACCACCAACCTCGCCGGGCGTACGCTCGCCGACCTGATCCTCGGGGTGAGCAGCGACCTGACCGCGCTGCCGTGGGTGGGACACCGCTCCCGCCGCTGGGAACCCGAGCCGCTGCGCTGGCTCGGCGTCAACGCAGGCCTTCGACTCACCACCGTCGCCGACGCGGTCGACAGGTAGGCGCGGGCCAGGAACGGGGCAGGTGCAGGAAACGGCGCAGGCCGGGAACGCGGCAGGCGCGGGGAACGGGGCGGGTCAGTGGGTGGGCGGGATGACCCGGAGGTGACCGCGCCGGCCGGTCTGCTGACCCGGCGGCAGGTCGATGTCGATGTCGTCCTGGCGCTGCACCGGGCGGGCCGCCTCGCGTACCGCCTCGGCGAGCGCGACCAGGTCGTCGGTGGTCGGGGGCGGGGGCTCGAACTCGCCCTCGTGCCGGACCACCTCCCAGCCGCGCGGGGCGGTCAGGCTGCGGGCGTGCTGCTCACAGAGGTCGTACGTGTGCGGCTCGGCAAAGGCGGCCAGCGGACCCACCACGGCGGTCGACTCGTTGTAGACATAGGTCAGCGTGGCGACGGCCTGTCGGGGGCAGCCGTTGCGCGAACAACGCCGTGGTGACCTCACGGCGGCACGGTATCTCTCTTACCGCCTCCAACACACCGCTTGCCGGTACGACACGCCGACCGTCCTGGCCACAATTCGGGCAACGGCCGGACGCGCCGAAGATCCCGGTCCCGACACGGGGTGGTCCGCGATCCGGGATCTGCCCAACCTGGGTCTACCCTGTGCACATGACCAGTCCGGACCACCGCCGGCCGGGGCCCGGGCGGCGTACCCGCCGGGACCGCCACGGCCGAGGCCTGCGCGGTCGGCTGGTGCCGGCGACGGTGCCGCTGGCGCGTACCAAGGCCGAAATCTTCGATGATCTTGTGTTGGACACCGTGGAAACCCTGGAACGGCGGTTCGCCAAGGAACTGGCGGGTGTCGAGTTCGCCGTCGAGGACGTACCCCCGGATCTGAACGTCTACGACTCCGACGTCCTGGAGGACGGCGAGGTGCCGCTGGCCCGGCTGCTGCCGGGCCGACCGGGTCGGCAGGAGGTGCCGCCCCGGATCGTGCTGTACCGCCGACCGCTGGAGTTCCGGGCCATGGACCGGGAAGACCTGGCCGACCTCGTCCATGACGTGATCATCGAACAGGTCGCGAACCTGCTCGGCGTCGATCCGGACGAACTCGCCTGAGCCGGGCGGCCCCCACCGCCCGGCCGGCGTACGTCAGGCCACCCGACGCTTGAGCTTGCGGCGCTCCCGCTCGGAGAGCCCACCCCAGATACCGAACCGTTCGTCGTGCCCGAGCGCGTATTCCAGGCATTCGGCCTTCACGTCGCAGCGCGAGCAGATCCGCTTTGCCTCACGGGTCGAGCCGCCCTTCTCGGGAAAGAACGCCTCCGGGTCAGTCTGCGAGCAGAGCGCCCGCTCCTGCCACTCCGGCGCATTCCCGAGCAGGTCGGCCACCTCGAGTCGGCCGTCCATCAGATGCCTCCTTATCGCGCGCCGGCAACGTGGCCGGCGCAACCCCCCACGCGGAAGGCGTGTTTTTGTCCGTACGGTGGCAGTTTGATGCGCTCCGTTCGAACGACCCCACTGAAATTACACGGGTGTAATGCGTGCGTCGTCAAGCCGAACCTGATAAATGGGGTCACCCTTCCGGTACGCCTCGAACGACCTGCTGACCCATCCGGTGTCGCCGCCTGCCCTACCGATTGAGACCCGGCAGGAGTAACGCCTCATCGGCGAGTTGCCGCCGAAATCCGGCGTGGCGCGACGGGACACGCCAAGCAATCGATCGGCGTGTCGCCCGTGAACTGTCGGATATCCAACCCTGGATCCGGTCGACTCCGCCCGGTGGTCGGGACGGGACGACGGGTCACCCGGTCGGGAGTCAGCCGGTGTGCCCGTAGGCCGTGGTGCGCCGCCGCGCGGGCCGTCCGGCCGCCGCCGCGATGGCCTCCAACTGCGCCACCGTACGGGCCGAGCCGTTGTCGGAGCCGGCCATCCGGGAGATGGTCTCCTCCATCAGGGTGCCGCCGAGGTCGTTGCACCCACCCCGGAGCATCTCCACCGTGCCCTCGTCGCCGAGCTTCACCCAGGAGCACTGGATGTTGTCGATCCGCCCGTGCAGCAGCAGCCGGGCCATGGCGTGGACGACCCGGTTCTCCCGCCAGGTGGGTCCGGGGCGGGCGATGCCGGCCAGGTAGATCGGGGCGTTGGTGTGCACGAACGGGAGCGCCACGAATTCGGTGAAGCCACCGGTACGGTCCTGCACCCCGGCCAGCACCCGGAAGTGCCCGAGCCACTGCCCGGGGTGGTCGACGTGGCCGTACATCATCGTTGAGCTGGAGCGGATGCCCAGCTCGTGCGCGGTGCTGACCACCTCGACCCAGGTCGCGGCGGGCAGTTTGCCCTTGGTCAGGACCCAGCGCACGTCGTCGTCGAGGATCTCGGCGGCGGTCCCCGGAATGGTGTCGAGCCCGGCGTCGCGCAACTGGGTCAGCCAGTCCCGTACGGAGACGCCCGCCTTGGCCGCCGCGGTGACGATCTCCATCGGCGAGTACGCGTGCACGTGCATCCCCGGCACCCGCGCCTTCACCGCCCGGACGATGTCGGCGTACACGGTCACCGGGAGCTTCGGGTCGATCCCGCCCTGCATGCAGACCTCGGTGGCACCGGCCTGCCAGGCTTCCTCGGCCCGGTCGGCGACCTGCTCGACGGAGAGCCGGAACGCGTCGGCGTCCCGTTCCCGCTGGGCGAAGGCGCAGAACCGGCACCCGACATAACAGACGTTGCTGAAGTTGATGTTGCGGTTGACCACGTACGTGATGTCGTCACCGACAGCCGAACGCCGTACGTCGTCGGCCACCCGGCACAGCTCGTCCAAGGCGGTGCCGTCGGCGGCGAAGAGCGCCATCGTGGCCGCCTCGTGCCGTGGCTCCAGCAGGGCAGCCGGATTCTCCGATGCCAGCCGCAGCCCGGCCAGCAGGTCGGCGGGGAGCCGCTCGGCCGCACCGCCACCGGCCCGCAACGCCGCCGCGCCCTCGTCGACGTGGGCCGCGAGCTGCGCCCAGTCGCCGTAGACGCTGTCGAAGTCGCCGCGCCGGTCGTCGGTTCGCCCGGTGGTGTCGATGGTGGTGTGCAGGTCGGTCCGCCCGCCGGGCACGTACGCGTCCTCCGGCTCCTGCCACGGCCGACCGACCGGCAGCGCCGACTCGACCGCGAGCCCGGTCGCCGGGTCGGAGAGCGCACCGACGTGCGGCCCGATCCTCGGGTCGAGCCACGGGTCGCCGCGACGGACGTACTCCGGGTAGATGGTGAGCCGTTCCCGCAGGGTGAACCCGGCGGCGGCGGTACGGCTGGCCAGCTCCTCGATCTGCGGCCAGGGGCGCTCCGGGTTGACGTGGTCCGGGGTCACCGGTGACACGCCGCCCCAGTCGTCGATCCCGGCCCGCAGCAGCAGGTCGAACTCACCGGCGATCAGGTTCGGCGGCGCCTGGATCCGGGCGCCGGGGCCGAGCAGGACCCGGGCCACCGCCACCGTCGCGGCCAGGTCGTGCAGCTCGGCGTCGGGCATGCCGCGCATCGCCGTGTCCGGCTTGGCGCGGAAGTTCTGCACGATGACTTCCTGGATGTGGCCGTACTCCCGGTGGGTGCGGCGGATCGCGAACAGCGCGTCCACCCGCTCGGCCAGGGTCTCCCCGATGCCGATCAGCAGCCCGGTGGTGAACGGGACCCCGACCCGGCCGGCGTCGTCGAGCACGCGCAGCCGTACGGCGGGTTCCTTGTCCGGGGAGCCGTAGTGCGGACCGCCGGGCTCGGACCAGAGCCGGGTAGCGGTCGTCTCCAGCATCATGCCCATGCTCGGGGCCACCGGCTTGAGCCGCTGCAACTCGGCCCAGGAGAGCACACCGGGGTTGAGGTGCGGCAGCAGTCCGGTTTCCTCCAGCACCGCCACCGCGCAGGCGCGTACGTAGTCCAGTGTGGAGTCGTAACCGCGCTCGTCGAGCCACTGCCGGGCCGCCGGCCAGCGTTCCTCCGGGCGGTCACCGAGGGTGAACAGCGCTTCCTTGCAGCCCTGCGCGGCGCCCTCGCGGGCGATCGCCAGCACCTCGTCGCGGTCCAGGTAGGCGGCGGGCAGCCGGTGCGGCACCGTGGCGAAGGTGCAGTAGTGGCACCGGTCCCGGCAGAGCCGGGTCAGCGGGATGAAAACCTTTTTGGAGTACGTGACCACGCCGGGACGGCCGGCGTCGCGCAGGCCCGCGTCCCGGATCGCACCGGCGATCGCGAGCAGGCCGTCCAGCGGTTCACCGCGTGCGCTCAGCAGCGCGACGGCCTCGTCGGTGTCCACCGCCCGGCCGTCGGCGGCGCGCTTCAACGCCCGACGCAGGCTCGCCTCGGTCGGAGCCACGGTCGGACCGGAGTCGATGCGATCAGCCACCAGTGCAGCCTAGGCGCTACCTCCGACGTGATCGCATGGTGCCGGTCACATCAGCGTCCCGGTCACATCGCGTGCCGTTCGCATCGTGTGCCGTTCACATCGTGCGTCGGGCGCATCGGCCGGAGCGGACGCCCACCGTCGGGCGCCCGCTCCGGTCGACCGTCAGCGCTGGTACGGCTCGGTCGGCTCGTCGCCGTCGATCCGGGAGGCCGGCGGCTGGCCGCCCGCGCTCGGTTGCTGGCTCGCCGGGTTGATCAACTGGGTCCGCTCGCTGTTCTCGTCGCCCTCCGGAGACCGCTGGATCACCTGGGTGGGCTCACCCGAGGCCGGCGGCGTGGAGGTCGGGGCGGCGAACGGCGACGCGACCGGACCCGGCGCCTGGGCCGGTACGACCGGTGCCTGGGCACCGGAGGTCGGAGCCGCCGGCGGTGCCGAGACCGGCGGCGCGGAAGCCGGCGCGGGTACGCCGAAGCCCCCGGTCGGCTGGCCGTAACCCGGCTGCGGATACGCCTGCTGCGGATAGCCCTGCGGGTAACCCGGCTGCGGCTGCTGGGGGTAACCCTGCGGGTAGCCCGGCTGCCCCGGCTGTCCCGGCTGCTGCGGGTAGCCCTGCTGGGGGTAACCCTGCGGGTAGCCCTGCTGGGGGTAACCCGGCTGGCCGTAGTAGCCCGGCTGGGGCTTCGGCTTGGGGACGTAGTAGAAGGTCCGCCAGACCTTGAAGACCAGGAACGCCGCGACCGCGAAGATGGCCAGGTAGGCGATCTGGGTCAGCAGCCCGGTGAACGCCTGCCGGAACTCCCCGTCGGCCAGCACACCGACCAGCCAGGCGAGTACGGCGAGGGCGCCGAAGAGCGCGGAGACGGCGTACTCGACCAGGGCGACCTGCGTGATCAGCTTGGCCTGGGCGACGACCGGCTGGAGGTGCGTGGCGAGCAGGACGGCGAGCAGCGGCAGCAGGATCGTGGTGACCCCGATGAAGTTGCCGAAGCTGTCGCCTGCCCGGTTGGTGAACTCGTCACCCTCCCCGCGCGGGATCAGCATGTTGATCACGGCGACGAAGAGCAGCAGTGCGTTGGCACCCACCAGCACCAGCGCCGCCGGCTCCCGCAGTGGTTGTGTTATCTGTCGGACCTGCGCCGAGTCGGTCGGCGCGGGTCCAGGCTGACTGGTCAAAGCTCCCCCTGGGGCGGTTTGCGGACGGGTGCCGCAGGTGAGCCTAGTCGCCAACCCGCATAACGGCTCGACACGCGGGGTGCGGGAGGATGGTCGTATGCACATCGTGGTACTCACCGGCGGCATCGGCGGAGCCCGCTTCCTGGCCGGCGTACGGGCGTACGCCGCCGTGACGGGCGACGAGGTGACCGCCGTGGTCAACGTCGGCGACGACGTGATCATGCACGGGCTGCGGATCTGCCCCGACCTGGACAGCGTCATGTACACCCTGGGTGGCGGCGCCGACCCGGAGCGCGGCTGGGGACGGGTCGGCGAAACCTGGACGATCAAGGAAGAACTCGCCGGGTACGGCGCGGAGCCGAGCTGGTTCGGGCTGGGCGACAAGGACATCGCCACCCACCTCGTACGGACGAACATGCTCAACGCCGGTTACCCGCTCTCGGCGGTGACGGAAGCGCTCTGCGCCCGCTGGCAGCCCGGCGTACGGCTGCTGCCGGCGACCGACGACCGCCTGGAGACGCATGTGGTGGTCGACGCCCCGGCGGACGGTGCGGGCGACGGTGGCGGACAGCGGGCGATCCACTTCCAGGAGTGGTGGGTACGCCACCGGGGCGCCATCCCGACCCACCGGTTCGTGTTCGTCGGTGCCGAGGCGGCGAAACCGGCGGCCGGGGTGCTCGACGCGCTCGCCGGGGCGGACGTGGTGCTGGTGGCGCCGAGCAACCCGGTGGTGAGCATCGCCCCGATCCTGGCGGTGCCGGGGCTGCGCGAGGCGCTGACCGCCAACCGGGCCCCGGTGGTCGGGGTGTCACCGATCATCGGCGACGCCCCGGTGCGCGGCATGGCCGACCGGTGCCTGTCGGTGCTCGGGGTGCCGGTCTCCGCCGCCGGGGTGGGTGCCCTGTACGGCGCCCGCGCGGCCGGTGGGATCCTCGACGGCTGGTTGGTGGACACCACGGACGCGCAGACGTCGGTGCCGGATCTGACCGTCCGGGCCGCCCCGCTCTGGATGACCGACGAGACCGCGACCGTGGCGATGGTCCGGGCCGCGCTGGAGCTGGCGTGAAACTGGAGATCCTGCCGGTGCTCGGCATCGGTGACGTGGCCGAGGGCGACGACCTGGCGGCGATGATCACGACGGCGGCGCCGTGGCTGCGCGACGGGGACGTACTGATCGTCACCAGCAAGATCGTCTCGAAGGCGGAGGGGCGGCTGGTCGACGTACCGGCGGCCGAGGGGCCGGAGCGGGACGCGGCGCGGGAGGAGATCCTGGTCGCGGAGACCGCCCGGCCGGTGGCCCGGCGTGGGCCGGTCCGGATCGTGCAGACCCACCACGGTTTCGTGATGGCCTCGGCCGGCATCGACGCATCCAATGTGGACCCGTCCCGGCTGGTGCTGCTGCCGAAGGACCCGGACGCCTCCGCCCGGGGGCTGCGGGCGGCGCTGCGCGAGCGGCACGGCGCCGACGTGGCCGTGATCATCTCGGACACCATGGGTCGGCCGTGGCGCAACGGTCTCACCGACGTGGCGCTCGGCGTCGCCGGCCTGAGCGCGATCCGGGACCACCGGGGCGAGGTCGACCCGTACGGCAACGAGCTGAGCATCACCCAGATGGCCGTGGTCGACGAGCTGGCCGGCGCGGGTGAGCTGGTCAAGGGCAAGCGGGACCAGGTCCCGGTGGCGGTGGTACGCGGTTACCTCAACGCCACCGAGCCTGCCGACGGAGCGGGCGCCTCGGTCCTGGTTCGCGACGCCGAACTCGACCTGTTCTCGCTCGGCACCGCCGAGGCGCGGGCCAGCGGGCTCCGGGCGGCGGCCACCCTGCCCGAGACGGCCACCCCGACGGCCGGCTCGGACGGCACCGGGGTCGACCCGGTCGCGGTGCGGCGGGCGATCGCCGCCGTGGCCGACGCGGTGGCGCCCGGCACCGTCTTCACCCCGGTCACCCACGAGGAGGTACGCGACCCGGACCGGCCGGTGACCGCCATCTCGATGGTGCTCTGCACCGCACCGGAGCAAGTCACCGCGACCGCCGACACGCTGGTCCGGTTCGGCGCCGACCTGCACCGGCTGCGCGCCGCCCTGGCCGCCGAGGGCGTCGCGTCGTCGGTCACCGCGCCACCCGCCGGCAGCACCGCGTCCGCCGCTCTCACCCTCTGAACCGCCAACCGCCGGCGAGCGAGCCGGACGGTTCACGAGGTGCGAGCCGGACGGTTCACGAGGTGCGGCATGGCAGGGCTCACCGACCCGGCATGGCTCGGTTCACCGACCCGGCATGGCTCGGTTTCACTGGTGCAGCATGGCCCGGCCGAGCGGGGTGAGCGTGTGCCGTACCGTGTTGCGGTCGCGCTGGCTGACCAGCAGCCCGGCGTTGCGCAGGACGGTGGCGTGCTGGCTCGCCGCTGCGGCAGAGATGTGCAGCCGGCGAGCCACCTCGCCGGTGGAACAACCCTCGTCCACCACCTCGAGGACGTTGGCGCGGGTCCGGCCGAGCAGCGCGGCCAGGGCCTCCCGGCCGCCGCCCTGGCCGATGGCGGGTGCCGTACCGGCGCCCTCCCCGGGGGCGGGGGTGAGCCCGCCGAGCCGGTCGACCGGGTAGACCAGGACCGGCGGCAGGTCCGGGTCGAACAGGGCCACCGGCGTACGTGAGCAGAAGAACGACGGGATGAGCGTCAGCCCACGGTCACCGAGGTGCAGTTCCCGGCTGTACGGGTAGTCGAGCACCTCCAGCACCCCGGCCGAGTAGCGGACCGCCGGACGCAGGCTCGCCAACAGCCCTTCGGCGCCTCCGTCGAGCAGTGCCCTGGCCCGACGGATCCGGTCCGCCTCCACCGCCGCCTCGACCCGGTCCCAGTACGGTCCGAGCGCCACCGACTGGTACTGCCGCATCGAGTCGGTGAGCTGCCGCAGCACCTCCGGCTCGCCCCGCGCCAGGGCGCCGGCCGTGCTGGGCAGCGCGTTCTCGGTGGCGAGCACGGACAGGTCGCGGTGCAGCAGGCGGGCCGGTGTGGACCGGATCGCGTCCAGGCCCGCATCGAGCCCCCGGGAACCCTGGTAGGGGGTGAGGAAGTCGGGAAAGTATCCGCGTGGCGGGTTGAGCGCGAAGAGCAGACGCTGCTGACCGGCCTGGTTCTCCCGACGAAGGCCCCGGTACACGTCCCGCCGCCAGCCGGACATCACCGGGTCGTGGGTGCGCCCCTGCAACAGGTGCAGGCTCAGGATCAGCTCCCAGACCGGGTCGGCCGCCGAGGCCACCCGGGTCCGGGCGATGTCCTCACTGGAGAAGAAGATTTTCAGCATCCAGGCGGCTCCCGGTGGTGGCGGCCAGGGGGCATTCCGACACCTGTCAGATCGTACCCGCCACGATCCACCTGCATCTTTCAGCCTGAACTGAAAGACCTCGACGCCCCCGGTGCTGTCCCGGCATGCTCGCTATTGCCCAGCGCAACGCAAGTCTTGCCGGGGGTAAGGGGAGGTACGGACGTCCGGGCAGGTCACCACGAGGTTTCGCGGCCGTTGATCCGCGAAGGTGTCGCCCGGACGTCCCACTCCGTTCCAGCGCTGGACCAGAGCCCGATCCGCTGGTCCTCGTCGGTGACGTAGAGGTGCCCACCGGCCACCTCGGCCAGTCCCTCCACATTGCGCAGCGGCGCGAGATCGGCCACCAGTTCTCCCGGCACCTCCCACCGCCCCGGCCCGATCGACGGGGGCAGCACGTCGGCGTCGGCCGGCAGTCGGAAACGTACGTGCCGCGACGTCACGTCACCCCCGGCCGGGTGGTCGTCGAGCAGCACCGAGCCCTTCCCGAGCGCGTCGATCGATCCGATCACCGCCGAGTACGACCCGTCGGCGTCGGCCGACAGGGCGCGGAATCCGGTCAGGGCACCCGGTGGGGTAACCCCGGTCAACGCGTACGCCCGGACCACCCGTGGCCAGGCAGCCGACTCGAACATGTCGGCCATTCCGGTCACCTCGACCAGGATCGGTTCACCCCGGTCGGTGACCGGGAACCGGAGCCCGAGCAGCAGGGATCCGCCCGGGGTGAACGCCGCCCCCTCGACGTTCAGCGGATGGTCGTCCGGGGCCAGTCGGCTCACCCAGGTCTTCGCCCTGGCACTGCCCCGGGCCACCGTCTCGGCGATGAACCGGTGCCGGACCCGGTCGCCCGGCGGGAGGACGGTGATGTCGGCGCCGGCCAGCACGTCGTTGACCGCGCGGTGCAGGCGGAACTGGTTGCGTACCACCTGGAGGCGGGCCAGCCCGGTGGCGGCGTCCGTCTCCCGGAACCGGGCCACGAACGCCCGCCGGGGACGCAGCGGACCGGCCTTCGATCCGAAGTGCGAGCCGAACACGTAGATCCACTCGCCGAACCGGGCCAGCGCCTCGGCGTCCTCGGTCCGGCCCTGCTCCAGCCCGGCGTCCGCGGCGAGCGGGTACGCGCCCCACCCGCCGCCGTTGCCCTGGACCAGCAGGCCGATGCTCCGCTCGACCGGTGCCTCGTCCAGCACCGTCCAGAACGCCTGCCGGGCGCCGTACGCGGCGAGCACCGCCGGTGCGCGTACGGGGAGCAGGTCGCTTGCCTCGTTACCGCCGAGGGCCAGGTCCACGGTGTGCACGGCGCCGGTCATGTCGATCAGGGTACGGACCGGCGCCAACGCCGCCGGCTCAGATGTAGCCTTCCTCGCCCCGCTGCTTCAACTCGTCGACCAGCTTCTTCACGTCCTGGGCCCGGTCACGGGGGCAGATCATCAACGCGTCCGGGGTGTCCACCACGATCAGGTCCCGCAGGCCGAGCGCGGCAACCAGCCGGCCCGAGTGCGGCACCACGACCATGTTGGTGCTGTCCCAGAGCAGCACACCCGGCTTCTCCGTCTCCTCGCCGCCGAGGACCACGTTGCCCGCCGCGTCCGCCGGCAGTACGTCGCCGAGGGTGTGGAAGTCGCCGATGTCGTTCCAGCCGAAGTCGCCGGGGACGGTCGCCACCCGGCCCGCCGCGGCGGCACCCTCCATCACCGCGTAGTCGACCGAGATCTTGGTCAGCGTGGGCCAGACCGTGCCGAGCACGTCCTCCCGTTCCGGGGTGTGCCAGGCCTGCGCGATGGTGGTCACCCCGGCGTGCAGTTCCGGCTGTTGGCGGGCCAGTTCGGTGAGGAAGACGTCGACCTGCCAGACGAACATGCTGGCGTTCCAGAGATAGCGCCCGGACCGGACGTACGCCTCGGCGACGTCGGCGGCCGGCTTCTCCTTGAACTCCTCCACCATGCGCAGCGGGCCGCCCTCGATCAGGGGGCCGCACTGGAGGTAGCCGTAACCGGTCTCGGGGCGGGTGGGGGTGATGCCGACCGTCATCAGCAAGCCCTGTTCGGCGCCGGTGATTGCCAGCCGGACCGTCTCCACCCAGCGCGCCGGGTCGCCGATCAGGTGGTCCGCCGCGAACGAGCCCATCACCGCCGTCGGCTCCCGCAGGGCGATCACCGCCGCGGCCAGGGCGATCGCCGCGCACGAGTCCCGTGGCGAGGGCTCGACCAGGATGTTCTCCTCCGGCAGCCCGGCGAGTTGGCGGGCGACGGCGGTGACGTGCGCGACGCCGGTGACCACCATCGTCCGGTCCGGGGTGGTGAGCGGGCCGATCCGGTCGACCGTCGCCTGGAGCAGTGACGCGTCGGTGCCCGTGAGCGGATGGAGGAACTTCGGGTGTCCGGCGCGGGACAGCGGCCAGAGGCGGGTGCCGCTGCCGCCCGCTGGGATGACGGCGAAAAACATCAACACATCATGCCGGACGTTTCGCCCCTCATATGCATGCTTGCTCTGAGCGCGGAATTCCGGTTCATCCGCTGATCCGGCTCCAGGCCGCAAGGTGCACCTCGGCGCTGGACTCCCAGGTGAACTCCTTCGCCCGGTCCAGGCCCGCCTTGGCCAGGGTCAGCCGGCGCGATTCGTCGTCGAGCAGGGCGGCCAGGTCGGTGGCGATCTGCTGCGGGTCCTCGCTGGTGTAGGCGACGGCGTCGCCGCCGACCTCGGGGAGCGAGAGCCTCGGGGTGGTGAGCACCGGGGCGGCGCAGGCCATCGCCTCCAGGATCGGCAGGCCGAAGCCCTCCCCGTACGACGGGTAGGCGGCGACCAACGCACCGCCGAGGAAGCCGGGCAGGTCGGCGTAGCGCAGATAGCCGGGGCGGAGCAGCCGCAGGTGCGCGGGTACGTCCGCGACGGCCTGGTCGATGTCGTCGTCGTGCCCCTGCCCACCGGCGATGACGAGGGCCGGCGGATCGTCCCGGTCCTGTACGGCGAGCACCCAGCCACGGATCAGGTTCGGTACGTTCTTGCGCGGCTCCTTGGCCCCGAGGAACGCCACGTAGTTGTGCCCGCCGAGGCCGAGCCGGGCGCGTACCCGGGCCTTCTCCTCCTCGCTGGGTGCGTGGAAGGCGCTCTGGTCGACCCCGTGATAGGCGACGTCGATCTTGGTCGGGTCGGCGTCGAGCAGCCGGATCAGCTCGTCCCGGGTGGCCTTGCTCGGCACGATCACCCGGTCGGCCCGGCGCAGCGAGGTCTTGATCGCACTGCGGAAGAAGGTCCGCCGGGACTTGTCGTAGTGCTCCGGCTCGGTGAAGAAGGTCGCGTCGTGCACGGTCACCGTGACCGGACAACCTGCCCGCAGCGGGCAGGTGTAGAACGGCGAGTGCAGGACCTGCGCGCCGACCTGCTGGGCGAGCAGCGGCAACCCGGTCTGCTCCCAGGCCAGCCGGGCCGGTCGGTGGGCGACGGCGGCCGGTGCGGAGATCACCTCGACCGCCGGCAGCATCCGCGCGTAACGCTCCGCGTCGGTCCGGAGTCCGACCACGACCAGATCGACCCCACCCGATGCGCACATTCTGCCCAGCGCGCCGAGCAGGCCATCGACGTATCGACCGACGCCGCCACGGTCGGCGGGGACGCTGGTGGCGTCGATGAGCACGCGGGGCGGGCGACCGGGGGTCACTTGGCGACTCCTCAAACTGCGGGTTGTGGGGAACAACACTCTTGCCAAGCCTACGCCGCCCCGCTGTCCCGGCGTCGACTGCGACCCGACAGCCCGTTGTCTTTCCGGCGACTGAACCGATACCGGCGACCGGACCCGGACCCAGCCGCGAAGGCTATCCTCAGTGGCGATGACGGACAAAACCACGACGGCCGACACCATCGCGCGCGTGCTCGCCGCAGCGGTCGCCGCCGACCCGACCAGACCCCTGCTGACCTGGTACGACGACGCCACCGGCGACCGTACGGAGCTGTCCGGGGCGACGCTCGCCAACTGGGTCGCCAAGACCGCGAACCTGCTGGTCGACTCGGCCGGACTGGCCCCCGGAGACCGGGCCGGCGTGCTGCTGCCGCCGCACTGGCAGACCGCGTCCGTCCTGCTCGGCTGCTGGTCAGCGGGGTTGGCGGTGCACGGGAGCGGGGTGTCCGTACCGGCCGGCGGAGCGACGTCCACCGATGCCTCGGCGGACAGCCCGGAGCCGCCGCGTCCGGTCGACGTCCTCTTCGTGGCGGCCGACCGGATCGACACCGCCTCGGCCTGGCCGGCCGGTGACCGGTACGCGCTGGCGCTCGCCCCGATGGCCGCACCGCTGCGTACGGTCCCGCCGGGCTTCGCCGACTACGTGGTGGAGGTACGCGGCCACGGCGACCACTTCACCCCGGAACCGGGCGGTGGCCCGCAGGACGCCGGGCTGACCGGGCTCGCGGCCCGGTCCGCGGCAACGCTCGGGATCACCCCCGGTGCCCGGGTGCTGATCGACGCGACCACCCACCCGGATCCGGTGGACTGGCTGCTCGCGCCCCTCGTCGCCGGGGCCAGCGTGGTCCTCTGCGGGCACCTCGACCGGGCCCGGCTGGCCGACCGGCTGACCTCCGAACGGGTCACCCTTGACCTGTCCTGAGCCGGCACCGGGTGTTCACAGCTCGGACGGGAAGACTTCACGCAGCACGCCGTCCGGACCGCACCGGTAGAAGCCGGCGACGTCACCCAGCCAGGGTCGGGATCGTGCCTGGGCCGGGGTGAGCACCGTGGCCTGGACCCGCAGCACCACGGACCGCCCCCGGTACGGGGTCCGCGTACCCACCAGGCCGTCGACCAGGACCGCCCGACGCCCGGAGACGAGCGCCCCGTCGACCACCCAGTCCGCCGGCAGGTGGCACCAGGCGGTACGCACCATCCGGGCCAGCGGGCTGAGTGCCCCGCCGCCACCGGTGCTCGGATGGACGGTGTCGGTGATGGTCAGTTGCAGGTAGGCGCCCACGAAAGGTGAAACGCCCCGGCACCACCCTCACGTTGTCGGTCGGGCGGACGGAGTGCACCGACCGCCCGACGAACATCACCGACCTACCGGTCAGCCCCGCGCCCGCCCCTCGGCTCAGCCCCGCGCCCGCTCCTTGGCGAAGAGTTCGAAGGCGATCAGCGACTCCGGATTCACCAGCGCCCCGGTGGCCGCTGCGGCGGCTACCGGCGTACCGGTGAGGATCTTCTTGACCGGAACCTCGAGCTTCTTCGCGGACAGCGTCCGGGGGACCGCGCGGACCTGGTGGATCTCGTCCGGTACGTGCCGGGGCGAGAGCGCGGTACGCAGCTCGCGTGCGATCTTCGCCTTCATCGGATCGTCGAGCTCCAACCCCTCCGCGAGCACGACGAACAGCAGCAGCTCGCCGGCACCGCCCTCGTTGTCCTCCAGGTGCACCACCACCGAATCGGTGACCTCGTCGAGCCCCTCGACCACCGAGTAGAACTCGGCCGTGCCGAGGCGTACGCCGCCCCGGTTGAGGGTGGCGTCGGACCGGCCCGTGATCACACAACCGCCGCGCTCGTTGATCGTGATCCAGTCCCCGTGCCGCCAGACCCCCGGATAGTGGTCGAAGTACGCCTCCCGGTAGCGGCGGCCGTCCGGGTCGTTCCAGAAGCCGACCGGCATGCTCGGCATCGGTGCGGTGATCACCAGTTCGCCGAGTTCACCGACGACCGGCCGTCCGTCCGCCGAGCGGGCCTCCACCCTGGCCCCGAGCGCACGGCAGGCGATCTCACCGGCGTACACCGGCAGGAGCGGGACTCCGCCGACGAAGCCGGTGCAGACGTCGGTGCCACCGGACAGCGACTGGAGCTGGAGGGTGGTGCTGACCTCGTCGTACACCCAGGTGAAGCCCTCGGCGGGCAGGGGTGCGCCGGTCGAGCCGAGACCGCGCAGCCGGCTGAGGTCCGCGATCTCCCTGGGGCGTACGCCGGCCTTGCGGTTGGCCAGCAGGAACGGGGCGGAGGTGCCGAAGTAGGTGGTACCGGTCTCCTCGGCCAGCCGCCAGAGCGCACCGAGGTCCGGCTCGGCGGGGCGGCCGGGCTCGGCCCGTACGGCGGGGTTGCCGTCGTAGAGCACGATCGCCGCGCCGACCGCCGGCCCGGAGACCAGGAAGTTCCACATCATCCAGCCGGTGGTGGTGAACCAGAAGAACCGGTCGGCCGGACCGAGGTCGTGGTGCAGGGCGAGCATCTTGAGGTGTTCGAGCAGGATGCCGCCGTGCCCGTGCACGATCGGCTTGGGCAGCCCGGTCGTGCCGGAGGAGTAGAGCACGTAGAGCGGGTGGTCGAACGGCACCGGGTCGAAGGCCAGCGGCTCGTCCGTGGGGGCCGCGAGGTCCGCCCAGGCCAGGGTGCCGTCCGGCGGCGCGGCGTCCGGGTGCAGATAGTCCAGGACCACCGTGTGTACGAGCGACGGCAGCGCGGCCCGGATCGCGGCCACCTCGCCCCGCCGGTCGACCGGCTTGTCCCCGTAGCGGTAGCCGTCGACGGCCACCAGGACCTTCGGCTCGATCTGCTGCCACCGGTCGGTGACGCTGCGGGTGCCGAACTCCGGCGCGCAGGAGGAGAAGATCGCCCCGAGGCTGGTGGTGGCGAGCATCAGCACGAACGTCTCGGGGATGTTCGGCGCGTACGCGGCGACCCTGTCCCCCCGGCCCACGCCGAGCCGGCGCAGTCCGGCACGCACCCGGCGTACGTCCTCACGCAGTTGCCTGGCGGTGAGGGTGACCGGCGCGCGGGTCTGGCTGTGCGCGATGACCACGGGAGAGTCGTCGGCCAGGCCCGGCATGCGCAGCACGTGTTCGGCGTAGTTGAGCGTGGCGCCCGGGAACCACTCGACGCCGGGCATCCGGTCGCCGCTGAGCGTCGCGGTCGGCGGGGTGTGCGCGATGACCTGGAAGTAGTCCCAGATCGACCGCCAGAAGGCGTCGAGGTCGGTGACCGACCACTGCCAGAGTGCCGGGTAGTCGGCGAAGCCGAGGCCGCGGTGCTCCCGCAACCAGCGCAGGTAGTCACCGATCCGCGTGGTCTCGCGGACATCGACCGGCGGCTCCCAGAGCACGTCACCCATGGTCCTCCCCTCCCCGGGCCTGCCACAACACCGTGGTGTGACCCAGCCGCCATCCTGCCGTACCCCAGGGGCCCATTCTCCGCACGCCCCGCCCCACCCGAGACGTGCCCACCCCACATGCTTCACCCCACCCCATGTGCCCCCCACCCACCCCACCCACCCCACCCCCCACCCGCGATCTAGGGCAAATACAGGCTTATTGATCTCTAGCAACACGTATTTGCCCTAGATCGACGAGAAAGGCGTGGGCGAGGGTGACCGATTGCTTCTCTTAAGTCGGATATTGACATGTGATTCGAGCTAGCCATAGCGTATGGTCGATCGCTCGTGGCATCGCCCTGGTCGACCCCGACCAGCCACGTGTGGTCCGAGAGGACCCATCATGGATATCGGTACCCGTACGCCAGTCTCCAGAAAGAGGCTGGTTCAGCTCCTCGCGCTTTTCCTGGCGCTGATCTGCGTATCGTCCAGCCCGGCAATCGGAAATGCGAAAGCGGCTGCCGCCGCACCCGCATTCAACGTCATTGCCTTCTACAACGGCACCTGGGACGCGGCGCACATCAGTTTCGTCCGGGAAGCCAACCAATGGTTCCCGCAGATCGCGGCGCAGAACAACTTCACCTACACCGCGACAACCGACTGGAGCCGGCTCAACACGGCCAACCTGGCCCAGTACCAGGTGGTGCTCTTTCTGGACGACCTGCCGCCGGCGGCACAACGGCCGGCGTTCCAGCAGTACATGCAGAACGGCGGGGCGTGGCTCGGCTTCCACGTGTCCGCGTTCAACACGAATCCGGGCGGCTGGGACTGGTACCACAACCAGTTCCTCGGCACCGGCGCGTTCCGCAACAACACCTGGGGACCGACCACTGCCGTACTGCGGGTCGAGGACCAGACGCACCCGTCGACCGTACGGTTGCCGCAGACCTTCACCTCGTCGGTCAGTGAGTGGTACAGCTGGAACAACGACCTGCGGAACAACCCGAACATCGACATTCTCGCCTCGGTCGACCAGAGCAGCTTCCCGCTCGGCACGGACCCGAACCAGACCTGGCGCAGCGGTTACTACCCGATCATCTGGCGAAACGTCAACTACAAGATGCTGTACGCGAACTTCGGCCACAACGCGATGAACTACGAGAACAACACCCCGCTCTCGTCCACCTTCGCCAGTGAGGTGCAGAACCGGTTCCTCATCGACGGGCTGCTCTGGCTCGGCGGTGGCGGCGGCACCACTCCCCCGCCGACCACTCCGATCTCCCCGACCGCCTGGTACACGGTGGTGAACGCGGGTAACGGAAAGTGCGTCGACAGCCGTGCCGCCGGCACCGCCAACGGCACCGCGATCCAGCAGTACACCTGCAACAACAGCAACGCCCAGCAGTTCCAGTTCCAGCCGACGAGTGGCGCCTTCGTACGCGTCAACAACCGTGCCAACAGCGCCCGGTCGATCGACGTGACGAACGTGTCCACCGCCGACAACGCACCGATCCAGCTCTGGACGTACACCGGCGGCAACAACCAGCAGTGGCAACCGGTCGCCGAGACCGGCGGCACCTACCGACTGGTCAACCGCCTCAGCGGCAAGTGCCTGGACGTGCCCGGCGCCTCGACCGCCAACAGCGTCCAACTCGTGCAGTACGCCTGCAACGGCTCCGCCGCCCAGTCGTTCCGCCTGGTCCAGCAACCCTGACATCGTCCCCGAGGATCCAGGGCCGACGCCGGCAACGGCGTCGGCCCTTCGTCATCGGGACTACGCCTCGCTGAGGTCGACGACCGCCCACCCGTCCGGGAGGACGGCGGCGGCTGCGCCGGGCTTGGCGGTGACGTAGTGGGCCTGGTGGGCCAGGGCGGATCGGATGGCGTGGCCGGCAGCGAGGTCATCACCGGCCGCACGGGCAAACGCCCCGGTCTGGCGGACATCGTCGCCTCCGGGGTCGACGCCGAGCGGCAGGAGTCGCACGGCCGGGGTGGTCATCAGCAGAGCCAGCAGCGCGGTGCCGACCTCGTCGGTGGTGGCCGCGTACGCGGAGGTTAGACACGCGGCCGGGACACCGACCTGACGGTCCTCGTCGGCGATCTCGGCGATCAGCTCACCGACGGCCACCTGACCGGCGACGTACGCCCGCAGCGCACTGTCGTCGAGAACGACGGCGATCTCCTGGCTCACGCGGCGCCGCCGAGCAACCGGCGTCCGGCGTCGAGCACGTCGGCCGGCATCGGCTCGGCCAGCCGGTCACGCCAACGGGCCTTGCCCTCCTCGGTGACCTCGATCCCGGCGCGGCGCATCACCTCGTCGACCCGGCCGCCGGCCATCTGGGCGCGCAGGGCTGAGGTGATCGCGGCGGACGCGTTGGGCTGGTCGTCAAGCCACTGGGCGACGTCGTCCGGGACGCTGATGCTGCGCTTCGAGGTCACGTGGCCGAGCCTACCCCAAACGGTATTACCGGCGGTGCTACCGCACGGTGGTCGGCCGCTGCCGCGTGCCGTCCCGACCCGTCGCGCGATTTCCCGGTACGCGCCCGCCCGGTCCCCCCGCTTGCTTAACTTGGGCAGATGTGGCCGACTCCTTCGTCAACCTGAACCGTTCGGCCCGGCATGGGCGCAGCGCGGACCGGGGCGGATGATCGATGACGGACGAGGGCAGGACCGGGCTGATCCGCAGCTCCGACGCGCCGGAACGAGCCACCCTGCTCGAGTTGCTCTTCGACGTGGCGTACGTGGCCGCGCTCACCCTCTCCTCGATGCGGCTGGCGGAGGAGGTGACCCTGACCGAGGCCGTGCGGTTGCTCGTCCTCGTGATGGCCATCTGGTGGACCTGGTCGATCACCGCGCTGCTGACCGACTTCTACAACCCGGAGCGACTGCCGATCCAGGCGATGATCGCCGGGAAGCTGCTCGGCAGCATCCTGCTCGCGGCCACCATGCCGCGCGCGTTCTCGAACCTGGGCTGGCTGTTCGCGGCCGCGTACGTGGCCATGCACGTCGGTCGCGGAATCGTGCTGGTGAGCGTTCTGCGCAGCACCACCGCACGGACCCGGGCGGCACGGTTCCTGTTCTGGTTCGTGATCTCCGGGGCGCTGTGGGTCGGTGGCATCTTCGTCGAGGGCTGGGACCGGTTCGGCCTCTGGGCGCTCGCGATCACGATCGACTACGTCTCGGCGGCGCTACGGTATCCCACGCCCTTGATCGGCCGGGTGCCGCTGAAGCAGTACGACAAGGCCAGCGGCCACCTCGGCGAGCGGTACCAGCAGTTCCTCATCCTCGCGCTCGGCGACCTGCTGCTGGTCCCGACCCTGCGGATCAGCGGCAGCGAGTTCACCGTGATGCGGGTCGCCGCCTTCGTCCTGGCCTTCGTCACCACCCTGATGTTCTGGCAGATCTACGTCTTCCGGGCCGGCGCCTTCCTCCAGGTCGCCCTGGAGGTGAGACCCGGCCGGATCACCCGGTGGGCGCCCTACACGCACCTACTCATGGTGCTCGGTGTCGTCTCCAGCGCGGCCGGGTTCGACCTGGTCATCGACCGGCCGGGCGGCTCCACCCAGGCCGGGCTGATCTGTGTCATCTTCGGCGGGCCGGCACTGTTCCTGATCGGCCGGAGCGCCTTCGAGTACGAGGTGTTCCGGACCGTCTCGCGGGCCCGGCTGGGCTGGCTGCTGGTCCTGGTGCTGGTCGCCCCGACGATGGTGTTCCTGCCGCCGGTCCTGGTCACGACCACCACGTGTGTCGTCCTACTCGGCATCGTGATCTCCGACGCGGTACGCGCCCACCACGGCAGGTTGGCCACGCCCGATGTGAGTCTCCGGGAGGGCTGACCGGTCAGGCCGGTGCCCGGAGCTGTTCGGCGATCTTCCGGCAGTTGTCCATGCCGTAGTCCCAGCCGAGGGCGACCGGGTAGCGGGTCATCACGCCCATCGTCCAGTCGCCGGAGATGGCCAGGCAGTTGACGTGGTACTCCTGCTCCTTGGTCCGTTCGACCCAGCCGTTCTTGATCGCGATCGTCTTCCGCTGCGCCGCCGGGAAGGCGTGCCGGATGCCGAAGTCGCCGACTCCGCGTACCAGGCGCATCTCGTTGAGCAGCCAGGTGGTCCACGTGTCGCCGGCCGCCCGCCCGTCGGCGATGCAGACGCCGAGCCGGGCGGTGTCCCGGGGCGACAGGGCGGTACGGCTCCAGCCGCCGTCCGCGGCCGGGCCGCTGTCGGTGAGCTTGCAGATGCCGACCAGCCGGTTGATCGACTCGGTCCGACCGACCTCGGTGAAGAGCGTGTCGGTACGGGTGTTGTCGCTGTCACGGATGATCTTGGTCAGGTCGGCGAGCTTCGCCTCGGTCGGGGTCACCCCGTCGGCTGCCGCCCGACGCAGGTAGTCGGCGGTGAGCCAAGCCTTGATCAACGATGCGGTGGTGCTCGTCTCGCCCATGTTGGCGGAGCCGGAGACCGCGCCCGTACGCCGGTTGACGATGCTCCAGGCCCACCAGCCCTGAAGGTCGAGCTTGACCGTCGTCGGTCGTACGCCGAGCGGGGACAGCGGCGGGGTGACCTTGCCGGTGGGTGAACCGGACGGCGACTTTACGGGCGACTTCGTCGGGGAGGCGGACGGCGACCCGGACGGCACGGGGGACGGCGACCCGGTCGGGATGGACGTGCCACCTGCCGACGGGGCGCCGCCGGCACCGATCGGGGCGGCCGGCTCGTCCCACTGGGCGACCGCCTCGGTGTCCGTGGACCCGCCCGGCAGGACCCGGATCCCGACCAGCACCAGGAGGACCAGTACGCCCGCGACGGCGGCCAACCACCAGGGCGACCGCCGGCCCGGACGGTGGGAGCGGGCGGTGGTGGTGCTTTCCAACGTGTCAGCTCCCGGTCAGGGGTCGGGGGATCCGCAGCGCGGCGCCGACCCCCGGGGTGACCAGTTGGGCGGCGATGTTCGCGCAGACCCGGGCACCATATTCCAGACCACGCTTGTCGGGATAGCGCTGCTGCACCGCCAGCACCCAGTTGTTACTGATGGCGAGGCAGTTGACGTGCCAGTTCCCGTCGTAGACGAGTGAGGTCCAGCCGTTCTTGATGCTGACCGGATCGCTCTGTAGCAGTTCCTTCGGCAGGCCGTCGATGATGCCCCAGCGGCCTCCGCCCCTGGTCCGTTCCTGGTCCTTCTTTGCCGCCGTGCCCCAGACGTTGCGCATCTCGTCCAGCACCCAGTCCGTCCATTTTGGACCGGCGGCGGTGCCGTTCCGGACGCACTCGCCCAGCCGTACCGCGTCCTGCGCGGTCATCTCGGTGAAACTCCACCAGCCGACGTATCCGGGCACGGTGCCGAGCCGGGTGTTGGTGAGCTTGCACATGCTCATCATCCGTTTGGTCACGGCCGTACCGCCACCGGCGGAGTAGAGCGCTCCGGCGGCGTCGTCATCGCTGTACCGGAGCGCGGCGCTGCCCTGTTTCAGGCGGTCCGCCGAGGGGGTCCTGCCCGCCTCCGCCGTCCGCCGCAGGAAGTCCGAGACGATCCACACCTTGATCATCGACTCGGTGGAGTTGGTCGACTCGGCACTGTTGGGCGAGCCGGTGATCTGCGCGCTCCTGCGGTCGAGCAGCGCCCAGGCGACGAAGCCGTCCGCCGGCACCGCGACCGGCGCCGGGGCCAGGGTCGGCGGTGGCGGCGGGACGAGGGCGGCCCGCGCCGCCGCGGTGGTCGCGACCGGGTCCGGCCCGGCCGGATCGGGCCCGGTGAGCTTGCCGTACGCGGCGGGCACCAGCAGGCCGCCGCCGAGAAGGATCATCACGGCGGCGAACAGCATGATCACGCGGGGGCGCATGTGACGGGCTCCAGGGGGGCGGGGCCGAGGGGGTAAGGGGTGCCGAGAGGGTACGGCGCGCCGACGAATCGGCGTCGCAAAGCTTACGGGGCAACAACTTTTCCGGTAGCCCGCCAGACCCCCGGCCCCGCTTCATTCGGCCAGGGCCGAATCCTGCCCGACCCTTACTCGGCCGCCGCCCGGTTCGCCTGGATCGCGTTCCGCTTGGCCAGCCGGTGTGCACGGCGGATCTCCGCCTCCCGCCACCGCCGCTCGTCGTCCAGCGTCTCCGGCAGCACCGGGCGCACCTCGCGCGGATTGCCGGCCACGTCCACGGCGACAAAGACCAGGTACGCGGTGACCACCCGCAACGGCTGGTCCTCGGCGCTGTCCCAGCGCTCGGCGACCACCTTCACCCCGACCTCCATCGAGGTGCTCCCGGTCCAGTTGACCTGCGCGTGCGCGTGCACCAGGTCGCCGACCCGGACCGGCTCGGAGAAGACGATCTCGTCGATCGCGGCGGTGACCGCCGTACCGCCGCTGTGCCGGGCACCCGACGCACCGGCCACGTCGTCGACGAACTTCATCAGCACCCCGCCGTGCACGGTGCCGTACAGGTTGACGTCGACCGCGGTCATGATGCGGCTCAGCGTCACCCGCGAGTACGAGGTCGGCTTGCCCGACAGCGGGGCCGGAGTCTGCTCGGTCATGCCCCGAACGGTACGGCCCCGACCCACCGCCCGGTACGCGCACCGGCGGGTGGATGACCTGCGTCTCCGCTGGCCAGCCACCCGCCGGCTGATCGCTACCCGGAGTTACTGGTAGACGCGTACGTAGTCGACGAGCATCCGGGACGGGAACGGGGTGGTGCCGTCCACCGGTCCGGGGAAGTCGCCGCCGACCGCCAGGTTGAGGATGATGTAGAACGGGTGGTCGAAGACCCAGGGGCCACGGGTCGCCTCGACGGTGGCCTTGCTGGCGTAGAAGACCGTGGTGCCGTCGAGCTTGAAGGTCATGCCCCGGCTGTCCCATTCGACGGCCCAGACGTGGTAGTCCAGGGACAGGTCCGCGCCACCGGGCGCCGGGTACTTCTGGCCGTACCCGCCACCGCCGTTGTAGGCCGGTGCGTGCAGGGTGGAGTAGCCCTCGAACGTGTTGCGGCCGAGGACCTCCATGATGTCGATCTCACCGTTGTACGGCCAGGGGCGGCCGGTGAGGAAGTCGGCGCCCATCATCCAGAACGCCGGCCACAACCCGTTGCCCTTCGGCACCTTGACCCGGGCCTCGACCCGGCCGTACTGGGTGGTGAACTTGCCGCCGGTGTTCATCCGGTGCGAGGTGTAGTCGCGGCCACCGGCGGTCTCCCGTCGGGCCTCGATGACCAGTGAACCGGCGCCGTCCATGTTCGCGTTGTTGTTGTTCGTGTAGTACTGGATCTCGTTGTTCTGCCCGGTGCCCGGGTCGATGGTCCACTTCGCCGGATCGGGCTTGCTGCCGGCGGCACCGTTGAACTCGTCATTCCAGATCAGCCGGGTGGCCGGGAAGGTCGGGTCGGCCGGCTGGGCCGGGGGCGTGATCGGGGCGCCACCGGTGCCGTAGACCTGGAACTCCCAGAGCGAGTAGCCGTACGGGGTGCCCCGGGCGGTGCCGTACATCCGGACGTAGCGACCGGAGCCGGAGACGTTGAGGGTCTCCTTGAAGCCCGCTCCGGTGGTGGTGGAGTAGATCGTGGTCCAGGTGGTCGCGTTCGGCGAGACCTGGATCTGGTACGCCCGACCGAAGGCCGGGTCCCACTGGAGCACCACCTGCGAGATGGTGGCGGTGGCACCGAGGTCGACGTAGATCCAACCGGGGTCGACCCAGCCCGTGGTGGAACTGGTCGCCCAGCGGCTGGCCGGGTCGTTGTCGAACGCCCTGGCCGGAGTGCACTGGTAGCAGTTCGCGTCGCTCTGGTCGGTGGAGGCGACCGCCGGCTTGTTGTACGACAGCAGCCGGGTCCCGCCGGGCGGCGGAGTGGTCGGCGGGGTCGTGGTCGGCGGCGGGGTCGTCGGAGGTGTGGTGGGTGGGGTGGTCGGGGGCGTGGTCGGCGGGGTCGTCGGCGGAGTGCCGGTGCCGGTACGCACCTGGAACTCCCAGAGCGAGTAGCCGTACGCGGTGGCGCGTGCGGTGCCGTACACCCGGATGTAACGTCCGCTGCCGGCGGCGGTGATGGTCTGCACCCCACCGGTGCTGGTGGTGGTGGAGTAGATGGTGGTCCACGGTCCGGTCGCGCCGGCCGAGACCTGGATCTGGTACGCGGTCGCGTAGGCCGCCTCCCAGTTCAGGGTCACGCCGCAGATCGACTGGGTCGAACCGAGGTCGACCTGGAGCCACTGCGGGTCGGTGAACAGGCTGCCCCAGCGGGTGGCCGCGCTGCCGTCGGTCGCACCGCTGGCGGGAGTGCCGGCGGCCTCGGCCGAGGAGGCGGTGGTCGGCCGGTTCAGGGCCGCGTTGGTGGTGCCACAGGCACTGGGTACGTCCGGACCGAAGACCTGGAACTCCCAGAGCGAGTAGCCGTACGCGGTGCCCCGCTGGGTGCCGAGCATCCGGACGTAGCGGCCGGTGCCGGTGACGGTCAACGACTGGGTTCCGCCGGTGCCGGTCGTGGTCGAGTAGACCGAGGTCCAGGTGGTGCCGTTGGTCGACACCTGGATCTGGAAGGCGCGGGCGTAGGCGCCCTCCCAGACCAGGTTCACCCGGTTGATCGCGACGCTCGCGCCGAGGTCGACCTGGAGCCACTGCGGGTCGCTGTACGCGCTGGACCAGCGGGTGCCGGCGTTCCCGTCGACGGCCGCCGAGGCCGGCGTGGCCGCCGACTCGACCGAGGAAGCGGTCGACGGGCGGCCCTGGGACAGCAGCGGTTCGGCCGCCCCGGCCCGGTCGGCGGAAATTGCCACGTACGCGCTGAGCAGCGCGACAAGAGCGCTCAGCACGACGATCGGACGCCACCGGTTCATCCGGCGGCGCTGGACGTCGGGCAGCAACACGGCCCCATCCATCGTTCCTCCTTGGCGCAGGCGAAACCGGACCAGTGCTTCGGTCTGGTTACGCGAAGGTGTCGAACATGTGTGAGAGCGCTCTCTTATTCGACACTTTCGCTCTCATGACGAGAGGAGTCAATGCCTCGCCGGTTCCGGAACTCGGCCGAGGTGCCCATGTCGGGGCACGATTGGATGATCACCATCAGACAAGGGCAGAACCGGACACGCAGCGCGACCCCGTCATCACGGGACCGGGTCGTCCTTTCCCGGCAGCCGGGCGTACTCGGCTCGCCCCGACCGGAACCGGTACGGTGCGCGGATGCGACATCTCTGGAGCTTGCTCGCCGGAGTGGTGGCGGCACCGTTGACCTGGGTCCTGATTACTCTCGGTCAGGACGGGTCGACCCGCACAGTCACCCGTTGGCTGGAAATCGGCAAGTACAACACGGCCAACCTGATCGAGCCCTCGGTCTACCTCGCGGTCGCCGGGATCCTGCTCGGTCTGCTCGGCACGCTGCGCGTGTCACCGCTCGGCCCGCTGATCGCCGGGCTGGCCCTGATCACCCCGTACGTCGGGCTGTTCGTCGACCCCTTCCGGGTACGCGACACGGTGCCGACGAACTGGAAGGTCTTCGGTGATCCGCTGCCGCTGCTCCACCCCGTGGAGAACGGCACCCTCTTCTTCCTCGGCGCGCTGCTGCTGATGGCGGTGTTCAGCGGTCAGCGCTGGCGGCGGTGGCCGGCACCGGCACCCGTACCGGAGACGGCCACGGCGACCGTCGAGGAGCCCGACAGCACCGAGACGTTCACCCGTACCGACTGGTCGGCGTTGCAGCCGGACCTGGTGGAGCGGGACACCGCACCGCCGACCCTGGGCTACCCGGATCCACCCGCACCGACACCGACACCGGCTCCCGTGGCACCGACCCCGCTGCCCCGCCGTGCCGACAGCGAGAGCCCCTGGTCGGCCCCGCCCCGAAGCGCAGGGAAGACCGAGACTCCCCCGAAGTAACTACCCTCTCCCAACTCCACTCCCGCTCGCGAAAGCGTGGCTGTCCCTCGTCGGACAGCCACGCTTTCGTTCTCGCGTCCCGGTTTCGTTTTCGCGTCCCGGTGCGCCCGCCTTCCGATGTGCTCGCCCGTCAGTGCGCCGACTGCCGCCGGGGCACCGCGGGCGACTCGGCCTGCTCAGGGTGCTGCCACGCGTTCACCGCCTGCCGGACCAGGTGGATGGCCTCGGTCCGCTCCAGGCCGGTGGCCCGGAGAAGATCACTCGCGGTGGTCCGGACCTGGGCGACCACCACGCTGCCGGAGAAACCGACCCCCTCGCCGTACGCCCGGCCGGCGTCGGCCACGGCAGCCAGCACGCAGGCACGGGTGCGGTCGGGAGTTGCCCGCGCACCGAGTTCCTCGTAGAGCAGCCGGACCGCGTCACCCAACCGACCCACCGCCGAGGCCAACGGGGCGGGCATCGGTTCCCCGTCCTCGATCGCGGTGACCGCACGGCGTACCAGGGTGCCGCTGTTGTGTACGGCCTGGTTGACGTACTCCAGGCTCGCGGCGTACCGGCTGATCGCCCGACGCCGGTTCCAGTACGCCGGGGACAGGATCGTCGACTCCCGTCCGCTGTCCACCGCCTCGTCCCAGCCCTCCATCCGCTCGACGATCCGGCGCAGCCGGTCCAGCGCCTCCCTGGCCCGGTCCACGTTCCGTTCCGCCAGCGCGGCGGCGGTCATGGACAGGTCGTCGGCGAGGGACTCCAGCACCGGTCGGGTCGCCCGATCCACCGCCCGGCCCGGATTGAGCGGCAGTACCAGCGACGCCACCACCAGTCCGACACCGCCCCCGATCAGCGCCTCCATGATCCGGGGAAACGCCGGGGAGGTCATCTTCGGATCGAACGCCACCAGCAGTACGGCGGTGGCCGCGGCCTGGGTCAGCGCCGCGACACCGCCGCCGAGGCTGACGGTGACCAGGATCGCCAGCGTGACGATCAGGCCGAGTTGGACGGGTCCGCTGCCGATCGCGCGGATCAGCAGGTCTCCCACGCCGATACCGACCGCGACTCCGATGACCAGCTCGACGGTACGTCGGGTCCGGTGCCCGAGCGAGGCGGCGAGGGTGCCGACCGCCGCGACCGGGGCGAAGATCGGTGCCGGGGCACCGAAAACGTCGTGCATGATCGCCCAGGCCGCACCCGCGGCGACCCCCACCTGCAGGGCGAGCAGGAGGTTTCCCCGTACGTCGTGGGCCCGCTCCCGCACCGTCGCCCCGGACCGGTCCCCGATCCGGCTCACCAGGCCGCCGAGCCGCGCGAGGCCACGACCGACCGTCGAGCCGGTCAGCCGGTCCTGGGCACCCGCCATGACCGGAACTACCCGATACCCGTCTGGTAAATCCTCATTGGGGCAAAGTCATGGCCCGTGCCGCTTGTGGCGCCGTCCGGGCGGCACCGCCCGGTACGCCGCCTACCGGCTTCGGGCGGGTACGCCCTCCTGCAGGGCACCGGCGAGATCACGGAGTTCGGGCACCGCCTCGGCGTCACGCAGCGCCTGTTCGAGGGCCGCGTCGTGTACGGGACGGGCCCGGTCCAGGAAGTCGTGGCCGGACGGGGTCAGCTCGGTGTAGATCCCCCGCCGGTCGTCCACGCAGAGGATGCGGGTCAGCAGTCCCCGTTCCTCCAGCCGGTTGACCAGCCGGGTGGTCGCGCTCGGACTGAGCGCGGCGGCTCGGGCGAGTTGCTGCATCCGCATGTGCCAGCCGTCCTGGCGGGCCAGGGCGTCCAGGACGGTGTACTCGACCACGGAGAGTTCGACCGCACGGGTGAGCGCCCGCTCCAGCGTCGTCTCGATCAGGCCGTGCAGGGCCGCGAGGGTCCGCCATCCCTGGGCGCGTACCTCGACGGCGTCGTCGCCGATCCCCATCCGAACCTCCCGGGCCAAGATAGTTGCGTACGCGCTCTAATGGTGTGTACAACTGTAAAGCCCAGCGCTTGCAACTATCGGTGCAAGCGTACGCGTCGTACCCGCCAACGTACAGACGGAGATATTCATGCCGCTCGGACTCATCGCCCTCGCGCTCGGTGGCTTCGGCATCGGGCTGACCGAGTTCGTGATCGCGGGCCTGCTACCCGAGGTCGCCGCGACCTTCGACGTCTCCGAGGCCGCCGCCGGCTGGCTGATCACCGGGTACGCGCTCGGTGTCGTGGTCGGCGCACTGGCGCTCACCGCGGCCACCACCCGGCTGCCCCGCAAGGCCGTCCTGCTCGCCCTGCTGACCCTCTTCATCGCCGGCAACCTGCTGTCGGCGGTCGCGCCCGACTACGGGCTGATGCTCACCGGGCGGATCGTCGCCGCCCTGTGCCACGGCGCGTTCTTCGGCATCGGCTCGGTTGTCGCCGCCGACATGGTCCCGCCGAACCGGAAGGCCGGCGCCATCGCGATCATGTTCACCGGGCTGACCGCCGCGAACGTACTCGGTGTGCCGCTGGGCACCCTGCTCGGCCAGCAACTCGGGTGGCGTTCCACCTTCTGGGCCATCACACTCGTCGGCATCGTCGCCTTCGCCGGCATCGCCGCCCTGGTACGCGTACCGCGCGGATCGGCGGGCGCGGGCCGACTGGCGTACGAGCTGCGAGCCTTCCGATCCCGCCAGGTCTGGCTCTCGCTGCTGGTGACGGTCCTCGGCTTCGGCGGGATGTTCGGCGCGTTCACGTACATCGCCTACACCCTGACCGGGGTCAGCGGCTTCCCCGCCTCGGCGGTGCCGTGGCTGCTCATCCTGTTCGGCGGTGGACTCTTCGTCGGCAACATCGTCGGCGGCAGGTTCGCCGACCGGTCCGTGGACCGGACCCTGATCACCGTGCTCGCCGGCCTGACCGTGGTGCTGGTCCTGTTCGCGCTGACCGCACGCAGCCAGCCCGCCACGTACGCGGCACTGCTGCTGATGGGCGCGTTCGGTTTCGCCACCGTGCCGGGACTGCAGACCCGGGTGATGAGCTACGCCGAGCAGGCCCCGACGCTCGCGTCCAGCGCCAACATCGCCGCCTTCAACCTCGGCAACGCGTTCGGCGCCTGGATCGGCGGGCTGACCATCTCCGCCGGCCTCGGTTACACCTCACCCATCTGGGCCGGCGCCGCGATCACCGTCGCCGCCCTGGTCGTCCTGCTCGTCGCCCGTACCGTCGGCGGGGTGAACCGCGACCCGGCGACCGACGCCGAGCCCCTCCCTGCGGTCCCGGTCCACTGACCGTCGATCCCCCCGCTCCCCTTCGGACCCCAGCACCCGCAAATCGAACCACTCTCGTACACCGCAGACCGGGCAGCGCGACGATCTTGCACTTGTGGTGGGACACAAATCAGGATGAGTGCCCTGATCCGGGCGCCACAAGTGCAAGATCGTCGAGGAATCGGTGGTGCGGGCATCCCGTCTAGACCTCGGGGCCAACCTGCGGTGCCGGTGGTCCGGACTGTGGACGTCCGTACGTTTCGAGCAGGCGCAGCCAGATCTCGCTGACCGTCGGGTACGCGGGTACGGCGTGCCAGAGCCGGTCGAGCGGCACCTCGGCGACGATGGCGATCGTCGCCGCGTGCAGCAGGTCGCTCACGTCGGGACCGACGAACGTCACCCCGAGCACCACCTCGCGCTTCGCGTCGACCACCATCCTGGCGGTGCCCGCATAACCGTCGGCGCGCACGCTGGCGCCCGCGACCCGGCCGATGTCGTAGTCGACCACGCGGATGTCGTAACCGGCCCGGCGTGCGGCCTCGGCCGTCAGACCGACCGCCGCCACCTCCGGGTCGCTGAAGGTCACCTGCGGTACCGCCGCATGGTCGGCGGTCGCCACGTGGACACCCCACGGCCGGTCCGAGACGGACGCACCGGTCGCCCGCGCCGAGATCACGTCGCCCGCCGCCCGCGCCTGGTACTTGCCCTGGTGGGTGAGGAGCGCCCGGCGATTGACGTCGCCGACGGCGTAGAGCCAGTCGAAGCCGGGCACGAGCATCGTGTCGTCGGTCTCGATCCAGTCGCCGGGGGTGAGACCGACGGTGTCCAGACCGATGTCCCGGGTACGCGGTGTCCGGCCGGTCGCGACCAGCACCTCCCGGGCGGTGACCGTGGTCCCGCCCCCGGTTTCCACGGTCACCCCGTCCCCGTCGCGGGTGACCCGGGTGGTCGCGGTGTCGAGCAGCACGGTGACGCCCTGGTCCCGGAGCGCCTTCGTGACGGCCTCGCCCACGAACGGCTCCATGCCCTCCAGCAGACCGCTGCGGGAGATCAGGGTGACCTCGGCGCCGAAGCCCGCGTAGGCGGTCGCCATCTCGACGCCGACAACACCACCACCGATGATCGCGAGACTCGCCGGAACCGTCTTGGCGCTCGTCGCCTCCCGGCTCGTCCAGGGGTCGGCTCCGGCCAGCCCCTCGATGTCGGGGATCATCGGGTCGGACCCGGTGCTGACCACCACCGCGTGGCGGGCGGTGAGCACCGTCACGCCGCCGTCGGGAGCGATGACCGTGACCTGCTTCGGACCCGTGATGCGCCCGTGGCCGCGTACCAGCGAGATGCCCGCGCCCTCGACCCACTCCACCTGGCCCTCGTCCGACCAGTTGCTGGTGAACGAGTCGCGCCGGGCGAGCACGGCCGCGACGTCGAGTTCACCGGACACGGCCTGCGCGGCACCGGCGACCTGTCGGGCCGCACGCAGCGCCTGCGCGGGACGCAGCAACGCCTTGGAGGGCATGCACGCCCAGTACGAGCACTCGCCCCCGACGAGTTCGTGCTCGACGAGTACGGCGCTCAGACCTCCCCGTACGGCACGGTCGGCCACGTTCTCGCCGACGGCGCCCGCACCCAGCACGACGACGTCATATTCGACTGTCTCCATCGACCCCTACTTCTCTCGTCGCTCGACCGGCTCTCCGGCAACCGCTGCCGGTGCACCGCCACCGCGCCGGTGCACCGCCACCGCAGGAGAAGCCTCTCGCACACCGACGCCGAGTCACCACTCCGGCTCGGGGTCGGGGTCACGGCCGGCGGGTGAGCGGCGTCGGGCCGGGGACGACCGGCGCTCGAAGGTCGGCGCCCAACGGTCGGCGACCAGTGGTCGGACCCGATCAGGTGGTTGGGCCGACCAGCCGGTACCCGTTCTCGGCCAGTGCCCGGGACATGTGCTCGGCGTACCACTTCGCCCACTGCTCGTCACGGACCCCGCCGAGTTCCTTCGCCTCGTACTCGGCGTGCGCGGACGCGGCCCGGTCGAGCAGGTCGAGCAGGATATCGGCCGTGGTCCGCCCCGGAGCCGGTTCCGCCGCGCGCCCGCTCATCGGCCGGGCGCCCGGTTGGTGATCTCCCAAAGCGACCTGCCGTGCCCGTACGGCTGCGCGGCCTCGACCTGTTCCGGGTACGGCAGGCCGTCCTCGTTCGGAACTCCGCCGAATGTACGCAGATGGTTGATCAGGTGGGTACTCATCAAGATCTCCACTCCCGGTAAGGCTGGTGGACGTGATCACCCGGCTCACCTGACGGGATGAAGCCGGACAAATGAGATACGAGTACGCGTCTGGCCAGAGGTCGGGTGGGTCTTTCCCCAAGGTCCGGCAGACATGCGAGCAGGGCGGTAGCGATGGCGCGGGCGCCAGAGCGGCAGCCATGGCGTGGGCGTGGGCGTCACACCGGAGGAGGTGACGGGTCGGACGTCACACCCGGAGGCGGCGACCCTCCGGCCCGACCTGCCCGGTGCGGCGGAACTCGTACTGACGCTGAAGGGCCCCATACTGCTCGAACCGGGTCGCGAGGGTTGCCCCGTTGCGCTCCAGGAGTCGCCCGGAGCGAGCGTTGGCCTCCTGGGTCACCGCGATCAGCAGATCCTCGTCCGTGTTCCCGAAGAACCAGTCGACCAGGGCGGAGATGGCCTCCGACGCCAGCCCCCGGCCCCATGACCCGGGCCGCAGTTGGTAAGAGATCTCCCACGGGCCACGCTTGCGGCTGATGTCGCCGCTGCCCACGACCACCCCGGTCGCCAGTTCGACGATCACGAACCGCCCCCAGGTCGACCCGGACACGATCTCGCCGGCACGTGCCCGCGCGACCTCCGGTTCCACGGGTCCCCCGACGAAGCGTCGAACCTCGGGGTCGGTGAGGAGTTCCACGATCGCGCCCTCGTCACCGCCCCCCGGCGGTCGGACGACCACGCGACCGGATCGGATCGGTACGGGCAGCCAGGTGGTTACGGGGTCACTCATCGAGAAGCGTCCTGTCCGACGACCGCTCGATCCGCTCGATCCGCTCTCAGGATCTCCACTGTCCGTCTACCCCCGCCCGTGCCGGCAAGTGACCGAGGTTACCCGCCCGTGCCTGGAGGACCGTCCACCTCGACGCGTGTTCGGGAGGACCGGGACCGGACCGTCGCCCTCTTCGCCGACCCGGCGAAGCGAGCGCCACGGCCGGGGTAGCAGCCTGGGCGACGCCGCCCAGCAACTGCCTGGCCATGACGATCCGCTGCACCTGGTTCGTACCCTCCCGGATCCGGGTGATCTTCGTGCTCGACGCCGGTGGGGTTGTTGCGTGACGACGATCGCAGCGGATCCGGACATCAGGTGGATATCCGCCTTGCCGTAGCCCCGACCCGAAGATCATTCACCCTGGCTGCGCGCCCCCGTTGGACACGGGGGCGCCGGCAGTTGGATGCTCGACCCCGTGAGCATCACCACCGGTCAGCGCCTCGTCGGGCGCGACGACGAGTTGCGATCCCTGTTCCGGCATCTCGACGGCATCGGTCACCGGGGTCGCGCGGTCGGGTTGCTCGGAGAGCCGGGGGTGGGCAAGAGCGCGCTGCAGGCACAGGTCGTGGAGCACGCGCGGTCGCTCGGGATCACCGTGCTCAGTGCGCAGGGCAGTCAGTCCGAGACGCACCTCCCTTTCGCCAGCCTTCACCAACTGCTCCGGCCCCTGTTGCCCCGCGTCGACCGGTTGCCGCCCCTGCAACGCGACGCGCTCCTCGCCTGCTTCGCCATGAGCGATTCGGACGAAGCAAACCCATTCTTCACATTCCTGGCGGTCTTGGAGCTGCTCGTCGACTCGGCGGGGCAGACGCCCGTTCTCGTGTGTCTCGACGATCTTCACTGGATGGACCAGCCGTCGACGGACGCCTTCGCCTTCGTCACCCGCCGGATCGCCAATGAGCGGATCATCGTCCTCTGCACGTCCCGCCCGGAGGCGCTGCCGTTCAACGACGCGTACGCGGTCGAATGGATGGAGCTGGGCGGCATCGACGAGACCGCGTCGGCCGCGTTGCTGGACGCACGGGCACCACACCTGTCTTCGGCGCTGCGTGAGCGCGTGCTGTCGCAGGCCCGCGGCAATCCGCTCGCCCTACTCGAGTTCGCCGCCGCGTTGGACTCGGGGCGGTCCGCGTCGACCGAGTTCGACGAGGACCTGCCGATGACCACGCGGCTGGAACGGACGTTCGCCGCGCGGGCCGAGCACCTCGCCCCAGCCGTACGCGCGGTCCTGACCGTCGCCGCGGTCGACGACGGAGACGACATCAACGACGTCCTCGCGGCCGCCCAGATCCTCCACGGCTCCCCCCTCGACCGCGCCACCGCCCAGCCGGCGTTCGAGCACGGGCTCCTGACCGTGGTCGGCGAGCGGTACCGCATCGCCCACCCGCTGGTCGGCTCGGCCCTTCGGCAGGCGATGCCGCCGGCCACACGCCAGCAGGCGCACGCGGCGCTCGCGCGCGTCCTGGCATCCCGTCCGGACCGCGCGGTGTGGCACCGAGCCTCCTCCCTGTCGGGACGCGACGAGCAGGTCGCGGCCGAACTGGAACAGGCGGCCGACCACGCCCAACGCCGCGGTGCGGTCGCCTCCGCCGCCGCATGGCTGGAGCGGGCCGCCGCGCTGAGTCCGGACCCGCAGTCCAGAGCCGCCCGCCTGCTCAGCGCCGCGGAACTCGGTTACCAACTCGGCCGGTTCAGCCAGGTCGAGCAGATCAAGGCGCAGGTCTCGGGAATGACACTGCGGGACCGTGACCGGTCCAGGCTGACCTGGCTGGAAGGCGTGTTCCACGACGGCTCGACGGGTGAACCCGCGGAGGTACGTCACCTGCTCGGCATGGCACAGCACGCCACGGACGCCCAGGACGTCGACCTCGCGATGCAGTTGCTGGTCGGCGCGGCCCGCCGGGTGTGGTGGCGCGACCCCGGTGAGACGGTGCGGCACGAGATCGTCGTGGCGGCCCAGCGGGTGAGCGTGCCGGCCCACGACCCTCGACTGCTGGCCATCTACGCGCTCTCCGAGTCCCACGAGCAGGGGCCGATGGTCATCGAGCAGCTCGCCCGGTGGCCCGCGGACGCCGGTGGGCGACCGGACTCAGCGGGCCTGCTGGGCATCGCCGCGTTCTGCACGGGCGATTTCCGCTCTGCCATCACCTTCCTGTCCACGCCGGTCCAGGAGCTACGCGCGCAGGGCCGGATGAGCCTGCTCGCCGAGGCTCTGGCGATACGTGGGTGGGCCGAGATCTACCTGGGCATCTTCGACGTGGCGAACTCGGCCGACGAGGCCATGCGCCTCGCCGACGAGACCGGCCAGTCCCTCTGGGCCGCCACCGCACGCATCGCCGTGGCACTGATCGACGCGGTGGCGAAGGGCTGGGACACCCGGCATGATCTGCTCTCGGAAGCCGAGCAGGTGGCGTTGCGGACCCCGAATGCGGCATCGTCCCTGCTCGCCGGCGTACAGCTCGCTCGTGGCATCGCCGAGCTGGGCGCGAACCGTCACGATCAGGCGTACGGCGAGCTTCGCCGCGTGTACACACCGGGCGACCCCGCATTTCAACGGGTACAGCAGGTGTGGGCTCTCAGCTACCTCGCCGACGCCGCCGTCCGCACCGGCCGTCACGCCGAGGCGAGATCCGTGTTGACCTCGATGGAAGATCTCGCCGGTGCTTCGCCCTCGACGGGATCGACCATCGCCCTGGAGTACGCGAGAGCGGTGCTGGCAGACCCGGCGTCGGCCGAGTCGCTCTTCCGGGCCGCCATGGACGGTGCGGGTCGCCAGTTGCCTTGGCACCGGGCCCGGGCCGAACTGGCCTACGGCTCCTGGCTGCGTCGGCAACGACGCGCCGTCGACTCCCGGGAACCACTGCGGGCGGCGCGGAGCACCTTCGACGCCATAGGTGCTCGCACCTGGGCGCAGCGGGCCGATCAGGAGCTGCGTGCGACGGGCGAACGCGGGTGGCAGCCGACGTCGAGCCCGCGCGAGTTGCTCTCGCCACAGGAGGCCCAGATCGCCGAACTGGCGGCGCAGGGCCTGTCGAACCGCGAGATAGGCCAGCGCCTGTTCCTGTCTCACCGCACGGTCAGCTCGCACCTGTACCGAATGTTCCCCAAGCTCGGAATCGTCTCCCGCAGTCAACTGGGTGCCGCGCTGGGCATCCCCGACCCGGCTCGGGTGGGGCCAGGTTCAGTCAGTCGACGCTAGCCGGTGCTCCTGATGCCGGTGACCGGGCGCGGATGACTCACGCCCACGACCGAAGATGGCGGGCCCTCCGCCGTCCTACGGTCGTGAGCGACGTCTGTGGTGCGTTCGGCGCCCGGACGCTGACGAGTGGAGACATCCGTGAGAAAGCCCGTGCTCTTCATCCATGGCCTCTGGCTGCACGCCTCCTCCTGGGATCCGTGGGTGCAACATTTCCAGGACGCCGGCTACGCACCACAGGCTCCGGGCTGGCCCGGCGACGGCGACACGGTCGCGGCGTCGCGGGCGAATCCCGACGCGATCGCCGGCCACGGCATCGACGACGTGGTGGCACATTTTGCCGGCATCATCGAGCGGCTGCCTTCGGCCCCGATCCTGATCGGGCACTCCTTCGGCGGGATGATCGCCCAGAAGCTGCTCGGCCTCGACCTCGGCGTTGCGGCGGTGGCCATCGACGCCGCCCAGATCAAGGGCGTGCTGCCCCTACCGCTGTCGGCGCTGCGGTCCGGGTTCCCCGTGCTCGGCAATCCGGCGAACAAGAGCAGGTCGGTTTCGCTGACCCCCGAGCAGTTCCGCTATGCCTTCGGTAACGCCGTCTCCGAGCAGGAGTCCCGGGAGCTGTACGACCGCTGGTCCATTCCCGCGCCCGGCAAGCCGCTCTTCGAGGCCGCCGCCGCCAACTTCAACCCGCACTCGCCGGCGAAGGTGGACACCGCGAACGAGTCACGCGGGCCGCTGCTGCTGATCGCGGGCGGCAAGGACCACACCGTGCCCGAGACCGTGGTACGGGCGACGCTCAAGCAGTACCGCCACTCGCACGCGGTCACCGACATCATCGACTTTCCGGACAAGGCCCACTCGCTGACCATCGACTCCGGCTGGCGGGAAGTCGCCGACACCGCCCTGACCTGGCTGAAGGATCAGAACCTGGGAAGCTGAGTCCACGCGTACGGGCCAGGGTGTCGCTCGGTGCGGCCACCCTCCTCTTCGCCGTCGCGGCGTTCGCGGCCCCCTCGGTGGCCGCCCCCCGCGACCGGGGCACCGCCGACAGCCGGTCGCCGAAGATGACCCAGCGCCTGCTCACCTTCCTCGGGTAACTGCCGATCGCCAGCCCCTCGTCCCCGGAGCAACCAATGGATCTTCATCTTTCGGGCAAGACTGCCCTGGTCACCGGCGCCAGCCGCGGCATCGGACTGGCAATCGTCCGGGCCCTCGTAGACGAAGGCGTGAGCGTCGTCGCGGGGGCCCGGACCAGCACGCCCGAACTGGCCGCCGTCGCCCTGACCGGCCACGTCCACCCGGTCACCGCCGACCTGAGTACCCCGGACGGCCCGGCCGCCTTCGTCGAGGCCGGAACCGCCCTGCTCGGTGGCCGGCTGGACATCCTCGTCAACAACGTCGGCGGGGTGCGCCCCCGCACCGGCGGGTTCCTGTCGGTCTCGGACGCGGACTGGTTGGAGACGTTGAACATCAACTTCCTGTCCGCCGTACGGGTCACCCGTGCCGCCCTGCCGCACATGCTGCCGCAGGGCGGTTCGATCGTCACGGTCAGTTCGGTCAACTCGTCGCTTCCCGACCCGCTCGTCATCGACTACAGCGCCAGCAAGGCGGCGTTGGCCAACTTCTGCAAGGCGCTGTCGAAAGAGGTCGGTCCGCAGGGCGTACGGGTCAACACCGTCAGCCCCGGGCCGGTCGAGACCGATCTGTGGCTGGGCGCTGGCGGGGTGGCCGAAACCGTCGGCACGGCGGGCAACCTGGCCCCGGAAGACGTCGCCAAGGGTGCGGTCAGCGGATCCGCGACCGGGCGTTTCACCCGGCCGGACGAGGTCGCGGACGTGGTCCTGCTGCTGGCCTCCGGCCGTGCCACGAACATCACCGGTGCCGACATCCTGATCGACGGTGGCCTGATCCCGACCCTGTGACACACGTGCCGCCCGTTTTCACCGTGGTCCGGGCTCGATGGTCCAGCAGCCGGTACCACCCAAAAAGGCCATTTCCGAGCCGAACTCGGCCGCCACCATGACTCTGGGCTGGGAAAACAGCTCACGCGACGCCGTTGAGTAGTTGCCTCGCCATGACGATCCGCTGCACTTGATTCGTACCTTCGTATATTTGGGTGATCTTGGCGTCCCGCATCATCCGCTCCAGCGGGTAGTCGCGGGTGTAGCCGTAGCCGCCGAGCAACTGGACCGCGTCGGTGGTGATCTCCATGGCGGCGTCCGAGGCGAAGCACTTCGCCGCCGCGCCGAAATAGGTCAGGTCGGCGTCGCCGCGCTCCGACTTCCCCGCCGCCGCGTACGTCAGTTCACGGGCGGCGGCCAGCTTCATGCCCATGTCCGCGAGCATGAACTGGATGCCCTGGAAGTCCGCCACCGGCTTGCCGAACTGCTTGCGCTCCTTGACGTACCCGAGGGCGTAGTCGAGCGCGCCCTGGGCGATGCCGAGCGCCTGCGCGGCGATGGTGACGCGGGTGTGGTCCAGGGTCCGCATCGCGGTGGCGAAGCCGGTGCCGGGTTCGCCGATCATCCGGTCGGCGGGAATCCGTACGTTGTCGAGGTAGACCTCACGAGTCGGCGAGCCCTTGATGCCGAGCTTCTTCTCGGGGGCGCCGAAGCTGACCCCGGCGTCGGACTTCTCCACCACGAAGGCGGAGATGCCGCGCGAACGGGCGGACGGGTCGGTCACCGCGAAGACGGTGTAGTACTCCGAGATGCCGGCGTTGGTGATCCACCGCTTCACACCGTTGAGCACGTAGTGGTCGCCGTCGAGCACCGCGCGGGTCGTCATCGAGGCCGCGTCGCTGCCCGCCTCCGGCTCGGAGAGGCAGTACGAGAACATCGCCTCGCCCCGGGCCACCGGCGGCAGGTAGCGCTGCTTCAGCTCCTCCGACCCGGCCAGCAGCAGCGGCATGGTGCCCAGCTTGTTCACGGCGGGGATCAGGGAGGACGAGGCGCAGGCACGGGCCACTTCCTCGATCACGATCGCGGTGGCCAGGGCGTCCGCACCGGCGCCGCCGTACTCGGCGGGGATGTGCGGGGCGTGGAAGTCGGCGGCGCGCAGGGCCTCGTACGACGCCTTGGGGAACTCGCCGGTCTCGTCGGCCTCGGCGGCGTGCGGCGCGACCTTGGCGTCACAGACGTCCCGGACCGCCTCCCGGATCGCCCCGTGCTCCTCGGGCAGTTGGTAGACGTCGAATGCTTCGCTGCTCATCGCGGCCCTCCCCTGGGGAACACAACTTCGTGGACCCAGTTGTACCGCGCCGAGGTGGGGCGGGGCTACTGAACGGTAACAAAGTTCACTAGCCCCGCCCCCCGGTGGACCCCGGTCAACCGGGGTCCACCAGTGTTCAGCCGGGGTCTCGCAGGTCGGCCGGGAGGTCAGCCGACCGGATCACCCGACCCGGTCAACCGACCAGCGAACGCACCGGAATTCCGGCCGTACGCAGCTCCCGGACCAGGTCACCCAGGTACGGGTGCTCGTCGGACTGGAGTCCGTCCGGGTTCGGGATGACCAGGAAGCTCGAACCGTTGGCGACCGACGTGCGGGCGTCACCGGTGTACTTCGCGATCACGGCCTCGGTCCGGGCCTGGTCGGCGGCGGCCACCTCGATGGTGATCGGCCGCCACTGGCCACCCAGGTTCTCCGGGGCGGGTGCGGCGGCAGCCGCGGCCCGCTCCGGCGACACCGCGTCGGTCATCCGGCGCAGCGTCTTCGGCTCGTCGCCGGACGGGTAGAGCAGCGCGTTCGCGACCAGGTGCAGGCCGCTCTCGTTGTACGCCCGGAACAGCGGGTTGAAGGCGAAGAGCACCGCGTGCCCGTCCCCGGTCGGCTCGTCGACCAGCGCGACCGTGCCCTTGAGCAGGTCCTCGCCGACCGTGTAGCCGTTGTGCCAGAACCGGTCGTCCGACGGGTACGTGAGGACGTTCACACCGGTCGTGCTCGGCCGCAGGACCGAGTCGCCGTTGTTGAACTCGAAGTCCTCCGCCGGCCGACCCAGCGCCACCGGGCTGTCGTGGTCCACGTCCACCCGCAGGTGGGAGCCGACCATGGTGTAACCCGCCGGCTTGGTCACCTCGGTGGTCGAGGTGAGCCCGGCCGCACGAGCCATCCGGGTGCCCTCGTTGCGCAGCCCGATGTAGGTGCCGCCGGCCGAGATCCAGGCCCGCAGGTTGGCCTGGCCGGTGGCGGTGAGCCCGCCGGTGGCGTTGCTGCCGTCCGGCACCAGCAGGGTGCTCCGGTCGGTGAACCGGGTCGTGTTGTCGTTGATGTCGGCGGTGGTGACCGTGGTGAGGTCGAGACCCCACTGGTCGCCGAGCACGAACCGGGCCTCGCCGTACGAGCCGGAGGTGGTGCTGATCCCGGTGCCGGCGTACAGGCCGACGTCGGGCTGGGTGAGCTTGACGCCCGTGGCCGGCTGGCGGTTCGGGTGCAGGGTCACGCCGTACGAGGCGGCGAGCTGGTCCAGCTTCGGCGTGAGCCGGGCGGACCGCATGCCGACCAGGTTGGTGTTCAGGTCACGGACCAGCGGTACGCCCTTGTCGAGCAGCGCGAAGGTGAACTTGGCCGCCGCGGCCGAGTCGAGCTTCCACTGGTACGAACCGCCGTCCCCCACGAAGGAGGTGGTGCCGCCGCGGTTCTCCTTGACCCGGTTGGCCCGGGGGTTGACCACGTCGCCGGTGTAGATCGTGTTGATCCCCATCAGCAGCGGGTTGCTCCACGACGACACGTCGTAGAAGTACGGGAACGGCGTGTACGGGTCCTCGCCCAGGGTCGCCTGGATCCAGTGCTTCTGCGGCTGGTCCATCTTGATCCAGTACGCGCCCGCGGGTACGACCACGTCGGTCGCCGTACGCCCGCCGAAGACCTTCGCCGTCGGTACGGTCACCGGCTCCTTGAGCTCGTAGACCTCGACATCCATCTTGCGCAGCCGCTCGACCAGCGCCCGGACGTCGGCGAGCTGCCGGTCCGGGAGCAGGAAGTACGACTTGATGTTGACGTCCGGCACCGGGAACTGGACCTCGTTGGTGGGCTGGACCACCTCGTTCGGGGAGAGCGTTCCGGCGACACCCTCGGCGAGGGCGTCCTGCCAGATCTTGTAGTAGCCGTTCAGCACCTCTCGCTTGTTCGCCGCGGCCCAGCCGAGCGTCGCCCACTGCGTGTTGAACTGCTGCTGCACCCGGTCCTGTACGGCCGAGCTGCTGCCCTTCTCGAACGTCATCCCGGCGGCACCGAAGCCGGTCGCCGGTACGGTGTCGCCGTACCCCATGAAGAAGAGGTCATAGGTGTCGTAGTTGAAGTAGCACTCGGTGGTGACCGTGGCGGTGCAGGCCCCGTTGTAACCGAAGCCCGCCTTGTTCGCCTCACCGATCCGGTTGATCCAGTCGACGACCTCGCTGGAGATCTCGTGGTGGATCGGGTCGGCGTTCGGCGGGAAGAAGTACTCCCGGCCGCCCATCTCGTGCGCGTCGATGTAGACCTGCGGCGGGTACTCCCGCAGCATCTCCAGCTTCGCGTCGGTCTCCGGCTGGGTACGGGAGAACCAGTCCCGGTTCAGGTCGAACCCGAACTCGTTCTGCCGCCGGTTGGCGTCGCGCCCGTCCGGGTTCTGGGTCGGCACGATCACCGTGACCAGTTCCTGGTTGCGCTTCTCCACGTCGCAGGAGAGGCCGGCGGCCAACTCGTACAGGGTCTTCAGCGCCGCGTCGGCGCCGCTCTTCTCGCCACCGTGCACGTTGCCGGTGACCCAGACGATCGCCGGGCCGCGCAGGGCGGTACCGGCGGCCGTGGCCGGGCTGGTCTTGCGCGGGTCGCGCAGGTCCTTGATCCGCTCGGTGATCGCGTCCAGCGCGGCGGGCTTGACGTTCGCCGAGTTCGACACGATCGCGTACGGCAGCGCCTGGCCGGTCACGCTGGTCGCCATGGTGCCGGAGACGACCCGGTCGGAGGCCGCGTCGACGGCTCCGAGGTAGGAGCGGATCTCGTCGCTGGTGACCACGCGCTCCTGGCCGGTGCCGAGCGGAAAGCCGAGGGCGGCCTCCGGGCTGGGCACCGAGTCCAGGTGGGCGGTGGGGTCGGGGACACACGCAGGCGACGGGGTGGTCGCGTGTGCGGCGGTAACGTTGAGCAGGGGTAGCAGCGAGGTCGCCAGGGCGATCGCCGCTCCGGCGGCCAGCCGGCGACGGGCCGGCAGGTAGTTAGCGCGGGATATTCTCATGTAGTACTTTTGTCCCCTTCTGCGAAGCGGGCGTCAGGTGGATCGGAGCCTAGGTGCCTTACATAGAGGGGGCAAGATCAATTTGGGCGAGGTGGGATCGGGCGAACGGCGGCAACGCGCGACGTACGCACATCCGGATGCACGTCGCGCGGGATTGTGAAGATGCCGACCGAACGGGCGGTGGCCCGACCGGGCCGCGTAAGCTCTGCCTCTGTCGTTGCCTGCGCAGTCGGCGTTCGAGCCGACCCCTCGCAGTAGCGAACTAAAAAAAGCACTACCAACTGATTTGTCCCAATTGGCGTCGTGGTGACGCCGCCCTGCCCACCGCGACGCAAGGAAGCGCCGCCCAGTGCGAGCGGAGAGAAAAGGCGTGACAATCCCGTACCCGAGCACACAACCCAAGCCGGCAATCGTCGCGGTGAGCCCTCCATCCGGCGCGGCGCGGCCGCGGCTGACCTTCCTCGGCACCGGCTACCTGGGTGCGACGTACGCCATCTGCTTCGCCGAACTCGGCTACGACGTGATCGGGTTCGACGTCGACGCGGAAAAGATCGCCAAGCTCTCCGGCGGCGAGGTGCCGTTCCACGAGCCCGGCCTGGACGAGCTGCTGCGGCGCAACCTTGCCGCCGGCCGGCTCCGGTTCAGCACCTCCTACCAGGAGACCGCGGACTTCGGCGACGTCCACTTCATCTGTGTCGGCACCCCGCAACGGGCCGACGGCATGGGCGCCGACCTGTCGTACGTCGAAACCTCCGTCACCGGGCTCGCCCAGCACCTGACCCGCAAGGCCCTGATCGTCGGCAAGTCGACAGTTCCGGTCGGCACCGCCGAGTGGATCGAGCAACTGGTCGGCAAGCACATCCCGGCCGACCTGGGTGTCGAGGTCGCCTGGAGCCCCGAGTTCCTCCAGGAGGGCTTCGCCGTCGAGGACGTGCTCCGCCCCAACCGGATCGTCGTCGGGGTCAAGAGCGAGTGGGCCAACGGCATGCTCTACGCCGCCCACAAGGGCGTCTTCGACCTGGCCGCCACCGAGGACCGCGAGGTTCCGCTGGTGGTCACCGACTTCGCCACCGCCGAACTGGTCAAGGTCGCGGCCAACGCCTTCCTCGCCACCAAGATCTCGTTCATCAACGCGATGGCCGAGGTCTGCGAGGTCGCCGGCGGCGACGTCACCCAGCTCGCCCGCGCGATCGGCTACGACCCGCGCATCGGCAACCGGTTCCTCCAGGCCGGCGTCGGCTTCGGCGGCGGCTGCCTGCCCAAGGACATCCGGGCGTTCCAGGCCCGTGCCCAGGAGCTGGGTGCCGGCGAGGCGCTCCGGTTCCTGCACGAGGTCGACCTGATCAACCTGCGGCGGCGTACCCGGGTGTTGCAGTTGGCCGCCGAGTTGCTCGGCCGCCGCTACGGCCCGGCCGGTCCCGACCTGTCCGGCACCCGGATCGCGGTGCTCGGCGCCACCTTCAAGCCCAACTCCGACGACGTACGCGACGCGCCGTCACTGGCTGTCGCGGCACTGCTCGCCAAGGCCGGCGCCGACGTGCGGATCTTCGACCCCGAGGGGATGGAGAACGCCCGCCGGGCCCAGCCCGACCTGAACTACGAGGCCAGCATGAACGACGCCGTCACCGGCGCCGACCTGGTCTGCGTGCTCACCGAGTGGGCCGACTTCCGCAACGCCGACCCGGTCGCCCTCGGTGAACTCGCCGCCGGTCGCCGGGTGGTCGACGGCCGCAACTGCCTCGACTCCGGACTGTGGACCCAGGCCGGCTGGGAATACCGGGGCATGGGTCGCCCATGACCCGGAGTCACCACTCCCGGACGTGAACGTACTCGGCCGGTCACGGATCCAATCGGATCCGTGACCGGCTTTTTCCGATCTCCCACCGGCGAGGGTCTGTTCAACCGTTGCCTGCTTTCGGCATGCTTCCAGGTGAGTCCACATTGCTGGCCGCCGCCTCGGGAGGTTGCATGAGTACGTACCGGTGCTCTTCGTGCGGCCGGGAGATCGAAGCCGCCCCCCGCTGCCCGCACTGCGGGGCTGAGCAGGGCCAGTGGGCGGACGACCTGGCGCGGATCGAACGCTCCATCGCCGAGATCAAGATGCGGGACGCGGCCATCGCCAGCGAACAGCGCCAACTCGCCGCGAAGATGCAGGCGGCACTGTTCCAGCGGGACATCCTCACCCACGCCAACGACGAACGACTCAAACAGGCGACCAAGCCCCGGCGGGTGCTGCGCCGCCGCGCCGGGCGACGACCCCCGACCGCCGAACCGGGCCTGCCACCACCGCCCCGGGTCCCCCGCTCCACCCCCACCGGCGGCGAGGCGCCACCGCCGCCACCCCCACCACCGCCGCCACCCCCACCCCGGCGTACCGCGCCGACCGGCGTCCGCCGGCCCGGAGGCCGCCCCGGCGTCGAACCGCCGCCGGGCAACCAACCGGAAGCCTCCTCGCGCGAGGTGCAGAACATCCTGCTCGGCCTCGGCGCGCTGCTGCTCGGCGTCGCCGCCGTCGCCTTCGCCGCGGTCGCGATCAGCTCCCAGAACGACTTCAGCCGGGTGGCGATCCTGCTCACCGCCACCGCGCTGATGCTGATCGCACCGCCGGTGGTGGCCCGGCGCGGGCTCACCGCCACGGCCGAGACGATCGCCGCCGTCGGCCTGCTCCTGGTGCCGCTCAACGGGTACGCCGTCTGGGCCATCGACGCGGTCTGGACCAGTGGCCTCTCCGGGAGTGTGTTCGCCGGCCTGACCTGCCTGGTCACCGCCGGGGTCGGCTGGGTGTACGGCAGCCTGACCGGCCTGCACGTCGGCCGGTACGCCACCGTGATCGCCGGACAGCCCGTACTGCCCCTGCTCGCGTACGAGTGGATCAACGGGGCGACCGGGTGGGCGCTGGTGCTGGCCGCGGTTGCCGCGATCGACCTGATCCTGGCCCGGGCGTTCACCCGCGACGGCCGGCTGGTGGCACCACCGCCCCCGGCACAGCGCCGGCCCGGGTCGTCCCGGACCGGTGTCGCGCCCGACGAGGACGCCCCGAGCACCGGTGACCCGCAGCGGCGGGCGGGCCAGCAGCGGCGTGCCGGTGACGAGGACGGCGACGGCGGGCTGGGGCGGCCGGAGTCGGCGCCGGAAGAGGCGGACGCCGTACTCATCGTGCCCGGCTCGCAACGGGACGGACGGACCGGCCGTACAACCCGCGAGCCGCAGCAACCGGACCCGCCGCAGCCCGCCCGTACCGCCGCAGCCTGGACCGCCACCGCCGTACCGAACACCCCGTGGCTGCGCGAACTGACCTGGGCGCTGCACGGGGTGGCCGTCGGCGCCGCCCTGCTCTACGCGGTGATCGCCCTGGTCGGCACCGAGACCGTACCGGGAGCCTTCCGCGCCGGTGTGGTGCTGGTGCTGGCCGCCGCGATCGGCCTGGCCGGCGCCCTCATGATCGGCCGGGCACCGCTGCCCGCGCTCGCCGCCGGCATCCTGACCCTCGCGGTGATCGGCGCGGCCGGTCGGATCGCCGCCGTCGCGCTACCCGGCCGGGCCCTGCTCCTCATCGCCGTCGTTGTCGCCCTCACCGGCCTCGGGGTACGCGCCGTACCGGCGGCGGCCCGACGCGGGCCACAGCTCGCCTCGGCGGTCGCGCTGGTGGTCATCGGTGTGGTCGTCGCCGGTGGCGCGCTGCGCGCGGCACTGGCCCCGATCCAGGCCGCCCTGCCGGTCTGGCGGGCCGACCTCGACGACTACGCGACGACCCTCGCGGACACCGTCGGCCCGGCCGCCTGGCAACTCGCCGCGACCGCCTTCCTGCTCACCATCGCCGCCGTGCTCGCCCTCCCGGCCGAGGTACGCCGCGAGTTTGCCGTCACCGGCGCCGCGCTGACCGCACTGGCCGCCCCCGCCTCGCTCGGGCTCCCCTGGATGGCCGCGCCGTGGCCACCGGTCCTCGTCGCCATCGGGATCGGCGTCGTCGGCCTCACCGCCGACACCCGCCGGGCCGCGCTCGCGCACACCTGCGCGGCGGCGGTGCTCGGGCTGGCCGGAGCCGGAGCGGCGGCGGCCCGGCCCAGCCTCACCGCGGCGGTGCTGTTCACCCTGGCCGTGGCCGGGCTGCTGATCAGCCTGGCGCCGCGCCTGCCCGCCGTCTCCCTCGGCGAATCGGCCCACCTGGTGACCTCCTGGGCCGCCGGTGGAGCCGCGTTCGCCCTGCCCGGCGCGGTCGCCGCGTTTGTCGCCGCGACCGTACCGGTCGACCCGACGCCGACCGCGATGTCCCTGCGCGACGCCACCGAGCCGGTGCTCGCGGCCAGCTACCTGGCCGTCTGCGCGACCCTCGGGTACGCGGCCATCGCCCAGGTCTCGCAACGTCACATCAGCCTCCCGCTGACCCTCGGCACCGGGTTCGGCGCGCTCGCCGTCACCGCCGCCGCGTTCGGCGCACCCGGAGCCACGGTCGCCGACGCCTGGGTCGGCGCCCTGCTCATGGTCGCCGCCGTCCTGCTCTTCCTCGCCCCGTCGATCGACTCCGGGCGGCGCGCCGACCGGCTCCTCGACGGCTCCGACTTCGCCGCCGCCGCCGCGACCGCCGGCCTGGTCGGCGCGCTGGCCCGGATCGCCGGCATCCTCGCCCCCGGCGCCGAACTGGCCGCCGCCGCCGGGCTCGTCCTGGTCGTCGCGGTCGGCGTACGCGCCCTGCCGGAGGACTGGCGTCGTGGCCCGATCCTCGGCATCGCACTCAGCGGTGGCGTGATCGCCCTGATCGCCGGCTACACCGCGCTCAGCGGTGGACTGCGGGTGCTGGCCACCCCCGGCCGGATCTGGGCCGCCGACCTCGACGCGTGGCCGATGGGGAGCACCGGCGACAGCGCCTGGCAGGCACCGATCGCCCTGGTCCTGCTCGCCGCCGCAGCCGCCGCCGCGCTGCCGCGCCCGTGGAAGTACGACGTCGCCGGTGTCTGCGTCGGGCTCGCCACCATCGGCACCCCGGCCGCCCTCGACCTGCCCTGGTGGTCCCCGATCGTCGTCGGCGGGGCGGTGGCGATCGCGTACGGGATGGCCGCCGCCGCTGCCGCCGACCCCCGCGCCGGCCTGACCCGGGCCACCGTCGCCGCCGTGGTGGCCCTGCACGCGGTCGGAGCCAGCCTGGTCCGGCCCTGGACCACGGCAGCCGCACTCGGGGTGGTCGCCCTGGTCGGGCTCGTGGTGGCGGTGCTCGCCCGGGTGCTCGGCAGTTACGCCGCCGCACCCGACACCGCCCGTACGGAGACCGGCGAACCGGACGACGACCTCGGGTACGACGACACCGACCGGGACCCCGACCGACGTCCCGAACCCGTCGACGACCTGCCGCCGCACCTCGGTCAGATCGGCGGCGCCGCAACCGGTGGCGCGCTGCTAGCCCTGCCCGGGGCGTTCGCCGCCCTGGCCGCCGCCCTCGGCTCCCCGGCCGAGATCGTGCTGACCAGCGCCCTGGCCGCGTCGAGCCTGGGCGTCGCCCTGCTCACCCTCGCCCGCCGCTGGGTGCCGCGCTACCTGCCGTACGCGACCCTCGGTGTGGTCGGCGGGGCGACCATCACCGCCTGCGCCTCGATCCCCACCGACCTGCCCACCGGCGTCTACGCCGCCGCCGCCGCGCTGCTGGGCGTACTCGCCGAACTGGCCCGGTCGGCCACTCCACCGCCCGGTTCCGGGATCCGGCCGATCCGGCGCTGGTCGGTGATGCTCGGCGGCACCGTACGCCGGATGCCGGACCAACCGCGCGGGCGCTGGGCGATCAGCCCGGCGGTGGGTGCGATGGCCGCCGCCGTACTGCCGACCCTGGTTGCCGTGGCGACCCTGGGACCGGTCCTGGTCGCCGCGCTGGTGGAGCCGTACCAGGTGCTCTACGGGATCTGGGACGGTGCGCCCGAGACGCTGGCGAACCCGACCGGCAGCGCGGTCGACCCCACCCACGTCCTCGCGGCGCTGCTGCTGACCGTGGCGGCGGCTCTGGCCGCCACCGGATTCACCGGTGGACGACCCGCCCGGGCCATCCCGGTGGTCCTGCCCGGGGCCGCGATCACCGTGCTGATCGCGCCGATCTCGGTCGGGCTGGGCTGGCCGAACAGCACCATGGCCGCGCTCGCCGTCTTCACCATCGCGATGCTCGGGCTGGCGCTCACCCCGCCGCCGCCGGACGTGGAACGGGCCCGGTCGCTTCGGCTCGCCCGGATCCTGGTCTTCGCCATCGGGCTGGCGGCCGGTGGTGCCGGGCTGGCCGGTGCCCTGGCCACCCGGGAGCTGACCCTGTTCACGCTGGGCGCCGCGGTTGTCGTCGGCGGGATCGCCGCGTTCGCCGGCCGGACCCAGGCCGCCAGGATCCTCGGCTGGCTGTTCGCCTCGGTGATGGCCCAGCTCTTCGTCTTCACCGTCGGGCTGGTCGCCGGGCTGGACCCGGTCTGGTCCGCGTTCGGCGTACTGGCGGTCGGTGCGGCGCTGCTGCTGCTCGCCGCGACCCTGCCCCGGCTGCGCCAGCCCGAGTCGCTGCGCGAGGCGGCCACCGTCGAGTGGACCGGGTACGGTGCCGCCCTCATCGCCGGGGCGCTGGCCTTCGACTCGCCCCGGCACATCGCCGCCCTGCTCGCCGCCTGGGGTGCCGTACTCGGGGTGGCGGCCACCCGTCCGGGGCGGCGGGTGATCGCCCGGCGGATCCTGTTCTGGGCCGCGGTGGCCTGCGAGATCAGCGCCTGGTGGCTGCTGATGAGCGTCGCCGACGTGGCCCTGCCGGAGGCGTACACGTTGCCGTTCGCGGCGCTCGCGCTGCTGGTCGGGATCCTGGAGCTGCGCCACCGCCCGGACCTGAGCAGTTGGGTCGCGTACGGGCCGGCGCTGGTCGCCGCGTTCCTGCCCACGCTGGTGATCGTGCTCGGCAGCGAGGGCGGCGACCTGCGCCAGATCCTGCTCCTGCTCGGCGGGGTGGCGGTGCTGATCTTCGGCTCGTGGCGGCGCCAGCAGGCTCCGGTGATCATCGGTGCGGCGGTGACGGTCATCGCCACCCTGCACCTGCTGACCGTCTTCGGGCCGTGGCTGGTGCTGATCCCGGTCGGCATCGTCCTACTGGTGCTCGGGGCCAGCAACGAACGGCGTACGCAAGCCCAGGAGCGCCTCCGCGGCGCCCTGCGCGGCATGCGCTAACCCCCTCCCCCTCCCCCTCTCACCGTCGATCTAGGGCAAATGGTGGTGATCGGAGATCCACTAGCACGTATTTGCCCTAGATCGACGAAGAGGGGTTCGTGCGCGGGGGAGGGAGGGAGGAGGGGGGTGGGGTGGGGTGGGAGGAGTGGCGGCAGAGGGGGTTGTGCCGTCGATCCGTCTAGCCGTCGCTCTGGGACTCCGGCTCCTGGGCGGATGCCCCGGAAAGGGCGATGTCAGCCGGCGAGGTTGGCCTGGAGGGCCTTTTCCTTCTGCTCTACCAGGGCCTCCAGCGACTCCTGGAAGGCGACGACCCGGGCCTGCAACGCGTCGTCGGCGGTGGCGAGGATGCGTACGGCGAGCAGCCCGGCGTTGCGGGCGTTGCCGATCGAGACGGTGGCGACCGGGATGCCGGCCGGCATCTGCACGATCGAGTAGAGCGAGTCGACGCCGTCCAGGTGCTTGAGCGGCACCGGGACACCGATCACCGGCAGCGGGGTCACCGAGGCGACCATGCCCGGCAGGGCCGCCGCCCCACCCGCGCCCGCGATGATCACCTTGAGGCCACGGCCGGCGGCCTGCTGGCCGTACTCGATCATCTTGACCGGCGTACGGTGCGCCGAGACGATCCGTACCTCGTAGCCGATCCCGAAGTCGTCCAGGACGTCGGCGGCGGCCTTCATGGTGGGCCAGTCCGAGTCACTGCCCATGATCAGGCCAACCCGGGTCGCTGCCTGCGCAGCCGTCATCGCCCCTCCTGGAGCCACTGTGCGGCGCGCGCCGCGCGGGCGCGTACCTGTTCGAGATCGTCACCGAGCACCGTGACGTGGCCGATCTTCCGGCCGGGACGGACCTGCTTGCCGTAGAGGTGCACCTTGGCGCCGGGGTCGGTGGCGAAGAGGTGGTGCAGCCGCTCGTCGATCGAGATCCCGCCCTCGGCCCCGCCGAGCACGTTGGCCATCACCACCACCGGCGCGGTCAGCGCGGTGTCGCCCATCGGGTAGTCCAGGACCGCCCGCAGGTGCTGCTCGAACTGCGAGGTCCGAGCCCCCTCGATGGTCCAGTGCCCGGAGTTGTGCGGTCGCATGGCCAACTCGTTGACCACCAGTGCCGGACCCCCGTCCGGACCGGCGACCTCGAAGAGTTCCACCGCGAGCAGGCCGACCACGTCGAGCGTGGTGGCGATGTCGATCGCCAACTGCTGGGCGGCCAGGGCCAGCGGCTCCGGCAGGTCCGGTGCCGGGGCGAGCACCTCGACGCAGATCCCGTCCCGCTGCACGGTCTCCACCACCGGGTACGCCGCGACCTGCCCGAACGGCGAGCGCGCCACCTGTACGGCCAGCTCCCGGCGCAACGCCACCCGCTCTTCCACGATCAGCGGGGTGCCGCCGTCGAGCAGCTCCGTCACCTGGGCGGCCCCGTCGGTGCCGTTCGCCACGACCCAGACCCCACGGCCGTCGTAGCCGCCCCGAGCGGCCTTCAGCACCACCGGCCAGCCGACCTCGTCACCGAACGCGGTCAGGTCCGCGGGCTCATTCACCGGCCGCCAGCGCGGTACGGGCGCACCGAGCGCGCCGAGCCGTTCCCGCATCGCGTGCTTGTCCTGCGCGTAGAGCAGGGCGTCGGCCGACGGGTAGAGCTTCACATCCTCGGCGGCGAGGGCGCGGATGTGTTCGCTGGGCACGTGCTCGTGGTCGAAGGTGACCACGTCACAGCCCTTGGCGAAGATCCGCAGCGCGGAGAGGTCGGTGTGGTCGCCGTACCGGACGTCGGCGGCGACCAGCGCGGCCCCGTCCTCCGGGGCTTGCGCGAGTACACGCAGTGACTGGCCGAGGGCGATCGCGGCCTGGTGGGTCATCCGGGCGAGCTGGCCGCCCCCCACCATGCCGACAACGGGCAGACCGGTTCGGGAATCCATAACGCCGGCAAGCCTAGCGGGCGGTTCCGCCACCGACCGCCGCACCCGGCGTCCGGGTGCGGCGGCGCACGTCGGTCACCGCCGGGAAAGCTGGGCGACAAGGTCCTCGACGGTACGGACCGGGCGATCGCAGACAAAACCGCGGCAGACGTACGCGGTGGAGCCGCCGTCCAGCATCGGCCGGTCCGCCAGCAGCGGCACCCCCGCCTGGTCCGGGGCCCCCGCGACCATCACCGCCCCCGGCGGTGCGTGCCGACGGGCGGCCGCCACCAGCGGGTCACCCGCCGGGTCGGTGGTGACGATCGCCACCTCGTACGGGCCGGAGAGCAGCGCCTCACCGCTGGCGGCGGCGTACCCGGTGAACCGGGCGTGCCGGGCCACGATCGGTGCCACCGTCGCCAGCGCCGTTTCGGCCACCTCCCGGTAGCGCGGCTCACCGGTCAACGCCGAGTAGGCCACCAGCCCCGCCACCACCGCCGACAGGCCGGACGGGGTGGCGTTGTCGGTCGGGTCGGCCGGGCGGGCGATCAGCTTCTCGGCGTCGTCGGCGGTGTCGTAGAAGCCGCCCTGACCGGTGGAGAAGTGGGCCAGAGCGACGTCCAGCAGTTCTCCGGCCAGGGTCAGCCAGCGGCCCTCGCCGGTGAGCTGGTGCACCGCGCAGAACGCCTCCGCCACCGCTCCGTAGTCCTCCAGCACCCCGGCCGGCTCACCGACCTTCCCGTCCCGGGAGACCCGGCGCAGCCGCCCGTCGACGATGTGCCGCCCGGCCAGCACCTCGGCGATGTCCACCGCCGCCGTGGCGGTCGCCGGGTCGCCGGTCAGGGTCGCGTACTCGACCAGGGCGGTGACGGCCAGCCCGTTCCAGGCCGCCACCACTTTGTCGTCCCGGGCCGGTTGGGGACGCAGGTCGCGTACGGCCCGCAGCTCGGTGCGTACGCGCTGCCAGCGGTCCGCCACCTCGGGGTCGACGTCGTCGATGTCGCGGCCGAGTTCCAGCACGCTGGTGCCGTGTTCGACGCCCTTCATCCGGTCCGGAGCGCCGTCCAACGGCGCGGAGGCCGGATTATGGGCGAAGGTTCCCTCGTCGGTGACCGTGAACAGGTCGGCGGCGAAGCGGCCGTCGTCGGTGCCGAGGGCTTCGACGAGTTGGGTCGGGGTCCAGGCGTACGTGGCGCCCTCGACCCCGTCGGTGTCCGCGTCCAGGGCGGAGGCCAGCCCGCCGGCCTCGGTGCCGAGACCGTCCAGCAGGAAGGCCGCGGTCTCCCCCGCCACCCGCTGCGCCAGCCGGTCCCCGGTGAGCCGCCAGAGCTGGGTGTAGACCCGGAGCAGCAGGGCGTTGTCGTAGAGCATCTTCTCGAAGTGCGGCACGGTCCAGTGGGCGTCGACCGAGTAGCGGGCGAAACCACCGGCGAGCTGGTCGTAGATGCCGCCCCGGGCCATCGCCTCGGCGGTGTGCCGGACGATCTCCAGGGTCCGCTCCGAACCGGTGCGCTGGTAGTGCCGGAGCTGGAACAGCAGGTTCATGTGCGGCGGGAACTTCGGGGAGCCACCGAACCCGCCGTTGACGGAGTCGTACTCCCGGCCGAGCTGTTGCGCGGCGGCGTCGAGCAGTTCGGCGGTGAGCGGGGCGGTCGGGCCGCCGACGGCCTGCGCGCCGCCGATCGCCTCGACCACGGCGGCGCCCTGCTGCAACACCGCCTCGCGCTGGTCCCGCCACGCGGTGGTGACCGACTCCAGGAGCCGGACGAAGTTGACCCGGGGGAAGTACGTGCCGCAGAAGAACGGCGTCCCGTCCGGCGCGGCGAGTACGGTCATCGGCCAGCCGCCCTGCCCGGTCATCGCCTGGGTGGCGGTCATGTAGACCGCGTCGACGTCCGGCCGTTCCTCCCGGTCCACTTTGATCGACACGAAGTTGTCGTTGAGCAGCTTCCCGACCGCCGGGTCCTCGAACGACTCGTGCGCCATCACGTGACACCAGTGGCAGGCCGCGTACCCCACCGAGATCAGCACGGGTACGTCGCGCCGTTTCGCCTCGGCGAACGCCTCGTCGGACCACGGCCACCAGTCGACCGGGTTCTCCGCGTGCTGGAGCAGGTACGGGCTGGTCGCGCTCGCCAGTCGATTCACCCGACGACCATATCCACCGGCGGCCGGCGGCGGGCGGGTGTCCCCCGGCTCTAGGAGGCGCCGTCGGCGTGCAGGGGGAAGATCCGGGCCTGCTGGGAGTTGTCGAGCTGGGTCTGCAACACCGTGACGATCTTGTCGGACCCCATCGGGCGGAAGAAGTGGTAACCCTGCGCGGCGGTGCAGCCCAGCTCGGCCAGGGCGGCCCGCTGGTCGGCCGTCTCCACGCCTTCGGCGACCACCCGCAGGCCGAGTTCACGGCCCAGCCCGACGGTCGACCGGACGATCGCGGCGGCCTCCGGCGAGTCGGCCATCGCCATCACGAAGGACCGGTCGACCTTGAGTTCGTCGACCGGGATCCGGGTCAGGAAGGTGAGCGACGAGAAGCCGGTGCCGAAGTCGTCCACGGCGAGCTGGATCCCCATCGCCCGCAGCTCGGAGAGGACCTCGTCGATCACGCCCAGCTCGCTCATCACCACCGTCTCGGTGATCTCCAGGACCAGCCGGTGGGCCGGGACCTGGTGGCGGCGCAGGGATTCGGCCACCTCCGCGGGGAGCCGGGGGTCGAGCAGGCTGCGCGCGGAGAGGTTGATCGAGATGGGTACGTCGAGTCCGTGCCGGGCCCAGTCGGCGGCCACCGCGAGGGCCTTGTCGACCACGTACCGGGTGAACGGGCCGAGCAGTTCGCTGCCCTCGATGGTCCGGACGAAGTCGACCGGACCGAGCCGGCCCCGGCGCGGGTGCCGCCACCGGATCAGCGCCTCCACCCCGGTCGGCGCCCCGGTGGCGAGGTCGACCGCGGGCTGGAGGGCGAGCATGAGCTGGTCGTCGGCGGCGAGCGCCTCACGCAGCTCGGCGAGGAGCGCGAGCTGGTCGGTGCTGGCCGCGTCCTGGCTGCTGTCGTAGCTGGCGACACTGCCGCCGCCCGCCTTGGCCTGGTACATCGCGATGTCGGCCCGGCGCAGCAGTTCGGTCATGTCGGCGGTGCCGGCACCGGCCACCACCACACCGACCGACGCCTCGACCGACATCCGTACGCCGGCCACCTCGGTCGGGGCGGCCAGCTCCTCCACGATCTCCCGGGCCCGGCGCAGCGGGTACGGCAGCGAGGCGGGCCATTCGCCGAAGACGCTGAGTTCCGTGGCGACCGGCAGTTGCAGCGCCGGCACGGCGGGCGTCGGCAGCGGGGTCGCCGGGAGGGAGGTGACCAGCAGGGCGAACTCGTCACCACCGAGCCGGCCGAGCACCTCACCGTCGCGGCGCAGTTCCTGCAACCGGCGGGCGGTCACCTGGAGCAACTCGTCCCCGGCGGCGTGCCCGAGGGTGTCGTTGACCTCTTTGAAGTTGTTGATGTCGAGCAGGAGCAGGGCCACCGGGTGGTCGTGTCCGAGCCGGTGCAGCGCGAGGTCGCCCTTGCTCAGCATCGCCGCGCGGTTGACCAGTTTGGTCAGTGGGTCGTGCACCGCCTCGTACGACGACTGGGCGGCCATGATCCGCAGTTCCTGGTGGGTGGCGGCGTCGTGCAGCGCGGCGGCCAGGGCGTCGGCGAACGCGGACAGGACATCCCGCTCGCGCTCGCCGGGCCGGACCGAGCGGGGGAACCGTACCCGGAGTTCGCCGACCGGCCTGGCCCCGACCTCGAGCGTCCGGGACAGCAGGTGGGGGTCGGTCTCCGGCTCGGGTGGCGCCGTCAGATCCTGGTCCGAGACCGGCTCGCCGCCACCGCCCCGGTAGCGGCGCCACCGGTTACCGCTGCGGGCGACGTGGAGGTCGACCCGGTCCGCGCCGAACACGGCGAGCGCGCCGTGCACCCCGGCGGTCGCCACCCCGCGCTCGTCGAGCTGGTTCAGCGCCCCGGTGGCCTCGGCGAAGGCCCGCCACGTACGCCGCTCGTCGTCGGTACGCAGCCGCTGGCTGTACGTCTGCTGCAACAGCCACCACAGCGGTGGTAGGAGCAGCAGCCAGCGGAGACTGTGTTCGAGGATGGTGATCACGGCCAGGCCGACCAGTACGTTGCCGACGAACATCGGCAGCTTGCCCCGGAGTGCGCGCAGCAGCAGCGGTCCCATCGGCAGCCCGTGGCGCAGCGACATGGTGAGCGAGGCGAGCCAGCCGGTGGCGAGCAGGTAGGTCAGCGAACCGAGGACGAGCGCGACAGTCAGCGCGGGCGTCAGCGGGGCACCGAGCGGTTCGCCGAGGGCGGTGGCGACGGCGGTGGCCAGCGCGACGGCGGCGGTCAGGGAGGCGGCGATGTGCACGACCTCGACGAACGACCGCCGATCGGGGAAGATCGACAGCAGTCCCCAGCCGAGTCCGGCGCCGACCAGGGCGGTGACCGGCAGCCAGCCGGCGGGCGCCAGGTAGAGGCCGATGACGAGCGCGGCCTCGCCCCAGGTGACGTTGACGGTGCCGGAGGCGACCCGGAACCGGAGCCGGGCCAACTGGGCGAGTGCGAACACGCCGGCCACGATCGCCAGCCGGGCGAGCGGATGGACGGAGCCGAGCGGGTCGTCCGGCGGCAGGTCCGCCGGCACGGCGAGACCGACCACGGCGGCGGCGAGGGCTGCGGCGAGCACGGCTGCGGTGAGGATGAGCATCCGCCGGGGGGTGCCCGAGATGCCGACCAGGGCCGCCGTCCGTGAGGCGGCCGGCCGGCCGGATGTCACGGGCCGCCTCCGCCCGCCGTCCAACGACGCGGCGCCTGCTCGGGCCGCGCACCGCCTCGGGCGTCGGGTCTGACTCTCATCGGCGCCCCCTCCCGCGCACGGTGCGGGGACTTTTGGTCCCCGGCGGAAGGCTAAGCCAAACCGGTTTGGCGCAACAGGGGGCGCCTGGCCGGTTTAGCCGCGATCATGTCGTCGTGTGCCCGTTACTGCGCAGGTGGGAGGCCCTGGGAGCGCTTCCATCAGATTCCTCTGCCAAGTCCGCCTCGACCGGTCCCGGAACGGACGAATCGACCCGGCCGCCCGGTTCGTCGGTGCGCTGGTCCGGGAACCGGTCCGGCAGCCGACGCAGTCGCGCGTTCATGTTGCGGATCAACAGAACCGTGGCGATGGCCAGCACCACGATCAGGAACAGGCCCATCGGGCCGGCCAGGCCACCGGTTCGGGTGTCCCCGAAGTTGTTCGCGGCAAGCACGTCAACAGCGGTCAGCATGACTGGGATCCTTCGATAGGCGAGCTGCCATAACAGTACGCCCCGGCGAGGTCAACGGGCACGGGCGGTCTCACGTACGCCGGCGAACAGGTCGGATTCCGGCAGCGGACTCTCCACCAACGACTTGACCAACTGGAAGTCCTCGGTCGGCCAGGCGCGCTGCTGGATCTCCATCGGCACCTGGAAGAAGAAGCCGTCCGGGTCGATCTGGGTGGCGTGCGCCCGCAGCGCGTCGTCGCGTACGGGGAAGTACTCCGCGCACTCCACCCGGGTGGTGACCCGCGGCCCCTTGTCCGGGCGGTCCTCCCAGTTCTTGAGCCACTCCTCGTACGGCGACTCCCGCCCGGCCGCGAGCACCGCCTCGTGCAGGGCCATGAAGCGCGCCTTGGAGAAGCCGATGTCGTAGTAGAGCTTCAGCGGCTGCCACGCCGGCCCCAGCTCCGGGAACTGTTCGGGGTCACCGGCGGCGTCGAAGGCCGCGACGCTGATCTTGTGGCACATGATGTGGTCGGGGTGCGGGTAACCGCCGTCCTCCGGGTAGGTGGTCACCACGTGCGGACGGAACTCCCGCATCAGCCGGACCAGCGAACCGGTCGCGACGGCGACGTCCTGCAGCGCGAAGCACCCCTCGGGCAGCGGCGGCAGCGGGTCGCCCTCGGGCAGCCCCGAGTCGACGAAGCCCAGCCAGGCCTGCTCGACACCGAGGATGCCCCGGGCCGCGTCCATCTCCGCCCGACGGATCTCGCCGATGTTCGCCCAGACGTCCGGCCGGTCCAGCTTCGGGTTCAGTACGCTGCCCCGCTCACCGCCGGTGCAGGTCGCGACGAGCACGCTCACGCCCTCGGCGACGTACTTCGCCATGGTCGCCGCGCCCTTGCTCGACTCGTCGTCGGGATGCGCGTGTACGGCCATGAGACGCAGTTGCTCTGCCAACGAAATGCTCCTCGTCCGTGCTGCCGCCGAGCCCCCGCGGCTCGACCGGCTGACCTGCCGGTATCGTTCGGTAACCGTTTGCGAAGATGGACTCTGCCATTCTGGCCGATGCCACCGACAACGCCCCGCAGGAGATGTGCCCGGTGACCGAGACGAACGCCACTCGTTCTTCCGACGCGCCGGTCTTCCCCGCTGACCGGTACGGACACCGACGCGCGCCCCGACGCCGCCGCCCCTGGCTGCGCGCACTGCTGGTGGTCGCCCTGGTGGCCGTCCTCGGCCTGGCTTCCGCCCGGCTCTACCGACAGTACGGCGACCCCACCTACGACGCCCAGGTGATCACCTACACCGACATTACCGACAGCCAGTTGCGGCTGGTCTTCCGGGTGACCGTGCCGGCCGGTGGCTCGGCGATCTGCGCGGTACGCGCCCGCTCCCGGGACGGGGCCGAGGTCGCCCGCGAAGAGGTACGGGTCGACGCCCCGGCCGGTGAGCGGCAGCCGGTGGTCGAGCACCAGCTCACCACCACGGGCAAGGCCCTGCTCGGCGAGGTACTGCGCTGCCGGGCGGCCGACTGAGCCGGGTCGGACCAGCTCCGAACCGCCGCCAGCCGAGGCCCTCGAACACCGTCTGTGAGCCGATCGGGGCCGTTCGGTTCAGTTCGGCAATAAATCATCACCCGTCCGGTGTGTATCGCACTGGTAACTTGGTACTTCGTTCCTGTCCGCAGCAGTCCGTTTACCCAAGGAGATCGTCTGTGTCCACGACCGACCGCGAGGCGCCCGCCACCTGGCTGTCCCAGGACGCGCACGACCGCCTGCAGGCCGAGCTCAACGAGTTGATCGCCGGCCGGCCGGTGATCGCCGCGGAGATCAATGCCCGGCGCGAAGAAGGCGATCTGCGGGAGAACGGCGGATACCACGCCGCCCGCGAGGAGCAGGGCAAGCAGGAGCATCGCATCCGCTACCTCCAGGAACTGCTGCGTACCGCCTCCGTGGGTGAGGCGCCGAACGCCGACTCGGTCGCCCCGGGCACCGTCGTCACGATCCACTTCGACGACGACGAGGAGGACAAGGAGACCTTCCTGCTCGGCTCCCGAGAGATCGCGGCCACCACCGACCTGACGGTCTACAGCCCCGAGTCCGCGCTCGGCAAGGCCATCCTCGGGACCCGTGCCGGCCAGACGGTCACGTACACCGCGCCGAGCGGTGCGGACATCAAGGTCACCGTGGTCGCCTTCGAGCCGTTCGCCGGCTGACCGGTCGACCTCTCGATCACGATTCGACCGGGGTCGGGACCACCCCGATCCCGGTCGAACGGCACCGCGCCGGTGACGGCCGAGTCGGTTAGGACCGGCGTTCCTAGCCGGCCGCCTCACCGAAGGCCACCTGGTAACCGCTGGCCCGCAGCGCGCTGATCAGCCGGTCGGAGTGCTCCGCTCCCCTGGTTTCCACCGAGAGCGCCACCTCGACCTCGCCCAGGCGCAGGTGCGGATTGTGTCGCTGGTGCACCACGTCGACCACGTTGCCCCGGTGCTCGGCGATCTGGCTGAGCAGCAGCGCGAGCTGACCCGGCCGGTCGTTGCAGCGCACCGTCAGACGCAGGTAACGCCCGGCCGCCGCGAGCCCGTGCTCGATCACCCGCAGCAGCAGCAGCGGGTCGATGTTGCCGCCGGAGACCACCGCCACCACCGGCGCCTCGACCTCCACCACGCCGGCCAGCAGCGCCGCCACCCCGGCCGCGCCGGCCGGCTCGACCACCTGCTTGCCCCGTTCCAGCAGCATCAGCAGGGCCCGGGAGATGTCCTCCTCGGAGACCGTCACCACCTCGTCGACCAGCTTGCTTACGTGCGCGAAGGTGAGATCGCCGGGGCGTCCCACCGCGATTCCGTCGGCGATGGTGGCGAACGCCGGCAGCCGTACCGGCCGGCCGGCGAGCAGCGAGGGCGGGAAGGCCGCCGCGCCGGCCGCCTGAACCCCGATCACGCGTACGTCGGGACGGAGCGCCTTCACCGCGACCGCGATCCCGGAGACCAGCCCGCCGCCGCCCACCCCGGCCACGATCGTCTTCACGTCCGGGCACTGCTCCAGGATCTCCAGCGCGACGGTGCCCTGGCCGGCGATCACGTCGGGGTGGTCGAACGGGTGGATGAACACCGCTCCGGTGCGGTCGGCGAAGTCGCGGGCCGCGACGAGGGACTCGTCCACGGTGTTACCGACCAGTTCGATCCGGGCGCCGTACCCCTTGGTCGCCGCCACCTTGGGCAGCGGCGCGCCGACGGGCATGAAGACGGTCGAGTTGATGCCGAGCAGGCCGGCGGCGAGAGCCACCCCCTGGGCGTGGTTGCCGGCGCTGGCCGCGACCACCCCGCGCGCCCGCTCCTGCTCGGACAACCGGGCGATCCGCACGTACGCACCGCGCACCTTGTACGACCCGGCCCGCTGGAGGTGCTCGCACTTGAGCCAGGCCGTCCCGCCGAGCGCGGCGCTGAGCGGCCGGGATGGCTCCAGCGGGGTGGTACGGGTGATGCCGGCGAGCAGTTCGCGCGCGGCGTGCACGTCGGCGAGGCCGACCAGGTCCGTCATGTCCAGATCGTCGCACCCCGTCCCGGCCCCGCCCCCCGGGGCGCCCCGCCGATGCCCGCCATCACACCCCCCACCACCCCCCCGGCGCTAGGGAACTCATGTAGAGAAAGAGTGGCTATCCGCCGCCGGACAACCACTCTTTCTCTACATGAGCGCGGATCTTGGGTGGGGGTGGGGGTGGGGGTGGGGGTGGGGGTGGGGGTGGGGGTCGAGTTAGGGGGTGGGTTGTGGGACTCGGGGCCAGTTGGGGGCGTGGCGGGGCCAGGGGGCGGCCATTTCGAACTGGCCGGCCACGCCGAGCAGCAGCAGTTCCGAGCCGGGCGGGCCGACGAGTTGCACCCCGACCGGGAGCCCGTCCGGGCGCAGGCCGACCGGGACCACCAGCGACGGCAGGCCGGCCATGTTCCACGGGGCGGCGTACGGGGCGTACCGGATGTTGGTCATCATGTTCGCCCGCCAGGACCGGCCGGCCCAGCCTTCCGCCCGCGGCGGGGTCGCCGCCAGCGCCGGGGTGAGCAGCAGGTCGACCGAGTTGTCGGTGAAGAACCCGATCGACCGCTCCCGCCACCCCGCCCGGTCGGACTCCCGGACGTAGCCCCGCCGGTACGCCCAGGCGCCCAGTCCGGTGTGCCGCCGGCTGCGCGGTTGCAGGGTCCGCCGGTCGAGTCCGGCCTCCTCGACGTCACGGGAGGCGGCGGCCAGCCAGGTGGCGATCCCGCGCAACCCGAGCGAGGTCGGGTAGACCGGGTCGACGGTGACGGTGTCGTGCCCGGCGGCGGCGAGCAGCCGGGCACCGGTGGCGACCGCGTCGGTGTTGGGCGCGTCGGCGCGTACGCCGGCCACCGGTGAACGCAGCGAGACCGCCACCCGCAGGCGCTGCGGCGGCACCAGCTTGTCCGGTCGCCGGCCGGCGAGTACGGAGAAGCCGACGGCCGCGTCGGCGACGGTGGTGGCGAGGATGCCGTGTTCGGTGAGCCCGAACCAGTCGTCCGCGCCGAGTTGGCAGGGCACCACACCGGAGCCGGGCTTGAGCCCGACCAGCCCGCAGCAGGCGGCGGGGATGCGCAACGAGCCGAGCCCGTCGTTGCCGTGCGCGATCGGCACCAGACCGGAGGCGACCGCAGCCGCCGCACCACCGGACGAGCCGCCCGGGGTGCGGTCGAGCTGCCACGGGTTGCGGGTGACCGAGCCCTCGTCGTCGGTCAACGCCCAGAGGCCCAGTTCCGGCATCCGGGTCACGCCGACGATCACCGCGCCCGCACCACGCAGCCGCCGGACCACCTCGTGGTCGTCCTCGGCGATCGCGGTACGGGCCGCGGCGGAGCCGTTCCAGGTGGGCAGGCCGGCGACCGGAGTGTTCTCCTTGACCGCGATCGGCACCCCGGCCAGCGGCAGGTTGGCCAGGTCGTCCTGCTCGTCGACCTTCTCCGCCTCGACGATCGCCTCGCCACCCCGTACCACCCGGAACGCGGCGAGTTCGCCGTCGCTGCGGGCGATGTGGTCGAGGTGGTCCGCCACCACCTGGGTGGCGGACGCGTCACCACGGCGGACCGCCCGCGCGATCTGCTTCGCGGTCGCGCCGACCCAGGACGGCATGAGCTCCTGCACTCCCCACCCCTCCCGAAAGGTCAGCCGAGCGCCTGCTCCAAATCGGCGAGCAGGTCGTCAGCCGTTTCGATGCCGACAGACAGTCGCACGAGATCGGCGGGAACTTCAAGCGGCGAGCCGGCAGCACTCGCATGTGTCATCCGGCCGGGGTGTTCGATCAGCGATTCCACCCCGCCGAGGGACTCGGCGAGCACAAAGAGCTTGGTCCGGTTGCAGATGTCGACCGCCTGCGCCTCGCCGCCGGCCGCCCGGAACGAGATCATGCCGCCGAACCGGCGCATCTGCTTGGCCGCCGTCTCGTGCCCGGGGTGGTCGGGCAGGCCGGGGTAGCGAACCTCGGCCACGGCCCGGTGCGCGGAGAGGTAGTCGACGATCCGCTCGGCGTTGTCGCAGTGCCGGTCCATCCGTACGCCGAGAGTCTTGATCCCGCGCAGGGTGAGCCAGGCGTCGAACGGGCCGGGTACGCCGCCCATCGCGTTCTGGTGGTACGTCAGCTCCTCGCCCAGGCCGCGGTCGGCGGTGATCAGCGCCCCGCCGATCACGTCGGAGTGGCCGCCGAGGTACTTGGTGGTGGAGTGGACCACCACGTCGGCGCCGAGCACCAGCGGCTGTTGCAGGTAGGGCGAGGCGAACGTGTTGTCGACCGCGAGCAGTGCCTGGGCCTCGTGGGCGATCGAGGCGAGGGCCGGCAGGTCGGCGATGTTGAGCAGCGGGTTGGTCGGCGTCTCCACCCAGATGACCTTGGTCTGGCCGGGGCGGATCGCGGCCCGTACGGCTTCCGGGTCGGAGAGCTTCGCGGCGGTCCAGTTCAGCCCCCACCGGTGCAGGACCTTGGCGAAGAGCCGGTACGTGCCGCCGTACGCGTCGTCCGGGATCACCACGTGGTCGCCGGGGCGGCAGACCGTACGCAGGAGGGTGTCCTCGGCGGCGAGGCCGCTGGCGAAGGCGAGCCCGACCTGGCCGCCCTCGATCGCGGCGAGGCACTCCTGCAGTGCCGTACGGGTCGGGTTGGCCGACCGGCTGTACTCGTAACCGAGCCGCGGCGCCCCGACCTCGTCCTGGGCGTAGGTGCTGGTTGCGTATATGGGTGGCACTACCGCGCCGGTGCGTGGATCAGGTTCCTGACCGGCGTGGATGGCGAGCGTCTCGAAGCCGTAATTCATTGGGGTGACGTTAGTCTGCCCCGGTGAAGCCTTGCGTGTTCTGTGGCATTGTCGCGGGTTCCGTGCCGGCCTTCACCGTCGCCGACGAGCCGGCCGGGATGGCGTTTCTGGACACCAGACCGGTTTTCCGGGGTCATGTACTGGTCGTACCCCGAGAGCATTATGAGGTTTTGCCCGATTTGCCTGTTTCTTCGCTTTCTGGATACTTCGGTCTGGTACAGCGGATCACCGTCGCCGTCGAGACCGGACTCGGCTCGGGCGGCACCTTCGTCGCCCTGAACAACCGGGTGTCCCAGTCCGTCCCGCACCTGCACACCCACGTGGTCCCCCGGACCAAGGGCGACGGCCTGCGCGGTTTCTTCTGGCCCCGGACCACGTACGACGACGCCGACGCGGCGACCGGCTACGCGGCCCGGATCGCCGCCGCACTCCCGCCCGCCTGACCGGCCCTCCTCGCCCGCCACCGACCGCCTGAGCCGCCCGTCGGCGGGTACCCCCGGGTGCCGGACGAGCCGGGTAAGGATCTTGACCGGCGCGTGGTTGCACAGGGCAGAGGTATGAGAGGAGACCTACCGTGTTCCTACGGCGAATGAAGGCCAGCCTGCCCAGCCCCGACCAGGTGCTGCCCGGACGCGACTTCCCGATCTCGGCGGCCGACCGGCACGTCGTGCTCGGGACGCCGTTGCAGGGTCCCTGGCCCGAGGGCAGCCAGACGGCCGTCTTCGGCATGGGCTGTTTCTGGGGCGCCGAGCGACTGTTCTGGACGCTTCCGGGGGTGATCTCCACCTCCGTCGGTTACGCCGGCGGCCAGACCCCGAACCCCACGTACGAGGAGGTCTGCTCGGGCTTCACCGGGCACACCGAGGCCGTACAGGTGGTCTACGACCCCACCGAGATCAGCTACGAGGACCTGCTCAAGGTCTTCTGGGAGAACCACGACCCGACCCAGGGCATGCGCCAGGGCAACGACGTGGGCACCCAGTACCGCTCGGCGATCTACACCACCACACCCGAGCAGTCGCGGGTGGCGCAGGCGTCCCGCGAGGCGTTCGCCCCGGTGGTGGCCGAGGCGGGCCTGCCCGAGATCACCAGCGAGATCGGGGAACTGGGCGACTACTACTACGCCGAGGACTATCACCAGCAGTACCTGGCGCCGACCAAGAACCCGAACGGGTACTGCAACCACGGCCCGAACGGGATGAGCTGCCCGGTCGGCGTCGCCCGGGTGCCGTCCGACCTCCACTAGTCCGCACCAGCGCTCCCCTGCCAACATCGACGGGGGAATTTCCGGCCTGACGTGTCGCATCCGCCCGGCGCCGTTCGTAGCGAGGATGGAGGCGGACAAAGGTCCGCCCGAGTCGAGGGAGCAGACATGGCCGAGTACCTCATCTACTTCAACCAGCAGTGGGTGGGTGACCACACCGAGGAGTGGTTTCGCGAGCGCGGCCCACTCGCCGCGGCGGTCGTGGACGAGATCAAGGCAGCCGGGGCGTACCTGTTCGCCGGGGGCTTGGAAGTGGACGGCCCCGTATCCAGTGCCGACGCCACGAGCGGCACGGTGATGTTCACCGACGGCCCGTACGTCGAGACCAAGGAGTGGCTGGGCGGGCTGACCGTGGTGGACGTGGCCGACGAGGAAACGGCCCGAATGTGGGCCGGCAAGCTCGCGCAAGCGTGCGGCTGGCCCCAGGAGGTCCGACGGTTCGGCCGCGCCCCGCAACCCGGTGACGGGTGAGCGGGCAGTCGGCGGTCCCGGCCGCGAACGATGAGCTGCCCGGTCGGCGTCGCCCGCGCAAGCGTCTGATCAGTGATCTAAAACCATTGGCGGACCGGCCCGAAGGTGGTTAACGTGGCCGTACACGTGAGAGGAGGTGGTCCAAGCTTTGTGTAGCAACGGGACTCGTGAGGTGGCTGTCCGCTAGCCGCTGTCCTTGACAGTGCAACATCGTCGAGACCGTGTGGCAGCGGTGCGGCGAATCCGAGACAGCCACCCGACCCCCGGGGTGCCGGCTTTGTCCAGCCGGCCCGCGCACCGCGCGGAAGCCCCGGGGGTCGTTCCATATCCGGCGCACCTTTTCGACCCCGGAGGCCCCAGATGACCCGTGAACTGGTCGTCCTGGGCACCGCCAGCCAGGTACCGACCCGGCAGCGCAACCACAACGGCTACCTGCTGCGCTGGGACGACGAGATGATCGTCTTCGACCCCGGCGAGGGCAGCCAGCGGCAGATGCTGCGGGCCGGGGTCTCGGCCACCGACCTGACCCGGATCTGCATCACCCACTTCCACGGCGACCACTGCCTCGGCCTGCCCGGGATGATCCAGCGCCTCTCCCTGGACCGGGTACCGCACCCGGTCCCGGTGCACTTCCCGGCCGGCGGCACCGAGTACTTCGACCGGCTGCGGCACGCCAGCGCCTTCCACGAAACCGCCGACGTCCGCCCGGAACCCATCGAATCCGACGGCCAGACCATCCCGATCAGCGGCGCGACGATCACCGCCCGCCGACTCGATCACCCGGTCGAGGCGTACGGCTACCGGCTGGTCGAGCCGGACGGGCGCCGGATGCTGCCGGAACGGCTGGCCGCGTACGGCATCTCCGGGCCGGCCATCGGCGAGCTGATCCGCGCCGGGGAGATCGAGTCCGGCGGGCGCCGCGTGCCCCTGGACGCGGTCAGCGAACCGCGCCGGGGGCAGCGGTTCGCCTTCGTCATGGACACCGGGCTCTGCGACGCCGTGTACGACCTCGCCGACGGAGCCGACCTGCTGGTGATCGAGTCGACCTTCCTCACCGAGGACGCCGCGCTGGCCGCCGAGGCCGGCCACCTGACCGCGGCGCAGGCCGCGCGGGTGGCCACCGAAACCGGCGTACGCCGACTCGTGCTGACCCACTTCTCCCAGCGCTACCCCGACCCGGCCCGGTTCGCCGCCGAGGCACGCGAACACTTCACCGGCGACCTGGTGGTGGCCGAGGACCTCGGGCGGGTACGGGTGCCCCGACTATCCTCGGCCGGGTGACCGTCACCCTGCGCCCGGCCACCGCCGACGACCTGATGGCCGTGGGCGGGCTGCACGCGCGCTCCCGGCAGGCCGCCTACCGGGACTTCGTACCCGCCGAGGCGCTCGCGTCGGACTCCGGAGACCTGCTCGGCCAGTGGTGGAGCGAACGCTGGAAGTGGGAGCGGGACACCCACCTGATGACCGTGGTCGACGCCGGTGACCGGCTGGTCGGCTTCAACTACGTCGGACCGCACGAACTCGACCCGACCGGGTACGGCGAACTCTGCGCCATCCACCTGGAGCCGGACCAGCAGGGCCGGGGCCTCGGTCGGGCGTTGATGGTCGACGCCCTGGGCACCCTGCACGGGCGCGGCTGGCACCGGGCCGCCCTCTGGGTGCTGGCCGGCAACAAGCACGCCCAGGAGTTCTACCGGCGCGGCGGGTGGACCGCCGACGGGGTCGAACGGACCGAACACGTCGGCTCCGCCCTCGTACCGCAATTGCGCTACGTCCGGGACCTGCCCTAACCGCCCGCGCGTCCCCCGCGGTGTTCGCTGTCAGCGGAGCCCGGTCGGGCATCGAAGTGCACCGCTGGACGTTGTCCGCGACATGGACGGCGAACAGATCCAGCCACCTCCCACCGAAGCCGATGCCCTGGACGCGTACTCCCGGGTGGTCACCGGGGTCGCCTCCCGGGTCCTGCCGAGCGTCGCCGCACTCGCGGTGCGCTCCGCGCGGGGCAACGGGGCGGGCTCCGCGGTCACCTTCACCGCCGACGGTCTCCTGCTCACCAGCGCCCACGTGGTCGACGGAGCCGAGGGCGGTACGGCCACCTTCGCCGACGGCGCCGAATCCCGGTTCGACGTGGTCGGCACCGACCCCCTCTCCGACCTGGCCGTACTCCGGGTCCGGTCGACCAGCGTGCCGCCGGCCGAACTCGGCGACGCCGACCAGCTCCGGATCGGCCAGCTCGTGGTGGCCGTGGGCAACCCGATGGGGCTGGCCGGCTCGGTCACCGCCGGGGTGGTCTCCGGCCTGGGCCGGTCCCTGCCCGCCCGCGACGGCCGGCTGGTCCGGCTGATCGAGGACGTGATCCAGACCGACGCCGCCCTCAACCCCGGCAACTCGGGCGGGGCGCTGGCCGACTCGGCCGGACGGGTGATCGGGGTGAACACCGCCGTGGCCGGTTACGGGCTCGGGCTGGCCGTACCGATCAACTCCACCACCCGGCAGATCATCGGCGACCTGGTCTCCACCGGGCGGGTACGCCGGGCCTGGCTCGGCGTCGCCGGGGTGCCGGTCCCGCTGCCCCCGGCGGTGGCCGAACGCACCGGTCAGCGCCGGGGCCTGCGGGTGGTCGAGGTGGTGCCGGGCAGCCCCGCCGGCAGCGCCGGGATCTACCTCGGTGACGTGCTCATCTCGGCCGGAGGCCGGCCGGTGCAGAGCGGGCAGGGGCTGCAACGCCTGATGCTCGGGCCGGCGATCGGCAGCCGCCTGCCGGTCACTCTGCTCCGCCGGGGAGCCTTCGTCGACGTGATCGCCGTCCCGGCGGAGCTGAGCCGCTGACCGACGCTCAGCGGGCGCCGAGGTGGGCGAGCAGGTCCTGCCGGGTCAGTACGCCCCGAGGCTTGCCGTCGACCAGTACGAGCGCGGCGTCCGACTTCTCCAGCAGGTTGACCGCCTCGCTCACCGGCTGCCCACCGCCGATCATCGGCAGCGGCGGCCCCATGTGCCGCTCGATCGTGTCGTGCAGGTGTGCCTGGCCGGTGAAGAGCGCGTCGAGCAGGTCCCGCTCGGCGATCGAACCGGCCACCTCACCGGTGACCACCGGCGGTTCGGCCTTGAGTACCGGGAGCTGGGAGACGGCGTACTCGCGCATGTAGTCGATCGCGTCCCGGACCGTCTCGGTCGGGTGCACGTGGATCAGCTCCGGCACCCCGCCCGGCTTGCTGGCCAGGGCGTCCGCCACGGTCGGCTCGGCGTTGCCGGTCTCCAGGAACCCGTACCGGGCCATCCACTCGTCGTTGAAGATCTTCGACAGGTAACCGCGCCCGCCGTCGGGCAGCAGCACCACGACAACGTCGTCCGGACCGGCCTTGCGGGCCACCTCCAGCGCCGCCACCACGGCCATGCCGCAGGACCCGCCGACCAGGAGACCCTCCTCGCGGGCCAGCCGCCGGGTGAGGTCGAACGACGCCTTGTCCGACACCTCGATGATCTCGTCGGCGACCGTCCGGTCGTAGGTGGTCGGCCAGAAGTCCTCCCCCACCCCCTCGACCAGGTACGGCCGGCCGGTGCCGCCGGAGTAGACCGAACCCTCCGGATCAGCGCCGATGATCTTCACCGCGCCGCCGGAGACCTCCTTGAGGTAGCGGCCGATCCCGGAGATCGTGCCGCCGGTGCCGACCCCGGCCACGAAGTGCGTGATCCGCCCCTCGGTCTGCTCCCACAGCTCCGGTCCGGTCGTCTCGTAGTGCGACCGGGGATTCGCCGGGTTGGAGTACTGGTCGGGCTTCCAGGCGTTCGGGATCTCCTCGGCGAGCCGGTTGGAGACGTTGTAGTACGAGCGGGGATCCTCGGGCGCGACGCTGGTCGGGCAGACCACCACCTCGGCGCCGTACGCCCGCAGCACGTTGCGCTTGTCCTCGCTGACCTTGTCCGGGCAGACGAACACGCACTTGTAGCCCCGCAACTGGGCGACCAGGGCCAGCCCGACACCGGTGTTGCCGCTGGTCGGCTCGACGATGGTGCCGCCGGGCTTGAGTAGGCCGGCCCGCTCTGCCTCCTCGACCATCCGCAGCGCGATCCGGTCCTTCACCGAGCCACCGGGGTTGAAGTACTCCACCTTCGCGAGCACCGTCGCGGAGATACCGGCGGTGACCTGGTTCAACCGCACCAGGGGTGTGTGCCCGATCAGGTCGACGACATTGTCGTAGTAGCGCACCTCGATGTGCCTTTCCGCGTGGCCCGTCCGGCTCGTGGCCGGGTGATGGTCCGTGGCTGTGCCAGGTCAGCCCCGATGGCTGCGTAGATCAGCCTACGTGGGGTCACGGCACCACGTGGCCGGGGACCACGCTGTCCCGACGGGCCTCCCAGAGCAGGAAGCGCTCGGTCTCGGCGAGCACGCTGCCGGCCAACCAGGTCACCATGAGTGCGTCGTCGGCCAGTCCGAAAACCGCCAGCAACAGCTCGGGTGCCAGGTCGATCGGCGAGACCACGTACGCGGTCGCCGCCGCCATCAGGGCCAACCGCAGGCCGCCGTCGTACTCGCCGCGGGCCGTCGCGCGGATCATCCGGGGCAGCGCCCCCAGCCGGGCCCCCAGCGACGGGCCGCCCCGCGTCCCGGATGTCAACGCCCGGGCCAGCGCCGCAAACGCCGCGGTCCGCTTCAGTGTCTTCGCCATGTCCGCACCCTCCTTCCGCCCATGATGCACATGGGGGCAACTTCTCCGCAGCGCGAGGAAAGGGACACCCGCCGCATCCCGACCCGGGAGGAGCCAAAACACTGACAGCGCGAAACGACCCACCGAGATAGCCTCGAAGGCCGCAGGATGTCCGCGAAGGCGGGGGGCGCTTGATGAGTACGGCCGGTTCGGTGACGCGGCAACAGGCGCCGTGGCACACCGTGCGCCGGGTCGCGAAGCTGACGATCCTCGGTGCCGGGGTGACGGCGGCGACCACGGCCGCCGCCTGGGCGGTGCTGATCGGCCAGGCCCGGCAGGCCCGACGGATCATCCCGCTCGCGCAGGCACCGCCGCCGCGCGGTGACGGGGTGTACGGGGCGAGGTTCCCGGGCAAGCCCCTCACCATGGTCATCCTGGGCGATTCGTCCGCGGCGGGGTACGGCGTACACCGCCCCCGGGAGACGCCCGGCGCCCTGCTCGCCACCGGTATCTCCCGCCGCCTGCGCCGGCCGGTACGACTGCACCGGTTCGCCGTGGTGGGCAGCCGCTCGGCCGGGTTGGCACCGCAGGTCGAGGCGGCCCTCGAACTGGAGCCGGACCTGGCGGTGATCCTGGTCGGCGGCAACGACGTGACCGCGCGTACGCCGCTGTCGATCGCCGTACGTTATCTGGTCGACGCGGTCCGCGACCTGCGCGGCGCGGGCGCCGAGGTGGTCGTCGGCACCTGTCCGGACCTGGGTGCGATCCGGCCGATCAAGCCGCCGCTGCGGTGGCTTGCCCGGCGCTGGAGTCGCCAGCTCGCCGCCGCGCAGACGGTGGCCGTGGTCGAGGCCGGTGGCGCGACGGTGTCCCTGGGTGACCTGCTCGGTCCCCGGTTCGCGGCCGAACCGACCCGGATGTTCGCCTGGGACCACTTCCACCCGTCCGCCGAGGGTTACGCGGTCGCGGCTGCGGCACTGCTGCCGACGGTCCTGGTGGCGCTGGGCGCGGCCGAGGAGCGTCGGCCGGCTCTCGCCGAGGGCGAGGGGGTCCGCTCGCTGCCGGCCGCCGCGCACGAGGCGGCCCGCAACGCCGGTACGGAGGTCAGCGGGACCGAGGTCGGCGGACGCGAACGCGGTCCGGCGGGGCGTTGGGCGCAGTTGCGCCGACGCCGGGCCTGGTTCGGCCACCAGCGCGGCGAGGAGCCGGCCGCGCCCGCCCATGAAGCAGGCTCGACCGGGGCGACCACGACCGGAGTCGAGCCGTCCACAGTGGAGGAACGAGCATGACAGCGAGCGGGACCGGGCGCCAACGGAGCGGTACCGCCGGCCAGCTCGGCCGGAGCGCCGCCCTGACCCTGATCGCCGGCACCGTCGGCGGCGCCGCCCTGCTCGCCGGTGAGGTGCTGCTGGCCCGCAACCGACGCTATGCCCAGCCGGAACTGGGACTGGGCTTGCGTTCCGTGGTCGGTCGGACCGGTGCGCCCGTACTCCGGCTGGTCCTGCTCGGCGACTCGTCGGCGCTCGGCGTCGGGGTGAACCGGGTCGAGGACACCGTCGGCGGTCAGCTCGCCCGGCTCCTGGCCGACGGTACGGGCCCCACCAGCGGGAACCTGGCCGGCGAGGGCCACCGTCTGGTGCACCTGTCCAGCGTCGGGGTGTCCGGCTCCCGGGCCACGGACCTGGCCACCCAGGTGGCGCGGGCACTGCTCGGGGAACGCCCGGACGTGGCGGTGATCCTGATCGGGGCCAACGACGTGACCGCACTGCGCCGACCGGGCGAGACGGCCGCCTACCTGGGTGCCGCCGTACGCCGGCTGCGCAATGCCGGGGTGGAGGTGGTCGTCGGCACCTGCCCCGACCTCGGTGCCGTACGCGCCATCGCGCAACCGCTGCGCCAGGTCACCGGCCTGCTCGGTCGGCGTACGGCCAGGGCTCAGGCGCGGGCCGTGCTCGCGGCCGGCGGCGTCGCCGTCGACCTGGCCGCCGAGACCGGTCCCGTGTTCCGGGCCGACGCCGGGACCCTCTGCCACGACGGTTACCACCCCTCGGCGGACGGGTACCGGGTGTGGGCCCACGCCCTGCTGCCGGCCGTGGCCGAGGCGGCGGCGGTCACCCGGCAGCACTGACGGGGCGCCCTCGGCTCCAGCCGGCATCATCACAGCCTCGATGACTTCCGCCGTAAGTTACCGGCCGGTTAAGTTAGAGGTATGTCGACCGATCCGTCTCGCACCGCCGTCATCGTCGCCACCGCCCGCTCCCCGATCGGCCGAGCCGGCAAGGGCTCCCTGCGCGACCTGCGGCCGGACGACCTCGCCGCCACCATCGTCCGGGCCGCGCTGGACCAGGTACCCCAACTCGACCCCACCCAGATCGACGACCTCTACCTCGGCTGTGGCCTGCCCGGCGGTGAACAGGGCTTCAACATGGGCCGGGTGGTGGCCACCCTGCTCGGCCTGGACACCCTGCCGGCCGCCACCGTGACCCGCTACTGCGCCTCGTCGCTGCAGACCACCCGGATGGCCTTCCACGCCATCGCCGCCGGCGAGGGGGACGTCTTCGTCTCCGCCGGGGTCGAGTGCGTCTCCCGGTTCGCCCGGGGCAGTTCCGACGGACTGCCCTCCGAGGCCCAGGCACTGGTCGGTGGCGGCTGGCAGAATCCCCGGTTCGCCGCGGCCCAGGCCCGGTCGGCCGCCCGTACCCAGGCCGGGGCCGAGCCCTGGACCGATCCCCGGCTCGACGGGGAACTGCCCGACATCTACCTGACGATGGGTCAGACCGCCGAAAATCTGGCCCAGGTGTACGACGTCACCCGCGCGGACATGGACGAGTTCGGCGTACGCAGCCAGAACCTCGCCGAGCAGGCCATCGCGGCCGGCTTCTGGGCTCGGGAGATCACCCCGGTGACCCTGCCCTCGGGCGACGTGGTGAGCGCCGACGACGGCCCCCGCGCCGGGGTGACCATGGACGGCGTGGCCGGGCTCAAGCCGGTGTTCCGCCCCGACGGCCGGATCACCGCCGGCAACTGCTGCCCGCTCAACGACGGTGCGGCGGCGGTGGTCGTGATGAGCGAACAGCGCGCCCGCGACCTCGGCATCACCCCGCTGGCCCGGATCGTCTCCACCGGGGTCACCGGACTCTCACCCGAGATCATGGGGCTGGGCCCGGTCGAGGCGTCCCGGCAGGCGCTGAAGCGGGCCGGGATGAGCATCGACGACGTCGACCTGGTGGAGATCAACGAGGCGTTCGCCGCCCAGGTGATCCCCTCCTACCGGGAGTTGGACATCCCGCTGGAGAAGCTCAACGTGATGGGCGGCGCGATCGCCGTCGGACACCCGTTCGGTATGACCGGCGCCCGGATCACCGGGACGCTGATCAACTCGCTGCGGTGGCACGACAAGAGCATCGGGCTGGAGACCATGTGCGTCGGCGGCGGGCAGGGCATGGCCCTGGTCCTCGAACGCCTCAGCTGAGCACCCAGCAGGTCCCCGAAAGTCTCGGCTGGCCGGGCCGAGCAGGTCGTCGCACGGCTCGGCTCGGCCGGCAGGCGCTCGCCCGGCTCGGCCGGCAGGTCATCGCCCGGCTCGGTTGGGGCCGGCAGGTGCTCGCCAGGCTCGGTCGGGCCGGCAGGTGCTTGCCGTCAGAGGGCGCTGCGGGTGGCGGTGACCTCGGTGGCGGCTTCGGCCAGCACCGGCTCCGGCGGGTCGGCGGCGATCAGATCGGCGGCGACCACCCGGAGCTGGTCGGGCAGGGCGAGATCGTTGTCGAGCCGGGGCACGGTGCGCCGTGGCTCACTCTCGGCATCGGCGGCCAGGTTCGCGACCTGCTGGACCAGCCGGTGCATCAGGTCGGCCCGGGACACGTTGCCCGTGGTGGCCGTGGCCGCCCACCGTGGCGCCATCCAGTGCGCCACCTGCCCGACCAACAGCTCAACCGCCTGCCCCAACTCCCCCACCCCACTCATCCCCCAAACCTAGCCCCCCCCACCCACCCCACCCCGCACCCCACCGCCCACCCGACGAGCCTCGTTGATCATGAAGTTAGCGACGGTTTTCGACGCCCACAGGCGCGCTAACTTCATGATCAACGCCCTGAGGCGGGCGGGAGGCAGAGACGGCGGACGCCCGCCCCCGGAGGGGGCGGGCGTCCGGCGTGGTGCTGGGGGCGGGGTCAGTCGTCGCCCTGGAAGTAGCTGATCAGGCGCAGGACCTCGAAGTAGAGCCAGATGAGGCTGACCAGGATGCCGAACGCGGCGGTCCAGGAGTAGCGCTGGGGCAGGCCCAGGCGTACGCCCTCTTCGACCTCGTGGAAGCTCAGGATGAAGCTGAGCGAGGCGACCACGATGCAGATCAGGCTGAAGCCGATCGCCAGCGGTCCGCCGCTGCGCAGGCCGGTGTCGAAACCGAAGAGCGACAGCACCAGGTTGATCAGGATGACCGCGAACAGTCCGACCATCGCCGCGATGACGCCCCGGACGAACTTCGGCGTCGCCCGGATCGCCTTCGCCCGGTAGAGGATCGCCATCAGGAAGAACACCCCGAAGGTGGCGACCACCGCCTGGAGCACGATGCCGTCGTAGAACGACTCGTACGCCTTGCTGACGGCGCCGACGAGGACACCCTCGACCACGGCGTACGTGACCACGAGTGCCGGGTTCGCCATCCGCGAGAAGCTGATCACGAGGCCGAGCACCAGCCCGACCACCAGCGCACCGATCCAGGCCACGCCCATCAGCGCGTCCGGCACCAGCACCCACGCGGCGGTGGCGGCGGCACCCGTGATGGCGAGCAGGGTGACGGTCTTGACGACAACGTCGTCGATGGTCATCGGCTGCACGGTGGGGGGTGCGGCCGGGTAGGCTCCCGCCGTGGTCGGGTACGGCTGCCCGTAGCCGGGCTGCCCGTGCGGGCCGGCCGGGGCGTACCCGGCGGCCCGCTCGCGCTCGGCCGCCTGGCCGAGCCGGGCCAGCACCGGGTTGGAAGTCTTCACTTTCAGGCCTCCCTCAGGGGGTCGATACACGGTGAGACCGTGCCGCGCTCAAGGGTAATGGGTCCTGGCGAACTTTGTGGGATCCAGATACCCAGATGGTATGGCAAACGCTGGTGCCCGGGGCGGGGGTCGAACCCGCATGCCTTGCGGCAGCCGCTTTTAAGGCGGCCGTGTCTGCCTTTCCACCACCCGGGCGGGCGGTTCGGGAGGGCTCATACACCCTCACGCCTGTCACGGTAGCGGGTTCCGACCCACCGGGCGCACCCCGTCGACCGATCGGCACTAGGGTCAAGGCCGTGACCAGCCCCGCCCCCGCAGCGCAGGACACCGAACTTAGCGAGGACACAGCGGACACGACATCCGGCGTACCCCGGTCCCGCCGGGCCCGGTGGCTCGAAGCCATCCGCCCGTACGCACCTGACCTGGGGATCTGCCTTCTCTTCCTGCTGTTGGCCGGATGGTTGACGCACGGCATGTGGCCCGATCCGGGTGCCCGTACGCTCGCGCTCAACCCCGAGGACCAGGTGCTGTACGAGTGGTTCCTGGCCACCGACGCCCGCGCCCTGCTGGGTGACTTCGGTCTGCTCACCGACCGGCTCAACGCCCCCGACGGGGTGAACCTGATGGCCAACACCACGGTCATCGCGCTGGGTGTGTTGTTCGCCCCGATCACCCTCGTGTTCGGGGTGGCCACCACCTTCGCCCTGCTGGTCGCCGGCAACCTGGGGATCACCGCGGTCGCCTGGTACCTGCTCTTCCGCCGGGTCCTCGGCACCCACCGGCTGGCCGCCGCGCTCGGTGGCGGCTTCTGCGGCTTCGCCCCCGGCATGATCTCGCAGACCAACAGCCACCTGCACATGACCGCGCTCTGGCTGGTGCCGGTGATGGTCTGGCTGGTGGTCCGGCTGGTCCGCGCCGCCGACCCGAACGGCCGACCGGACCGCCCCGGACCGGACCGCCGACGGGTGGTCACCTCCGGGGTAGGACTGGCCGCGACGGTCACCGCCCAGGTCTTCGTCGGTGAGGAAGTGCTCTTCCTCACCGCACTCACCTTGATCATCATGACCATCGCGTACGGAATCACGGACCGGGCACTGCTGCGCCGGGTGCTGCCCGGCTTCGCCACCGGTCTGGCGGTCGCCGTCGGGCTCGCCGGGTTGGCGCTGGCCTACCCGCTCTGGTTCCAGTTCGCCGGGCCACAGAGCGTGCCGAACGGCATGTTCAGCCCCTACTACTTCTCGGCCGACCTGGCGAGCTGGGTGGCGATCTCGCCGCTGTCGATCGGCGGCAGCAACGAGGCCGCCCGGCTGACCACCGGCCCGGCCGAGTACAACACCTTCCTCGGCTGGCCGCTGCTGCTCGTCACCCTCGCCGCGGTGGTCTGGCTGCTCCGCTACCCGGCCCGACGCCCGCTGCTGATCGCCGTGACCGTCTCCGGCGTACTGATGGCGGCCCTTTCCCTCGGCCCCGACCTGGTGGTCAACGGCGAGCGGACCAGCGTGCCCGGACCGTACTCGTTGCTGCTCGGCCTGCCGGTGGTGGACGGCGCGCTGCCGATGCGGTTCGCCCTGGCGCTGATCCCCCTGGTCGCCACCGTCCTGGTGCTCGCCCTGGACCGGGCGCTGCGCACCGGTACGCGGCCGCCCCGGATCCTGGTGCCGGCCGTGGTCGTCGCCGCCCTGCTGCCGATCTTCCCCGCGCCGCTGCCGACCGCCGCCCGGCCGGCGCTGCCGACGTTCATCACCGGCGAGCACTGGCGCGACTGCGTCCCGCCGGGTGGGGTGATGGTGCCGGTCCCGCTGCCCACCCCGAAGGAGCCGTGGGCGATGCGCTGGGGGGCCGCCGCCAACGCCGAGTTCGGGATGCCGGAGGGCTTCTTCATCGGGCCGTACTCGGCTCGGGGCAAGGCGTCGATGGGCACGTACAAGCAGGCGACCTCCGCCCTGCTGGCCGAGGTCGCCAAGACCGGGGTGGTACCCGAGATCACCGACGAGCACCGCCAGCGGGCCCGACAGGACGTGGAGTTCTGGAACGCCTCCTGCGTGGTCCTGGCCAGCGACGCACCGCACCCGGAGAGCCTGCGGACCGCGCTGGAGGATCTGTTCGGTCCGGGGACCCGGATCGCCGACGCCTGGACCTGGAAGGTCGGCTGAGAGCGGGAGCCGGCCACGACGCCGACGGAAAGGGCCCCGAGTTGTCGCTGCGGCGACGACTCGGGGCCCTCCCTGTCAGATCAGGCGCGGGGGGTGATCCTGGGGGTCGCCTCGACGAACTCCTCGCGGGGGTCGTGGAGCTGGCCCAGGGCGACCACCTCGCGGCGCAGGAAGAAGGCGAGCAGCCAGTCGACCAGCACCCGGATCTTGCGGTTCAGCGACGGGATCCGCCCCAGGTGGTACGCCCGGTGCATGGCCCAGGCCGGCAGGCCGGTCAGCTTGATCCCGTACACCTGGGCGACGCCCTTGTGCAGGCCCAGGCTGGCCACGCTGCCCGCGTGCTTGTGCTTGTAGTTCTTCGGCAGGCGGCTGCGGAGGACCGCGCGGATGTTGTCCGCCATCACGACCGCCTGACGGACCGCGTGCTGGGCGCTCGGCGAGCAGAACGTGCCGGGCGGGCCGGTCAGGTCCGGGACCGCCGCGCAGTCCCCGGCGCTCCACGCCCCGTCCAGCACCCGGTCACCGTCGACCACCTGGAGGGTCGGCAGGCAGGTGACCCGGCGCCGCTCGTCACGCGGCAGGTCGGTCTGGTCCAGCACCGGCGACGGCTTCACCCCGGCGGTCCAGACGATGGTGTCGGCCCGGAAGCTGTCCCCGTCGGAGAGCTTGACCACGCCGTCCACGCAGGATTCCAACCGGGTGTCCAGCCGGATGTCCATCTTGCGCTTGAGCAACTGCTGCACGGTGTACGCGCCCATGTCCCGGTCGACCTCCGGCAGGACCCGCAGGGTCGCCTCGACCAGCACCCAGCGCATCTCCTCCGCCGAGATCTCCGGGTAGTACTTCAGCGCGTCCCGAGCCATGTCCTCCATCTCGGCCAACGCCTCGATCCCGGCGTAACCACCGCCGACGAAGACGAAGGTCAGCGCGTTGCGCCGGGTCTCCGGGTCGGTCGTGGCAGCCGCCACGTCGAGCCGGTCCAGGACGTGGTTGCGCAGGTAGATGGCCTCACCGATGGTCTTGAACCCGATGCCCTGCTCGCGCAGGCCGGGAATCGGCAGGGTCCGGGACACCGACCCGGGCGCCACGATGATGTGGTCGTACGGGATCTCCCGGGGCGGTCCGATGATCGGCTGCACGGTCGCCGTCTTGCGGGCGTGCTCGATCCGGGTCACCTCACCGGCGACGATCGTGCAGTTCTTCAGTGCGCGCCGCAGCGGCACCACCGCGTGTCGGGGGGAGATGTTGCCCGCCGACGCCTCGGGCAGGAACGGCTGATAGGTCATGTGTGGCTGGGGATCGACCACCATCACCTCGGCCTCCCACGAGCGGAGCTTCTTCGACAACCGCAGGGCCGCGTACAACCCGACGTGCCCAGCGCCAACTACGAGGATCCGTTGTTTCACCCTTCTATCTTTCCCCGGTCTGAGAATTTGTGTGCGGTAGATGCCCTTGTTGTGATGGAGAACGCCACGGTGGGTCGCGCCACCCGCTCCGGATGCGACCCGGGTCACTCCGGCCGGGGGCGCCGGAGCAGCCAACTCAGCAGGAAGGACGCCAGCACCGCCACGGCCATCCCGGCGATCGCGACGACCACGAAGCTCCCCTGGTCCCACCGCTCGGCCAGCGCGATCAACAGCACCGCCAGTACGGCGGTGGCGAGCACCACCGCCAATGCGTTCAGCACCCAGCTCGCGAACACCTCGGGTGCCACCGCCGCGTCGTACGGCAGTTGGGCGGCCAGGGCGCAGAGGCTGTGCGTCAGGTAGAGGAACGTGGCCAGCCCGAGCAGCCGCCACAGCGCGACCGGTTCGCCGTAGTAGCTCGTCTGGGCCACCCAGCCGGCAACGGTGGCGAGCGCGGTCAGGGTGGGCCAGGACCGGCCCGGGGCGACCGCCGGCAGCAGCGCCGCGATCAGGATCAGCAGGATGCCCGGACCGCCCAGCATCGGCACCGGGTACGCCAGCACGAACGCGGCCAGCCCGCTGAGGAAGATCGCGCAACGCAGCAGCAGCGGGGCCAGGGTGGCCCGGACGATCATGGTGTAGACGGACCGGATCCGCTCCGAGATGGCGTTCAACGGATCCACCTTCCGGGTACGGGCTCGGTCATCGGCCGACCGCCCTGGGAGCGGAGGCGAGGCGGGCCACGTCCCGCAGCACCAGGTCCAGGCTGCCCGCGCCGGCCCACGCCACCACCGGTACGCCGTGCTCGCGCAACTGGCCGATGGTGTTCTCCCGGTCCAGCCGCCACAGCCGGTGCGCCACCTCGGTCCACTGCCCGCGCCGGGGCGGGGTGGTCAGCTCGGGCAGGGTGTCCACCGCGACCACGAACCGGCCGGACCGGGCCAGCCGGGCCAGCATCGCCGCCGAGCGGGGGTCGACCAGCGGGGTGAGCACCACCACCAGCGCGTTCGAGGAGAGCAACTGCGGACCGAAGACCTGCTCGTACAGCTCGTTCTCGGAGTTCGCGGCGGTGACGTCGAGCAGCCACTCCAGCGCGATCAGGTACTGCCGCCGGCCGGTGGCGGGACGGAGCCGGCGGGCGGCGGGGCCGTACTCGAGCAGAGAGACCCTGTCCCCCCGGTGCAGGTAGTGCTCGGCGACGGCGGCGGCGGCCCGGACGGTGGTGTCCAGCACCGAGGCGGTGCCCCGTACGCCGCCGGACTGGCCGACCTCGGCGAGCACGTCGAGCAGGAGCACCACCTCGGCGTCCCGGTCGGAGAGGGTGGCGGCCACGTGCAGTTGCCGGGCCCGCAGGGACACCCGCCAGTCGATCCGGCGCAACCGGTCACCGGGGCCGAAGATCCGTACGCCGGCCAGCTCGCCGCCCTCGCCGGGCCGGCGGGAGCGGTGCCCGCCAACCAGGCCGGCGGCCCGGGGCATGGCCTCGTCGGCATCGAACGGCTCGGTCTTCGGGTAGATCCGGACCGACTCCGGGTCGATCAGCACCGGCCGGCTGGCCAGCAGTCCGGCGCAGGCGACCGCCCGGACACCGGCCGGGCCGAGCGGGTGCCGACCCCAGCGCAGGGCCTCCCCGCGCAGGTCCAGGTCGACCGCCTCACCGGGTGACACGCCCAGGGCGAGCGGCCGGTCGACTCCGCCCGGTCCGGCGAAGCCGACCTCGGTGAGCTTGAGCCAGGGCGAGACCCGGGTACGGACCACGGCCAGGTCGTAACCGGCGAGGTCCGGGTTGCCGATGGTCACCGCCCCGGTGATGTCGCTCCCCTCGACCAGTGCCCCGTCCTCGGCCGAGATCGCGATCCGGGGCGCCTCGGTGGGCCGGCGGCGCAGCGCGTACGCGGTCCCGAGCGCGAACGGCGCGGCCAGCACGACCAGGTCGACCCGGCCGAAGAGCACCCCGGCGAGCAGAAGTACGCCGGTGAGCAGCACCGCCCGGCCGAGCGCCCGGGTCGGCGTCCACCACTGCGGTACGGGCTCCACGCGCTCCGCCTGCTCCTGCGCGCCCACCGCCGGGCGGCGACGCGGCTGCGGTACGGCGGCCCGCAGTGGCCCGGGGCTGCTGGTCATACCGCGCGTGCTCCGGCGGCGTAACTGGGCAGCGCGCCGCTGGCCGGAGCCGGGGTCCGGTCGAGCACCTCGTGGACGACGAAGGACGGGTCGACCCGGCGCAGCCACATCTCCGGGCGCAGGGTGATCCGGTGCGCGAGCGCGGGCGCCGCCACCTCCTTGACGTCCTCCGGGACAACGTAGTCGCGGCCGGCGAGGGCGGCCTTCGCCCGAGCCAGGAGCAGCAACGCGAGCGAACCTCGGGGCGAGGCCCCGACCAGCACCGACGCGTGCTCACGGGTCGCCGCGGTGAGCTCGACGATGTAGCGGCCGACGGAGTCCTCGACCACCACGTCCTCCAGGGCGGCCTGCATCTCGCGCAGTCGGGCGGCGTTGACCACCGGGGCCAGTTCCGCCTCCTCCTGGCGGCGGGACATCCGGCGGCGGAGCACCTCCCCCTCCTCCTCGCGGGTCGGGTAGCCGAACGAGACCCGCAGCAGGAACCGGTCGAGCTGCGCCTCCGGCAGCGGGTAGGTGCCCTCGTACTCGATCGGGTTGGCGGTGGCCAGCACGTGGAACGGCGGGTCGAGCCGGTACGTGACGCCCTCGACCGAGACCTGCTTCTCCTGCATCGCCTCCAGCAGCGCCGACTGGGTCTTCGGCGGGGTCCGGTTGATCTCGTCGGCGAGCAGCAGGTTGGTGAAGATCGGTCCGGCCCGGAAGGTGAAGTCGGCGCTGCGCTGGTCGTAGAGGAACGAGCCGGTGACGTCCGCGGGAAGCAGGTCGGGGGTGAACTGCAACCGGCGGAAGTCCAGCCCGAGCGCCTGCGCGAACGACCGGGCGGTCAGCGTCTTGCCCAGCCCCGGCAGGTCCTCCAGCAGTACGTGGCCGCCGGCCAGGATGCCGGCCAGGACGAGTTCGAGCGAGTCCCGCTTGCCGACCACCACGGTGCAGACCTGGTCCAGCACCGCCCGGGCCAGTCGGGCCACCTCGAAGATGGGCGTCGTCTGGACCTGGTCCGCGTCGTTCATAGCTTCTCCAATTGAGCGACGATCACCGCGAGGTCACGCGGCGGAGGCGTCCGCTTCGGGGGGCTGTCGAGGAACTTCCACACCTGCTCGCCGAGCAGGGCACGGGCTCGCGCGGGGTCGCTGGCCCGGGTCACTCCGTGCCGCTGGCGCAGCCGCTCGTCGACCAGTTCACCGAGGCTCGGGTGCACGCCCTTGGCGTACCGGCCGGGCTCGGCGTGGGACCAGACCAGCTTGTTCTCCCACCGGTCGACCACGCCGCGCAGGCCGTCGAGGGCACCGAAGTTGTACATGCCGTCGTCGGCGGCGGACGAGCGCATCGGCTGGACCGTACGGTGGGCCGGCGCCTTCACCCGTGCGGTGGCCTGACGCAGCAGCAGCAGGGCCAGCCAGGCGGCGAAGACCGCCGGTACGGAGATCCCGAGCGCGAACATGCGGAGTCCGACCACGGTCACGGCGGTGAACCCGGCCGCGATCAGCACCGGCCAGATCCACGGGCCGATCCGGCGTCGCCGGCCGGGCGGCTCCTCCGGTTCCTCCCGGAGCCGGATCAGCTCGTCGCTGCCCAGCAGGTCGTCGATGCTGGCGGTACGTTCGGTCACGACGTCACCCCCACGGTCAGTTCGGTACGCAGCCGCTGCAACGCCGACCGGGCCTGTGCCCGCATCTGTTCGTCCACGCTGTGGGTGGCGTACCTGGCCTCCCGGTAGACGTGGGCGAACGCGGCCAGCACCTCGGCGCTGACCACGCCGGTGCCGTCGCGCAGCAGCCGGGTCACCAGGTCGGTCGGGGTGTCACCGACCCGTCGGGGCATCCCGGCGGCGGCAGCCGCCTGCTCCAGCCGCACCCAGCAGGCGATCACCGCGCGACGCGGGTCGGTGTCGGAGTCGGAGAGGTCGACCAGTCCGGCGTCGAGGGCGGCGACCACCGCCTCGGCGGTCTGCTCGGCCGAGGCCTGGGCGGCGGCCGGCATCTTCGCGCGCCGCCGCCGGGCCAGGTCCCGGAGCAGTCGCCGCGCCAGCACGACGAGCAGCGCCACCAGTGCGAGGGCAGCCAGACCGATCGCGCCGTTGATCAGCCAGGCGGGCACCGTGAACGGGGCGGCCGGGGCCAGTTCCAGCGGGGGTTGCGTCGTCGGGGGTCGGGTTTCCGGGAGGACCTCCAGCGGCGGCGGGGTCCGCTCGGTCTGCTCCAGCCGGTCGATCCGCAGCGACGACTGGGCGGTCGACAGCGCGGCGAGGGCGAGCAGCAGCGCCACCGCCGCGAGCGGCCACCATCTGCGCAGAGCGGAACTGGCCATCCCGCTTACCGCCCCCGAACTGTCGCCGATGTCTCAGTCCAACCCGGCCAGACCCTTGGCCCGGGTGAATATCTCGTCCAGCATCGCTGGTGTCAACCGTCCGGTGAAGGTGTTTTGCTGGCTGACGTGGTAGCAGCCAAGCAAGTCCGGAGCGGTTCCGTCGGACCAGTGTGCCCCATGGCCGAAGCGGGGACGAGGACTGGGCGGGCGAACGCCGTACACCTGGCGGAGCACCGGCCACCACGCGTCCCAGGCGAAGGCGCCCAGGGCGACCACGACGCGCAGCGTGGGTCTGATCAACTGCACCTCCCGGTGCAGCCAGGGCGCGCAGGTGTCCCGTTCGACCGGGGTGGGCTTGTTGTCCGGGGGTGCGCACCGGACCGCGGCGAAGATCCTGGTGTGCCGCAGGGTCAGCCCGTCGTCGGCCGCGACGCTGGTCGGCTGGTTGGCCAGCCCGGCCCGGTGCATCGCGGCGAAGAGCACGTCCCCGGACCGGTCCCCGGTGAAGACCCGACCGGTGCGGTTGCCGCCGTGTGCGGCCGGGGCGAGGCCGAGGATGGCGATCCGGGCGTCGGCGGGACCGAAGCCGGGCACCGGTCGGCCCCAGTACTCCTGGTCCCGGAACGCCGCCCGGCGGACCAGGGCCACCTCCTCCCGCCAGGCGACCAGGCGGGAGCAGGCAAAACAGTCGGCGACCGCGCCGTCGAGGTCGGGCAGGTCGCCCGCCCGCTGTGCGCGGGCGAGGACCTGTTCGGCGGTACGGGTCTCAGCCAAGCCGGCTCCGGAAGAATTCGAGCGTACGGGCCCAGGCGCTGGCTGCCGCCTGCCGGTCGAAGACCTCGGGCCGGTCGTCGTTGAAGAACGCGTGCCGGGTGCCGGGGTAGTCGTGCAGGGAGCACTCGCCACCGGCCGCCTTGATCGCCCGCTGGGCGGCCTGTACGCCTTCGTCGGCCGACGTGCCGTCCTCTTCGGAGCAGTGGATGACGGCCGCCTTGCCGGTGTAGTCGGACCATTCCGGGCGCATCCGCTCCCAGGGCAGCGCGGGGTAGAACCCGACGGTCGCGACGATCCGCGGGGAGAGCGTCGCGGACCACAGGGCGAGGCTGCCGCCCGCGCAGAAGCCGACCGCGCCCACCTGGCCGGTCGCCTCGGGTCGGTCGGCGAGGTAGTCGGCGGCCCCGGCGATGTCCCGGCCGGCCTGGTCCATCGCCAGGCCCATCAGCAGCCGCTGGGCCTGGTCCGGCTCGCTGGTCGAGGCGCCGTGGTAGAGGTCGGGCGCGAGCGCGACGAAGCCGGCCTCGGCGAACCGGTCGGCAACGGCGGTGATGTGTGGGACGAGTCCCCACCACTCCTGGATCACGATGACAGCCGGCCCGGCCGCCCCGCTGGTGGGTAGGGCCAGGTATCCCTCGCTGGTGCCACCGTTACTCCGGTAGCTCACCTTTTCGCCCATCAGCCGGCCTCCTGTCGGTCAGTCATCATTGGCTGGTCGCACAGTTATCGCTCAGTTGTGTGCGGGTAGCCTGCCATGCCCGACCGTCACCGGGGAAGACGGCGTGGCGTACGCCTCCCGTATTGGTGGACGTACACCCCGCCGTCCGTCCGCTCAGGCCTTCTTCGGCTTGAGGCAGAGCACGTACCCGGTGCCACCGGTGGGGATGGCGTAGTAGATGGAGTACTCCTCGCCTTCGGCGGCGTACTGGTCGCACTCGGTGGTGTTCGCCGCCTGCTCCTGGGTCTGGTTCTCGACCCGGCCGACGACGTTGTAGGCGGCCTCGGTCGAGGTGCACTCGACCACCTTGGCGTTCGGGGCCTCCTTCTCCTCACCCTCGGCCACCTCGGGCAGCGAGGCGAGGCAGTCGCCGACCTTCGCCTCGGCCGCCTTGTCCTCGCCGCCGAGCAGGGCGCCGGCACCGAACTTCACCGCGACCGCGATCACGATGACCGCCAGCACGCTGACGATCTTCTTGATCGGGCTCTTCTTCTTGACCGGCTCCGCGGGAACCGGCACGGGCGCACCCGGGTCGCCGGCCGCGGCCGGGAACGGCGCGGGTGCGCCCGGGTCGACCGGCGGCGGCACCGACGCTCCCGGCGGGGGCGATGCCGGGGATGCGGGCGGCGGGGGTGCCTGGTCCGTCACTGACTTTCCTTCCGAGATGGGGGTAACTCGATCCGCACTCGATGATCAAGTGCGGGGGACACGGTATACAGCGCCCCCGACATCCCGCTGCCCGGTTCCCTCCACCTTTCAGCCCGATGTTGCCGACCGCGCGACCGGAAAACGGTCCGGGTCCTGCCGACGCACCGTCGACAGGACCCGGACCAGCAGGTTCGGGTGTGCCCACTCAGCCCGTCGTGGCGCTCGGGCCGACGGGTGGGGCACTCCCGGTCGGCGTCGGCGTGCCCGTTCCGGTCGGCGTCGGGGCCTCGGACGGTGTCGGCGTACCCGTGGGGGTTGGTGCCGGGGTGGTGGGGGACGGGACCGGTCCGGTCGAGAAACGGAACGGGGCACCCTCCGGGCAGTACGGGTACGGCTGGCGCAGCGGGTCGCGTACGACGTCCCCCGGCTCGACGGGGAACTGCACCAGGTCGTCGCACCACGGGTGTCCCAACCGGATCGGTCGACCGTCCTGGTCGAACAGTCGTACGCCCTCGACCAGCCGCCCCTGCCGGTCGTAGACGTAGACGTCCTGTACCCCGGAGTACGGGTCCTCGTTGTAGGACGGTGCGTAGTAGTTGGTCTGCTGTCCACGCTGGTCGACGTCGGCGAAACCGATCAGACCGAACAGCACCAGGGCCACCGTGCCGAGGTGCATCAGGTGCCGCCGCCAACCCCGCCGCGGGGCGGCACGCCGGCCGAGCCAGATCGACCCGACCACGCAGAGACCGAGCAGCAGTACGGCCGCGAGGGTGTTGCCGCCCAGCCGGGGCAGCAGCCCGAAGCTGTCGCCGGTGAGCATGACCGTGACGAGCATCGCCACCAGGTAACCGCGGAGCACCCACCAGGCGGGACGGAGCAGGCGGAGGAACTCGCTGGCTTTGGCGTACCCGATCACGGGCCCGACCCGGCCGTCGAGCACCCGCAGCCGGCCACGGAGCTGGTGGACGGCGGTGGCGACCCGTCTGTCCAGGTCCGGCGACGGATCCGGCGCCCGCAGCCCGGCCGCAGCACGCAACTCGGCCGCGTACGCCTCGGACGTGCCGAGCCGGTCGACGAGCGCACCGGTGCCGTCGGCGGCCACCTCGGCGAGGTGCTCGGGCAGGTCTTCGAGCAACTCGTCCCGGTCCTCCGGGGACAGGTCGGACAGGGCCCGCCGGACCCGTTCCACGTAGTCCGCGATCTCCTGCTCGGTCATGCCTTCCTCGCTTCGCTGGGTGGCGCCCTCCCCGTTGCGCGCGGTCATGCCGTACGCCCCCGTTCGTCGAGGAGCTGGTCCATGGTGGATGCGAAGGCCCGCCACACCTTGCCGGACCGGTCGAGCTGGTCGCGGCCGGCCGCGTTGAGGGCGTAGTACTTGCGATGGGGTCCCGACTCGCTGGGCACCACGTAGGTGGTCAGCAGTCCGGCCTGGAACAGCCGGCGCAGGGTGCCGTAGACCGACGCGTCCCCGATCTCGTCCAGACCGGCGGTACGCAGACGACGCATGATGTCGTAGCCGTAACCGTCCTCTTCCTTCAGGACGGCCAGGACCGCGAGATCCAGCACGCCTTTGAGCAGCTGGGTAGTGTCCACGCGATGGAGAGTAGTGTGCATTGCGAGATACCGTCAAGAGCGTTGTAGTTCCGGTCCTCGGACCGCGCGAACGCGACCGCAGCTCTTACCCTGGCTTGATGACCGAACGACGCTGCCAGGACTGGAGCGCCCAGGAGTGGTGGTCGCGTAAACGGTGAACGCCGCGATCAGGCCCGGCTCCCGAGATCGCCCCGGTCGACACACGTCTCCGGTCACCGCTGCTGGAAGCAGTATCGGCAAATCCTCGTACATCGTCTTTGATGTGCGCACATCAAAGACGATGTACGAAGAAACGGCGTTCAGGCCGCCCGCAGCCAGGTGGCGTCCGCCTGACTCAACAAACCCGACAATACGGGCACGAGAGCACGCGACTGCGCGAGGTCAATCGGCCAGCGCTCGACATCCTCCCCGAGGGAGAGTTCCAGCAGCACGCCGCCAGGTTGCTCATGAGCCGGGGCCCCTTCCCGTCGGGCTGGGGTCGGACTGCCTCCTCCGCCCCGAGCCACCCAATTTCTGCGCGATACCGAGTTCGATGGTGCCCGGTTCGTTGACCTGATTCAAGGAGTCGGGTCAACGTTCTAGCGTCGGTGACATGGAGTTGGTGGGAGCGCATGAGATCCGCGTCATGCTGGGCGGGATCAGCAAGCAGCGCGTCCACGTCATCACCTCACACCGCAACTTCCCCGAGCCCTTTCAGGTGCTCCAGATGGGCAAGGTGTGGCGGAAGACCGACGTCGAGACATGGATCCGTAAGCATCGGCCAGAGCTGACTGAAGGCTGAGACCGTACGTCGATTGGTTAGCCCGCGTCGGCGAGCGACCAGGCGATGCCGTCGAGGATGTCGTGCTCGCTGGCCACGACCGAGGGCATGCCGGCACGCTCCATGATCACCCGCAGGACCAGCGCACCCGCGCCGATCACGTCCGCCCGGCCGGGGTGCATCACCGGGTACTTCATCCGCTGGGCCGACGACCGGGACAACAGGTCCGCGGTCACCTTCGCCACCTCGTCGTACGAGATCCGCGCGTGATGGACCCGCTCCGGCTGGTACGAGTCGAGTCCGAGCGCGATCGCCACCACCGTGGTCACCGAACCGGCCAGACCGATCAGGGTGGCGGCCTCCCGACCGGGCACCACGGACAACGCCCGGTCCACCGCGGCGGCGATGTCCGCCTCGGCCGCGGCGATCTGGTCGGGCGTCGGCGGGTCGTCGTGCAGGTGCCGCTCGGTCATCCGGACGCAGCCGATGTCGACCGAGATCGCCGCCAGGACCCGCTCCCCCGCGTCCCGATCGCCGACGACGAACTCGGTGGAGCCGCCACCGATGTCCACCACCAGGAACGGGGAACGGGCGTCGGTGGGAAGTCCGCGTACGGCGCCGGTGAACGAGAGCCGGGCCTCCTCGTCGCCGGTGACCACCTCCGGCGCCACGCCGAGAGTGTCGCGCACCATCGCCCGGAACTCGTCGGCGTTGCTGGCGTCACGGGAGGCGGAGGTGGCGCACATCCGTACCCGGGTCGCGCCCAGGTCGGCGATTTCGGCCGCGTAGCCGGCCAGCGCCACCCGGGTACGTTCGATCGCCTCCGGGGCGAGCCGACCGGTCCGGTCCACGCCCTGACCCAACCGGACGATCTCCATCCGGCGGCTCACGTCCACCAGCGGTGCGGTCGGGTCGGCCCCCGGATCCGGCAGGTCGGCCACGAGCAGCCGGATGGAGTTGGTGCCGCAGTCGATCCCCGCCACTCTGGTCGTCACGGCAGTCACCCTACGTCAGAGGCGGAGCAGCATCCGTACGTTGCCCAGGGTGTTCGGTTTGACCCGCTCCAGCCCGAGGAACTCCGCCACACCCTCGTCGTACGAGCGCAGCAACTGCTCGTAGACGGTCTGCGGGACCGGCGCTCCGTCGATCTCGACAAAGCCGAAGGAGCCGAAGAACCCGGTCTCGAAGGTCAGGCAGAACACCCGGGTGACGCCCAGTTCCCGTGCCGCCCCCAGCAGCTCCGCGACGATCTGGTGGCCGATCTTGCGCCCCCGACAGTCGGGGTGGACGGCCACCGTACGGATCTCGGCCAGGTCCTCCCACATGACGTGCAGCGCCCCGCACCCGAGGACCGCACCGTCGGCGGGTCGGACCGCCACCCAGAACTCCTGGACGTGCTCGTACAGGGTGACCGTGGCCTTGCTGAGCAACCGCCCACCGGGGCTGTACGTGTCGATCAGCTCGCGGATGCCGCGTACGTCCGCGGTCCGCGCCCGCCGGACGACAAGATCCGTGCTCAAGGCAGGTCCACGCACGAACCCCCGAGCCACCAGGGCTCGATCAGTTCGAGCGTCTCGTCACCGAACGGGTTGACGCCGGGGCCGGTGGCCAGGGCGTGACCGAGGTGCACGTGCAGGCACTTCACCCGACCCGGCATGCCACCGGCGGAGATGCCGCCGATCTCCGGCACCTCACCGATCGCGTCCCGGCGGCTCAGATAGTCCTCGTGCGCGGCCAGGTACTGCGCGGCCAGCTCCGGATCCTCGGCCAGCCGGTCGGCCATCTCCTTCATCACCCCGGCCGACTCCAGCCGGCTGCACGCGCCGACCGCGCGCGGGCAGGTCAGGTAGAACAGGGTCGGGAACGGGGTGCCGTCGGCGAGCCGTGGGGTCGTCTCCACCACGTCGGGGCGACCGCACGGGCAGCGGTGCGCGACCGCACGGGTGCCGCGCGGCGTACGGCCGAGTTGGGCGCCGACCGCGGCCAGGTCCTCTTCGGTGGCCGGTTCGCGCGCAGGTGGGGGGACCAGACCGGCCGCCGGCCGCTCGGGGGGTACGACGGTCAACGTGCGGGACCTTCCTCGTTGGCGGCCTGGACACTGGACCAGAGCATGTCGTACCAGGGTTCAGCCGGTTTCTGTGCCGGCTGGGCGGTGGTGCCGGCGTCCCGGGCGGCGCCCTCGGGGTCGGTGAGGATCACCAACAGCTGCTCGCCGGGCCGGACCATGTAGAAGCGCTCCTTGGCCTTCGTGGTGATGAAGGCCGGGTCCTGCCAGAGTTTCGCCTCTTCCGACAGCTCACCGATGTGCTCCCGCTGGGCCTGCTGCTCCGCTTCCATCCGGGCGATGTCCGCCTGCTGCCCGAGGTAGACCCGGACCGGGTAGGTGTACGCGAGCGCGAGAGCGACGAACACCGCGAACAGTGCGGTCGCCCGGCCGGTGAAACGGCGGGGCTGCGGGGCGGAGGTGCGCTTGGTCGCCCCCGCGGCGGCGGCGCGACGCGCCGC